>DASWIC010000062.1:0-44081 GCA_036397875.1 Burkholderiales bacterium
TTTCAGCGGGCTGGTTTTCATGGGCGGCCCGATGAGCGTCAACGACGATTTGCCCTGGATTGCGCCGGTCTTGAGGCTGATCCGCGACGCGGCCGGCCGGGAAATTCCGGTGCTCGGCCACTGCCTCGGCGGGCAGCTCATGGCGAAAGCGCTGGGCGGCGAGGTGATCCGCAACCCGGTGAAGGAGATCGGCTGGGGCAGGGTGGATGTCGCGCCGAACGAGGCGGCCGCAGAGTGGCTCGGGAAGGGGCTCTCGTCGTTCGACGCGTTTCACTGGCATGGGGAGACGTTCTCGGTTCCGCCGGGCGCGACCTGCATCCTGTCGAGCCGGTATTGCCCGAGCCAGGCGTTCGTGCTCGGCCCGCATCTCGGCATGCAGTGCCACGTCGAGATGACGCCCGAGCTGGTGCGCGCGTGGTGCCAGGACTGGGGGAAGGAAGTGGAGTCGCTCGCCCGGCGCACCGCCTCGGTGCAGACTCCGGCCCAGATGACGCAATCGCTCGAGGAGAAGACCCGGGCCCTCAACGCAATCGCGGACCGGCTCTACGGCCGCTGGGCCGCCGGCCTCAATCGCGGAAATTCTTGAACTGCAGCGGCACGTCGGTCACGGTCTTCCGCACCAGCGCGATCGCTTCCTGCAGGGCGTCCTTCTTGGCCCCCGTCACGCGCATCGCGTCGCCCTGGATACTGGCCTGGACCTTCAGCTTGCTTTCCTTGATGACCCTGGCGAGGCCCTTCGCGCGATCCTGCTCGATGCCCTCGCGGACCTTGATCGTCTCCTTGATCTTGTTCCCGCTCACCGGCTCGACCTTGCCTGGCTCGAGGGCGCGGATGTCCACGCCGCGCTTGGCGAGCTTCTGGGTCAGCACGTCGCGCACCTGCCGCAGCTTGAACTCGTCGTCCGCGTAGACGACGAGCGATTTTTCCTTCTCGTTCACCTCGACGCGCGCGTCGGAGCCCTTGAAATCGAAGCGGTTGGTGATCTCCTTGTTGCACTGCTCGACCGCGTTGCGGATTTCGACGTGATTGACCTCGGACACGATGTCGAACGACGGCATGATTTCTCCCCCTGTAACGCCGCCGCAATCTTACCGCATTAGAGGCGGCTATTTTCCGCGTCTGATCTTCGCGGCGATGCGCAGGCGCAGCGCGTTCAGGCGTATGAAGCCCTCGGCGTCGGCCTGGTTGTAGGCGCCGCGGTCGTCTTCGAACGTGGAGATCGACGGGTCGAACAGGGAATCGCGCGGCGACGCCCGGCCCGTCACCATCACCGTGCCCTTGTAGAGCTTCACCCTTACCGTGCCGTTGACGTGGCGCTGCGTGTGGTCGATCAGCGCCTGCAGTGCGCGCCGCTCCGGGCTGAACCAGTAGCCGTTGTAGATCAACCGCGCATAGCGCGGCATCAGGTCGTCCTTCAACGCCAGGACCTCGCGGTCGAGCGTGATGGATTCGATGGCGCGGTGCGCCTTCAGCATGATGGCGCCGCCCGGCGTCTCGTAGCAGCCGCGCGACTTCATGCCGACGTAGCGGTTTTCCACGATGTCGAGCCGGCCCACGCCGTGCCTGCCGCCCAGGGCGTTGAGCGTGGCGAGCACTCTTGCGGGCGAGAGCTTGCGGCCGTTCACCGCCACGATGTCGCCGCGCCGGTAGGCGAGCTCGACCGTCTGCGGCCTGCGGGGCGCCCTCTCGGGTGAGACCGTCATCCGCCACATCGACGCCTCCGGCTCGTAGCCCGGGTCCTCCAGGACACCGCCCTCGTACGAGATGTGCAGCAGGTTGGCGTCCATCGAGTACGGGGCCGCGCCCTTCTTCCTGCCGCCATCGATCGGGATGCCATGGTCCCTCGCGTACTCCAGGAGCTTCTCGCGCGAGGTGAGGTCCCACTCCCGCCACGGCGCGATCACGCGGATCCCGGGGTCGAGGGCGTAATAGCCGAGCTCGAAGCGCACCTGGTCGTTACCCTTGCCGGTAGCGCCGTGCGCGACAGCGTCCGCGCCGACCTGGTGCGCGATCTCGATCTGGCGCTTGGCGATCAGCGGCCGCGCGATCGAGGTGCCGAGGAGGTACTCGCCCTCGTAGACCGCGTTGGCGCGGAACATCGGGAACACGAAATCGCGCACGAACTCCTCGCGCAGGTCCTCGACGAACATCCGCCGGACGCCGAGCTGCCTGGCTTTGCGCCGGGCCGGCGCGAGCTCCCCGCCCTGGCCGATGTCGGCGGTGAACGTGACGACCTCGCAGCGATACGTGTCCTGCAGCCATTTCAGGATGACCGAGGTATCGAGGCCGCCGGAGTACGCGAGCACCACTTTCTTCACGTCGACCATAGATCACCCTGGGTCTTGATCCGGCCGAGCAGCAGATACTCCATCAGCGCCTTCTGGGTGTGCAGCCGGTTCTCCGCTTCATCCCACACCACGCTCTGCGGGCCGTCGATCACGGCGGCGGCCACTTCCTCCCCGCGGTGCGCCGGCAGGCAGTGCATGAAAAGCGCATCCTTGCGCGCCGCCTTCATCATTTCCCGGTCCACCCGCCACGCCGCAAAATCGCGCTTGCGCCGGGCGCTCTCGGCCTCGCTGCCCATGCTGGTCCACACGTCGGTGGTGATCAGGTCCGCGCCCCTGGCCGCCTGCATCGGATCCTGGATTTCCTCGTAGTGGCTGGTGCCGTGCAGGCCCGCGCGCCCGGGCTCCACTTTGTAGCCGGGCGGCGTGGAGACCCGCACGTTGAAGTCGAACACCTCCGCCGCCTGCAGCCACGTGTTGCAGACGTTGTTCGAATCTCCGATCCAGGCCACGGACTTGCCGCGGATCGAGCCGCGGTGCTCGAGGTAGGTGTAGATGTCGCCCAGGATCTGGCACGGGTGGTGCTCATTGGTCAGGCCGTTCACCACCGGCACCCGCGAGTGCTCGGCGAAGCGCTCGATCAACGCCTGCTCGAACGTGCGGATCATGACGATGTCGACCATCCGGGTGATGACGCGCGCCACGTCCTCGATCGGCTCCCCGCGGCCCATCTGGGTGTCCTGCGTCATGAGGGTGATCACCGAGCCGCCGAGCTGGTGCATGCCGGCCTCGAACGATACCCGGGTGCGCGTCGATTGCTTCTCGAACACCATGGCGAGGGTGCGGTCGCGCAGCGGCTGGTAGGGCACGTAGCGCTTGAACATGTCCTTGATCCAGCGCGTGCGCTCGAACAGGTACTCGTACTCCTCGCGGGCGAAGTCCCTGAATTGAAGAAAATGCCTGACGGCCACGGGCAATGCTCCGGATGCGCCGCGCGCTCAGGCCGGCTGTGCGGCAGGCTGCGACGCGCTTTGCCGGTCGAGGAACGCCGTGATGAGTGGCACGAGGGTGGCCAGCAGCAGCTCGGCCTCCTCGCGCTTGAAGGTGAGCGGGGGCAGCAGCCGGATCACGTCGTCCACGGTCACGTTGATGAGCACGCCGCGCTCGAGCGCCTGCTGCACCAGCTCGCCGCACGGGTGCCCGAGCTCGATGCCGATCATGAGGCCCTTGCCGCGGATCTCCTTGACGCCCTTCAGCCCGCCGATCTTCCTCGCGAGCTCGCTCCGGATCCAGTCGCCGACCGTGACGGCATTCTCCATCAGGCGCTCGTTCTCGATGATGTCGAGGGTGGCGAGCGCCGCGGCGCAGGCGAGCGGGTTGCCGCCGAAGGTCGAGCCGTGGTTGCCGGGCTTGAACAATTCCGCGGCAGGTCCGGCCGCGAGGCAGGCGCCGATCGGGAATCCGTTGCCCAGCCCCTTGGCGAGCGGCATGACGTCCGGCCTCACGCCGGAATGCTGGAACGCGAACCATTTCCCGGTGCGCCCCATGCCGCTCTGGACCTCATCGAGCATGAGCAGCCATCCGTGCGCATCGCAGATCTCGCGCAGGCCGCCGAGATAATCGTCATGGCAGACGTTGACGCCCCCCTCGCCCTGCAGGAGCTCCACCAAAATCGCCACCACGTTGCGGTTCGCTTCGCCCACGCGTCTCATCGCCTCGAGGTCGTCGAACGGCAAGCGCACGAAGCCGGCGACCAGCGGCTCGAACCCCGCCTGGACTTTCCGGCTGCCGGTGGCGGAGAGCGTTGCGAGGGTACGGCCGTGGAAGGCCTGCTCGAGCACCACGATGGCCGGGGTCTCGACGTTCTTCTTGTGGCCGTACAGCCGCGCGAGCTTGATCGCCGCCTCGTTCGCCTCGCAGCCGGAATTGCAGAAGAACACGTTGTCCATGCCTGAAATGGCGGCGAGCCGGTCGGCCAGCTTCTCCTGCAGCGTGATCTGATAGAGATTGGAGGTGTGCACGAGCTTCCCTAGCTGCTCGCGCAGGGCGGTCACGTACCGCGGGTGGCTGTGCCCGAGCCCGCACACCGCGACGCCGGCCACGGCATCGAGATAACGCTTGCCGTTCGTGTCCCACAGCCACGAGCCCGCGCCGCGCTCGAAAGCGACGGGCAGCCTGGCATAGGTATCCATCACGTGTGACATGAGTCGATAGCCACAAAACACGCACGGCGGCCGGAGCCGCCGTGCGGGACGTCAATATTGTGACCCCATCAACCCATTGTGCGCAAGAAAGATGTCGGACCCGTAAGCGACCCGTACCTAGGCCATGGCCTTGATGCGCGCCGCGAGCCGGCTCTTGTGGCGCGCCGCCGCGTTCTTGTGGATGATGTTCTTGTCGGCGATCGAGTCGATCACCGCCGTCTCGCGCTGAAACACCGTACCGGCGCCCTGCTTGTCGCCCGCCGCGATCGCCTTCCGGATATTGCGGATCGCGCTGCGCAGTTCGGAGCGCAGGGCGGCGTTGTGCTGGCGGCGCTTTTCGCCCTGCCGCGCGCGCTTTCTGGCTGATGCGATGTTGGCCATGGTGTCCCGATCCCGTAACGGGGCGCTATGATACGGATAATGAAGGGATTTAGCAACATGCGGATTCCCCGATGAGCCTGTTGAAGGCGCTCGCGACGGTGAGCGGCATGACGCTCCTTTCGCGTATTCTCGGGTTCGTCCGCGATCTCGTCATTGCGCGGGTCTTTGGTGCCGGCCTCGCGACCGACGCCTTCTTCGTCGCGTTCAAGCTGCCCAACCTGCTCCGCCGGCTGTTCGCGGAGGGGGCGTTTTCCCAGGCTTTCGTTCCCATTCTCGCCGAGTACCGGAACCGGCGCGGCGCGGAGGACACCCGCGTGCTGGTGGACCACGTTTCCGGGGCGCTCGCGACCGTGCTCTTCATCGTGACGGTAATCGGCGTCGCCGCCGCGCCGCTCATCATTCTCGTGACCGCGCCGGGCTTCACGGAGACGCCGGGCAAGTTCGACCTCACCGTGGACCTGTTGCGCGTCACGTTCCCCTACATTTTCTTCATCTCGCTCACCGCGCTCGCCGGCGGCATTCTCAACACCTACAGCCGCTTCGCGGTGCCCGCGGTCACGCCGACCCTTCTCAACCTGTCGTTCATCGGCTTTGCCCTGTGGGGCGCCCCTTATTTCGATCCGCCGGTCAAGGCGCTCGCCTGGGCGGTCTTCGCCGGCGGCGTCGCGCAGCTTGCCCTGCAGGTTCCGTTCCTCGCCCGCGTCGGGCTGCTGCCGCGTTTCAAGCTCAACCTGAGGGACGATGCGCTCTGGCGCATCCTGCGGCAGATGGGGCCGGCGGTGTTCGGGGTCTCGATCGGCCAGGTGAGCCTGGTCATCAATGTGATCTTCGCGTCCTTTCTCGTCACGGGCAGTGTTTCCTGGCTCTACTATGCCGACCGCCTGATGGAATTTCCGATGGGATTGCTGGGCGCCGCGCTCGGCACGATCCTGCTGCCAAGCCTGGCCAGGCACCACGCCAACCGGTCGGCGCAGGCATATTCCGATCTGCTCGACTGGGGGCTGCGGTTGACGCTCCTCCTCGCGACGCCGGCGGCGTTCGCGCTCGCGCTGCTCGCCGTGCCGCTGGTCGCGACTCTGTTCCACTATGGCGCGTTCGGCGCGGAGGACGTCTATGCGACGCGGCGCGCGGTAATGGCCTACAGCGTGGGATTGGTCGGGCTCGTCATGGTGAAGGTGCTCGCGCCGGGCTTCTACGCGCGCCAGGACATCAAGACACCGGTGAAAATTGCGCTCGTGACGCTCGGGCTGACCCAGATCATGAACTTCGCGTTCATCCTGCCGTTCCGTCACGCCGGGCTGGCGTTGGCGATCGGCCTGGGTGCGTGCATCAATGCATCGCTGCTGCTGCGGGGTCTGCGCCGCCGCGATATCTACACGCCGCAGCCGGGCTGGCCGGTGTTCCTGATCAAGCTCGCGCTCGCGGTCTACGCCATGTCCATTGTGCTGTGGATTGCCGCGGCCAGCGACGCCGCTTGGCTCGCCATGGGCGCCGCCGCACGCGCCCTGAATCTGGCTTGGATTGTGCTGCTCGGCGTGGCGACTTACTTTGCGGCACTGTGGTTGCTCGGTTTCCGAATCGCGGATTTTTCGAAGCGCGCGGCGGAATGACCATGAGCATTTTGCTGTTATTGCGATTGGGGCGGCTTGTGTGCCAACCGGGTACGCGGTAGATTGTGCCCATGTTCATCGTCGAACGCTTGACCTCTCGAAGTTCTGTCGCGCTGTCGGTGAGTATCGGCTACGCTCGTGCCGGTGGAGGACGGCGAGCGGCGTCGCGTTCGCGCGGCCCGGATGACGGTGCCTTGAAGTCGCGTCCTGCCATCGTCTTTCCCCCCTCCGCAGTTCTCCTCCGAAATCGATCACCGCAGTCTACGGCCTGCGTAATGGAATGTCGGTATTCCGGTCTGCGTTTGCGGACCGGGGAGTGACCTTCGTTGTGCCCTAAGGAGAGCCATCATGGATAGACGCGTGTTCCTCAAGTCATCGATTGCGCTACCCGCCGCTGTTGCGGTTGCCGGCCTGCCCCGGATTGCCGCGGCTTCCATGCCCGGCCCGTGGCGGGTATTCGAAGTGACGACGACCGCGGAGATTCTGAAACCTGCCGGCGTAACGCGGGTGTGGCTGCCCGTGCCGCTTACGGCGGACACGTCCTACCAGAAGAGCCTCGGCAACACCTGGAACGCGGAAGGCGGGAAGGTCGGCTATTCGCAGGACGGCAAGTACAGCATGGGCATCGTTCATGCCGAGTTCAGGGAATCGGCGCGAAGCCCGAAGCTCGTTCTGGTCAGCCGCTTTGCGACCCGCGACCATCTCGTGGGCCTGTCGGCCCCGGGAGGCGGCGTCCAGGAAAATTCCGCGGTACTGAGGCTCAACCTGCAGCCCACCGAGCTCATCCCGACCGACGGCATCGTGCGCGATACCGCGCGCGAAATCACTAAGGGGGCGCGGACCGACATGGACAAGGCGCGCGCCATCTACGAGTGGGTGGTGGACAATACCTTTCGCGACCCGAAAGTCCGCGGCTGCGGCTGGGGCGACATCAAGGCAATGCTCGAGACACGCAACCTCGGCGGAAAATGCGGCGACCTGAATACCCTTTTCGTCGGGCTGGCGCGATCCGCCGGCGTCCCGGCGCGCGATGTGTACGGCGTGCGCGTCGCGCCTTCGGCGCTGGGCTACAAAAGCCTCGGCGCGGGCACGGAGGTCATCAGCAAGGCCCAGCATTGCCGCGCGGAGTTCTACGCGCAGGGACGCGGCTGGGTCCCGGTGGATCCCGCCGACGTGCGCAAGGTTGTGCTGGAAGAGCCGCCCGGCAAGCTGGCGATGAACGACGCCAAGGTCGTGGCCGCGCGCAAGCGGCTGTTCGGGAGCTGGGAGATGAACTGGCTCGCGTACAGCTACGCGCACGACGTGGCGCTGCCGGGGTCCTCTGGCCCGAGAATCCCGTACTTCATGTATCCGAACGGCGAAACGTCGGAAGGACGGCTCGATCAGCTCGACCCGGACAGCTTCAAGTACACCCTCACGGCGCGCGAGCTCAAGATCGCGTGATTTCGTCGATCCTGCGGGTCGCGTTGCCGTGCTTACTGGCGGCGGCGCCGTCCAGCGCGGCGGATCTGAAACCGTGGCCAGGCGGCCCGGCGCCGGGGCTCGAGCTGCGCGCGCTCGACGGGAGCAGGCACCGTCTCGCCGATTACCGCGGCCAGGTCGTGCTGGTGAATTTCTGGGCGACGTGGTGCGCGCCGTGCCGCGAGGAGATGCCCTCGATGCAGCGGCTGAAGGAAAGACTGGCGGACAAGCCGTTCATCGTGCTCGCGGTCAATCTCGACGAGCCCGAAACCCGCATCCGGAAGTTCCTGTCCCAGGTGGCGGTGGATTTCACGGTTCTGCTCGATCCCGGGAAAAAAGCAGCCAGCACGTGGCAGGCGCGCATCCTGCCGGCGAGTTTTGTCGTCGGGCCTGACGGCAGGGTCCGCTATAGCATGGTGGGGGAGCTCGACTGGAGCCACGAGCGGGTGGTCAGCCGCATCTCCGCGCTCCTGCCCACAGGTCTATAGCTCGTAGCTGCTGCCTTCGCCTTTGAGCGTGGCGTCCACCACGGCGCGCTTCAGCTGCGGCGCGAACATCTCGATAAAGACGTAGGCGAACTCGCGCAGCACGGTGCCGCGCCGAACGGCGATGCGGGTGGTCATGGTCCCGAAGAGGTGCCCGGCCTCGACCGCGCGCAGGTGCCGGTCGCGCTTCTCGTCGTAAGCTCGCGCGGAGATAATGCCGATTCCGAGACCCAGCTCCACGTAGGTCTTGATCACGTCCGAATCAACCGCTGAGAGCACGATATCGGGCGCGAGCCCCCGCGCCCGGAACGCTTCGTCAATGTGGCTGCGCCCAGCGAAAGCCAGATCGTAGGTGACGATCGGGTAATGGGCGAGCGTCTCCAGCGTGACGCGGGTTTCCTTCAGGAGGAGATGCTTCTCGGGCACGACCACGCAATGGCGCCACTGATAGCTGGCCAGCGCCAGCAGCTTGGGATACCTGTCGAGCGCTTCGGTTGCAATCGCGATATCGGCTTCACCCGCCATCACCATCTCCGCAAGCTGCGGCGGACTGCCCTGCTTGAGCGTCAGGCGCACTCTCGGGTATTTCTGCTTGAACGCGGTCACCACGTTGGGCAGCGAGTAGCGTGCCTGCGTATGCGTGGTGGCGATCGTCAGTGTGCCCGCGGCCTGGTCCCGGAATTCGCGCCCGACCTGTTTCAGGTTCTCGGTGTCCTGCAAGATCCGCTCGGCGATGCCGAGAATGACGCGTCCGGGCTCGGTCACGTCCACGACCCGCTTGCCGTTGCGCACCAGGATATCGACGCCCAGCTCGTCCTCGAGCTGGCGGATCTGCTTGCTGATGCCCGGCTGGGAGGTATGCAGGGCCTCCGCGGCATCAGAGAGATTGAGGCCGCGCTTCGCGACCTCCGTCAGGTAGCGTAATTGCTGCAATTTCATGGAGTTAACCTACATAATTTCAAGTTATTACACTCTAACACAATATTCTTTTGAATTATAAGTGGCCGTTGCTACGATGCCAACCTCTCGGTTTTCGCAGGGAAAACGCGGTGTATCACTACGACGAGATCGACCAGCGGCTGGTGGAGGAGCGAGTCGCGCAGTTTCGCGACCAGACGCGCCGGTTTCTGGCCGGCCAGCTTTCCGAAGACGATTTCCGCCCGCTGCGCCTGCGTAACGGCCTCTACATCCAGCGCTACGCGCCGATGCTGCGCGTCGCGATCCCGTACGGGCTGCTCAGCTCGCGCCAACTGCGGACGCTCGCTCACATCGCCCGCCAGTGGGATCGCGGCTACGGGCACTTCAGCACGCGGCAGAACATCCAGTTCAACTGGGTGAGGCTCGAGGACACGCCCGATATACTCGCTGAGCTCGCCCGCGTGCAGATGCACGCGATCCAGACCAGCGGCAACTCCGTGCGCAATATCACCACCGATCACCTCGCGGGGGTGGCGCGCGATGAAATCGTGGATTCCTTTGCCTGGTGCGAGCTGCTGCGGCAATGGTCCACGCTGCACCCCGAATTCTCCTACCTGCCGCGCAAATTCAAGATCGCGGTTAACGGCGCCGCGGCCGACCGCGCCGCCACCTATTTGCATGACATTGGGCTGCACGCGGTCCGCGATGGCGCCGGCGCGGTCGGCTTCCGCGTGATCGTCGGTGGCGGGATGGGGCGCACGCCGATCATCGGCCACGTGATCAAGGAGTTTCTGCCATGGCGGCACCTCCTCACCTACGTCGAGGCCGTCATGCGCGTCTACAACCGCTACGGCCGGCGCGACAACCTCAACAAGGCGCGCATCAAGATCCTGGTGAAGGCGCTCACGCCGGAGCGGTTCCGCGAAGACGTCGAAACGGAATGGGCGTATTTGAGGGACGGCCCCTCGACGCTCATACCGGAGGAAGTCCAGCGAGTCGAGCGGCGCTTCACGCGCCCGGTTTACGAGAAACTGCCCGGAGACGATGCCTCGCACCTCGGTATGCTTGCATCCAACGCCGCCTTTGCCGCCTGGACGAAGCGCAACGTTCATCCCCACAAGGCGCCGGGCTACGCCGCGGTGACGTTGTCACTGAAAAAAACGGGCTCGCCGCCGGGCGACGCCACCGCCGACCAGATGGATGCCGTGGCGGACCTTGCCGAGCGCTACAGCCAGGGCGAGCTGCGGGTTTCCCACGAGCAGAACCTGATCCTCGCCGACGTGCGCCAGTCCGAGCTGCATGCGCTATGGCAGGAAGCAAAGTCGCTCGGGCTCGCGACGCCCAATATCGGGCTCCTCACCAACATCATCGCCTGCCCGGGCGGCGATTTCTGCTCTCTTGCCAACGCCAAGTCGATCCCGGTTGCGGAGGCCATCCAGCGGCGCTTCGACGATCTCGATTACGTCTTCGATATCGGGGAGCTCGACCTGAACATCTCCGGGTGCATGAATTCGTGCGGTCACCACCATGTCGGGCATATCGGCATCCTTGGCGTCGACAAGAGCGGCGAGGAGTGGTACCAGATCTCCATCGGCGGCAACCAGGGGCTCACGCGCCCCGGCGCGCCGGCGGGGCTGGGCAAGGTCATCGGCCCGTCGTTCGCGCGCGACGAGATCCCGGACGTCATCGAGCAGTTGATCGAGGTCTACCTCGGGCAGCGCGATAGCGAGCAGGAGCGCTTCATCGACGTCGTATGGCGCATCGGAATCGAACCGTTCAAGGAGCGTGTCTATGGCGGTCGTCATCAAGGGGATGAACGTCATCGCCGATCACTGGCAGCGGCTTGAGCGCGCCCCCGACGGCAGCCTTCCGCCGGTGCCCCCCGCGGGCGACATCATCGTGCCGCTCGCCCTGTGGCAAGGCCGGCGCGAGGAATTGCTCGGGCGTCCCGGCCGGCTCGGCGTATGGCTCGAAGCCAACGAAGATCCCGCGGCGATCGCGGAGGACCTGCGTCTCTTCGGCGTGGTGGCGGTGAGGTTTCCGAAAGTCGGCGACGGGCGCGGCTATTCCATCGGGTGCCTGCTGCGGGAGCGCTACGGCTGGAGGGGCGAGCTGCGGGCGTTCGGGGACATCTGGCGCGACCAGCTGTTCTTCCTCGCGAGCTGCGGCTTCAATGCCTTCGCGCTGCGCGAAGGCGAGGATCCACGCGCCGCGCTCGCTGCATTCGGTGAGTTCAGCGAGACCTATCAGGCCTCGGTCCGGCAACGGCTGCCGCTGTTCCGCCGGCGGCCCTTCCCGTCGCCCGACGATAGGGAATGATCATAACCTCATGAAGCACGCCGCAGGAAAGGTCTATCTCGTGGGCGCGGGGCCGGGCGCCCCGGATCTCATCACGCTGCGCGGCGCTGACGTTCTTCGTCGCGCGGACATCGTGTTCCACGACGCGCTAATTCATCCCGAGGTGCTCTCCTTGGCAGCGCGTGCCGAGAAAATCGCGGTGGGCAAGCGCTGCGGGAAGTTCACGACGGCCCAGCAGTTCATCAACAAGCGCCTGGTGGACGCGGCGCGCAAGCATCGCGTGGTGGTGCGCCTCAAAGGCGGCGATCCGATGCTGTTCGGGCGCGCGCAGGAGGAGATCGCGGCGCTCGAGGCGGCCGGCGTCCGGTACGAGGTCGTGCCCGGGGTGACCTCGGCGCTCGCGGCTGCGGCGGAAGCAGGCGTGTCGCTCACGCAGCGTGGCGTCGCGCGCACGGTTGCGTTCGCCACGCCGCGGGTCGGCGAAGGTGAAGCGCCCAGCAACTGGGCGGGCAATGCTGCGTCGGCGGATACGGCCGTCATTTACATGGGCGCCGGGCAGGCGCGCGAAGTCGCTGCCGCGCTGATCGCGGCCGGCGCGGCACGCGACACCCCGGTGCTCGTCGCGGAGAACGCAACCTTGCCACAGGCGCGCCGCATCGCACTCACCCTGGAGGAATTGCCGCAGATCGCGTGGTACGGCATCACCGGGCCGACGCTCATCATGGTGGGCCGCGCGTTTGCCGCAGCGCTTGCCACAGCCGACACGGAAGCGCAACAAAAGTACGCTCAGTCGTGAGCAGGCGGGCGGCGCCCGCTGGACCGGCTCTTTCAAAACACGCTACAATTCAAGCTTTTAGTAACGTTTTTGGCTTGGTTGTATGCGACTCACGCGCGGCGTTCCCGCCGCAGCCGCGGGCCCGACCGCGCTCACCATAGGGAATTTCGACGGTGTCCATCTCGGCCACCAGGCGATGCTGGCCGAGCTGAGGCGCGCGGCGGCACGACTCGGCGTGCCGGCCTGCGTGCTCACGTTCGAGCCGCATCCCCGCGAGTTCTTCGCCCCCGACAAGGCGCCGACACGGCTCACCTCCTTGCGCGAGAAGCTGGAGCTGCTGGCAGGCTGCGGCATCGAGCGCGTGCACCTCTGCCGCTTCGATTTCCGGTTCGCGCAGATCGCGGCGGAAGACTTTGTCGAGCGCATCCTTGCGCGCGGGCTGGGGGCGCGCTGGCTGCTCGCGGGAGATGATTTCAGGTTCGGCGCGCGGCGCGCCGGCGACCTCGCCCTGCTGAAGCGGATCGGGCCCCGCCTGGGCGTGGAGGTTTCCGCGCTGCCGAGTTTCCTGCAGGACGGCGAACGGGTGTCCAGCACCGCGGTGCGCAGGGCGCTCGCGGCCGGCGAGCTCGCGCGCGCGGAGCGGCTGCTGGGCCGCGCCTATTCGATCAGCGGGCGCGTCGTGCGGGGCGACGGGCTGGGACGCAAGCTCGGCTTTCCGACCGCCAACGTGCAGATGAAGCGCAACCGCCCGCCGTTGACCGGCATCTTCGCCGTGCGCCTGCAGGGCGCCGCGGACCGGTTGCGGGGCGTGGCGAGCCTGGGCGTGCGCCCGACGGTGAAGCGCCAGGGCGCGCCCGTGCTCGAAGTGCACGTGCTCGACTATGATGGCGATCTTTACCGCCGCCACGTGCGCGTGGAGTTCCTGCACAAGTTCCGGGACGAGGAGAAGTACGCCGACCTCGCCACGCTGACGCGCAGGATCGCGCTCGACGTCGAGAATGCCCGAGGCTACTTCGCGCGCGAAGATGCACGGGTGCAAAAAAAGGCCGGTCCCTGACGGGCTTTTGGCTGACAGCTGAGGGCTGACCGCTGGTTTTCCGATGACTGACTACAAGAAAACGCTCAATCTGCCCGATACCCCGTTTCCGATGCGCGGCGATCTCGCCAAGCGCGAGCCGCTGATGCTGAAGCGCTGGCAGGAGCGCGGGCTCTACGAGCGCATCCGCGCCGCGCGCCGCGGCGCGCCGCGCTTCGTCCTGCACGACGGTCCGCCCTATGCCAACGGCGACATCCATATCGGGCACGCGGTCAACAAGATCCTCAAGGACATCATCGTCAAGCTGAAGACGCTGTCGGGATACGACGCGCCCTACGTCCCAGGCTGGGACTGCCACGGCATGCCGATCGAGGTGCAGATCGAGAAGAGCCACGGCAAGAATCTGCCGACGGCGGAAACCCTGCGTCTGTGCCGGGCCTACGCATCCGAGCAGATCGAGCGGCAGAAGCGGGATTTCCAGCGACTGGGCGTGCTGGGCGACTGGGACCGGCCGTATCTCACCATGGCCTACCGGAACGAGGCCGACGAGATCCGGGCGCTCGGCGTGCTGCTCAAGAAGGGCTACATCTACCGGGGGCTGAAGCCCGTCAACTGGTGCTTCGACTGCGGCTCGGCGCTGGCCGAAGCCGAGGTCGAGTACGAGGACCGGACCGACATTGCCATCGACGTCGGATTTCCGATCGCCGAGCCGGATAGAATCGCGCGTGCGTTCGGACTCCCCCGGCTGCCGGACGAGCCCGGCTACGCCGTGATCTGGACGACGACCCCGTGGACGCTGCCCGGCAACCAGGCGCTCAACGTTCACCCGGGCCATGTCTACAACCTGGTGCGGACCGAGCGCGGGCTGCTGATTCTCGCCGCGGACCTGCGCGAGACGTGCCTCGACCGCTACGGCTTGAAGCAGCGTGAGGTCCTCGGCGAATGCAAGGGCAGGGCGCTCGAGTCGATCGCATTCAGGCACCCGTTCTATGACCGGACCTCCCCCGTCTATCTTGGAGAGTACGTCACGCTCGATACCGGGACCGGCATCGTGCACTCGGCGCCGGCATACGGCGTGGAGGACTTCGACTCGTGCCGCCGCTACGGCATGAAGGACGAGCAGATGCTGACGCCGGTGATGGGCGACGGAAGATTCGCGCCGGGCCTTCCGCTGTTCGGCGGGATGGTGATCTGGAAGGCGAATCCCGAGATCGTGCGGACCCTCGATGAGCGCGGCGTGCTGTTCGCGCGCGACAACCACCACGTGCACAGCTACATGCACTGCTGGCGCCACAAGACGCCGGTGATCCTGCGCGCCACCGTGCAATGGTTCGCGGGCATGGACGACGTGCCCGGCTACGGCGGCGCAAAGCCGGGGGAGACGCTGCGCGCGACCGCGCTGCGCGGTGTCGGGGCGACGGCGTTCTACCCGGCCTGGGGCCAGGCGCGGCTGCACGGGATGATCGCGAACCGCCCCGACTGGACGCTGTCGCGCCAGCGCCAGTGGGGCGTGCCGATGCCGTTCTTCATCCACAAGGAGACCGGCGCGCTTCATCCGCGCGCGCTCGAGCTCCTCGAGCAAGTCGCGCTGCGCGTGGAGCGCGGCGGCATCGAGGCCTGGCAGTCGCTCGAGGCGGAGGAGCTGATCGGCGCGGACGCCGCCCATTACGAGAAGGTGAAGGACACGCTCGATGTCTGGTTCGATTCCGGCTCGACGCATTACACCGTGTTGCGCGGATCGCACCGCGCCGACACGGCATTTCCGGCGGACCTCTACCTCGAGGGCTCGGACCAGCACCGCGGCTGGTTCCATTCCTCGCTCCTCGTCGCCTCCATGATGGACGGGGTGCCGCCGTACCGGGCGCTGCTGACCCACGGCTTCGTCATCGACATGGAGGGCCGCAAGATGTCGAAATCGCGCGGCACCGGCATGTCGCCGCAGGAGATCATCGGCACGCTCGGCGCGGACATTCTCCGCCTGTGGGTCGCGAGCACCGATTACTCGGGCGAGTTGAACCTCTCCAACGAAATCCTGAAGCGGGTGGTCGAATCCTACCGCCGCATCCGCAACACGCTGCGCTTTCTCCTGGCGAACCTGGCCGATTTCGATCCGGCGCGCGATGCGCTGCCAGTGGACGAGTGGCTGGAGATCGACCGCTACGCGTGGGTGATGACGCACGACCTGCAACGCGCCCTCGTGCCTTCCGCGCCCGGCACTGCAAGTCCCGCGGCGCCCGGCCACTACGGAGCGTACGAGTTCCACGTCGTCGTGCAGAAATTGCAGACGTTCTGCTCCGAGGACCTGGGCGGCTTCTACCTCGACATCCTCAAGGACCGTCTTTACACCATGCCCGCCGGATCGCGCGCGCGGCGCTCGGCGCAGAACGCGCTTCACCACGTCGCGCATGCGCTCACCCGGCTGCTTGCGCCCGTCCTCTCCTTCACCGCCCAGGAGGCGTGGGAGGTGCTCGCGGGCCCGGAGGCGAGCGTGTTCGAGCAGGTCTGGCACGATTTCGCGCTGCCGCGCGATGCCGACCCCTTACGCAGCCGCTGGACCAAGCTGCGCGAATTGCGTTCCGACGTTCTCAAGCGGCTGGAGGAATTGCGGGTCGCCGGCAAGATCGGGTCCTCGCTCGCGGGCGAAGTCGAGCTCTACGCCGACGGGGAAAGCCGCGAATTCCTGAAGTCCTTCGGCGACGACCTGCGCTTCGTGTTCATCACTTCCCAGGCGTCGGTCGCGGATCGGTCCGCGCTCGAGGCGCCGGCCGTCCGGATCGAGGTGAAGCCGAGCCCGCATCGCAAGTGCGAGCGCTGCTGGCACTACCGGGCGGACGTCGGCCGGGATCCTGCGCACCCCGGCCTGTGCGGGCGCTGCGTCGCGAACCTGTTCGGCGCCGGCGAGCCGCGGGTGCATGCGTGACATGACCAAGTGGCTCGCGCTCGCGGCGGCTATCGTGGCGGCGGATCAGCTCGCCAAGGTCGCCGCTGTCCAGTACCTGGCGGCCAACCAGGCCGTCGCGGTGACCTCTTTCTTTAATCTGGTCCTGGTCTACAACGCCGGCGCGGCCTTCAGCTTCCTGTCGGACGCGGCAGGCTGGCAGCGGCTGCTCTTCATCGCGATCGCGGCCGTCGCCTCGGTCTGGATCGTGTACCTGCTGCGCCGGTATCCCCACCAGCGCCTGTTCGCGCTCGCGCTCTCGCTGGTGCTCGCCGGCGCGATCGGCAACCTCATCGACCGGATACGGGTCGGGGCGGTCATCGATTTTCTGGATTTTCACGCGCTCGGCTACCACTGGCCGGCGTTCAACGTCGCGGACTCCGCCATCACCTGCGGCGCGGCGCTGCTCATCTGGGACGCTCTGCGCCCGAAGCAGAGCGAAAACCTCGACGCAAAGTCGCAAAGTCGCTAAGAATCTGATTTGATATTTAGAGTCTTCTCTTTGCGCCTTCGCGGCTTTGCGTCTGGCTTATAATCCGCCCATGCAAGTACTCCTCGCCAATCCCCGCGGCTTCTGCGCCGGCGTCGATCGCGCCATCGAGATCGTCGAGCGCGCGCTGCGCCTGTACGGCGCACCCATCTACGTGCGCCACGAGGTGGTGCACAACAAGTTCGTGGTCGACGATCTGCGGCAGAAGGGCGCGGTGTTCGTCGAGCACCTCGCGGAAGTGCCGGCAGGCGCAACCGTGGTCTTCAGCGCCCACGGAGTATCCCAGGCGGTGCGGCGGGATGCCGAGGCGCGGAAGCTCAAGGTGTTCGACGCGACCTGCCCGCTGGTGACCAAGGTGCACGTCGAGGTCGCGAAGATGCGCGAGCACGGGCGCGAGGTCGTCATGATCGGGCACCGCGGCCACCCCGAGGTTGAGGGCACCATGGGCCAGAGCGCGGGCGGCATGTACCTGGTCGAGAAGCCGGAGGATGTGGCGCAACTCGGCGTGAAGGACGAGCAGAACCTCGCTTTCGTAACCCAGACTACGCTGTCGGTCGACGACGCGCAGCAGACGATCAATGCGCTTCGGGCGCGCTACCCCGGCATCGTCGGACCGAAGAAGGACGACATTTGCTACGCGACGCAGAACCGCCAGGACGCAGTCAAGGCCCTGGCGCGGCAGTGCGAGGTGGTGATCGTGGTGGGCTCGCCCAACAGCTCGAACTCGAACCGCCTGCGCGAGGTCGCCGAGCAGCAGGGCGTCACGGCCTACATGGTCGACAACGCGTCCGAGCTCAAGCCCAAGTGGGTGGCAGGCAAGCGCGTCGTGGGCGTCACCGCCGGCGCCTCGGCGCCCGAGGTGCTCGTGCAACAGGTGGTGGACAAGCTGCGTCAGCTCGGCGGCGGCCCCGCCGCGGAATCGAAGGGTATCGCGGAAAAGGTGGTATTCCCTCTGCCGAAGGGCCTTGCCTGAGGCCCGCGCAGCGCGCTAGCAGGCGGGCGAAAGTCGCTCGTCGCTCCCGCGGAGGCGGAGATCCAGGAGATCTCACCCCCCATCCTACCTTCCCCCGCAAGGGGGGAAGGGGATACCCGCCTGCGCGGGAATGACGATTCGGATGCGCGAAGCAATTTTCTTGATAATCTGCTACCGGTCCCCGTGCGTGTACCAGTAGGTGCGCAGCCGCTTCTGCGTGATCACCGGGCGGACTCTTTGCGCGCCGATCGGAGAGCTGGTGCCGCCCGAGCGCTGGATGCCGCCGATCATGACCGTTACCGGCCGCCCGCCGACCGGTACTCTCCCCACCACCGGTGACGGCGGGAGGCCGCCGCCCAGAAACACGCCGGAACGATCGCCCCCGCACAGCGCTTCGGTGTTGACGGCGCCAGAGGCATTGAGCAGGTTTATCGCGTATCCGCGCGCTTCGCCGAGGTTGGCTCCGCATTGCCCGGGTGTGGGCGACACCGGCCGGTTGGTGCTGAAGAAGATCAGGCCGCCGAAAATCGACGCCGACGTGACAGTCTGCTCGCCGCGTCCCGTGTTGAGGTCCATGAACCAGCCGTTGAGGCTCGTGCCCAGCGTCGTCGCGCACGTCGTGTTGCTCGTGAAGTTGGCCATCGTCCCGCCGTCCAGATCCACTGGTACGCCGGAAGTTGAGAAGATGTCCACGAACATGTAGAAACGATTCGCGATGTCCTCCACGTACGGGTAATTGGTCTGGAGCGGGCGTTCCCGGTCGCCGGACCCGAGCGCGACGAAGACCCGGTCGCTGGTGGCGAGGGCGGCCGGCGCGAACTGGAACTTGCGTCCTGTGCCAAGGGTTCGGGCCGTGTGGTGGATCGCCCAGCTCGCCGCGGAAAGCGGCAGACGGGTCGCCGGGTCGCTGAAGTCGATGCGGTAGAGGTTGCCACCCGTGTCCGCAACGATAGCGTGATCGACCAGGCCGTCGAAGTCGCGATCGATCAGCGATACATCGCCGGCGACGCTGCGCAGGGTGTCGAAGCTCGCGAGCAGGGCGCCGCTCGCGGCGTCGATAACGTAGACCTTCCTGCCCTTGGCGGTGGCGCCGCAGGACGGTGACGAGGTGTCGGCGTCCTCGCACGCGTCGTAGCCGCCGCCGACGACGATGACCGGGTTATTGCCGGTGTTGTAGCCCTTGATCCGTGCCACGTTCGGAAACGACCAGGTCTGGCCGATCTCGGCGAAGCCCCCGGTGCAGCCGGTATCGTCGGAAAGATTCGGACACCCCACCCGCCACATGAGAACGGGCGCGGCCGGGGAGGTCACGTCGAAGGCGTAGAGCATGCGCCCGCCGCGGCGCATCGTCGGGAAGATCCAGACCTGGGAGCTGTCCGCGTTCTGGTATATCCCGATGGAGCCGTCGAAGAAATAGTCCTTCCTCTGCGACGGGACGGTCGGCGGCGTGATCGGATAGGTGATCACAGGGCTGTTGTTCACCAGCCGCTTGAGCTTGCCGTGGTGTTCCGGGGCGACGAACGCCCAGAATTCGCGCCCGTCCGCGCCGGAGATCGCGCGGAACGCGCCGTCGTTGGCTCCGTAGTAGACGACGACACCGGTCGCGCCGCCGTAGTTGATCGGCAGCGGGCGCGAGTGCGCGACGTCGCCGTGGACCGAGGCGCGCACTTCCACGAGATCGGCATTGCCATTCTCGTCATTGACGTCATTGCCGAGCGTGAAATCGATGAATTTCTGGTGCTCGGCCGCATCCGCAGCCCCGACCGCGGCCTGGCTGACGTTGGCGGTACTGAAGGGAATCAGGCTCGAGCAGCTGCTCGTGCTCGCGCACGTGAGCAAGGTGCGGCTGACGGCGTTCGTGGGCGTCGCGGCGGCCGGGTCATTGCCCCTTCTCAGGACTTCCGCCGCGGCGCCTTTCTCGACCAGCGACCCATCGGGCAGGTCGGAGAAGGGGCTCGTGGCTGCGGCCGTGCACTGCCCCGCGCTTGTTGCCGAGAAATTCCAGAAGGTGCCGCTGTCCTGGGTCCAGAAACTGGCGGCGCAGGACTGCACGAAGCCGGTCGCGGCCGATATCGCCTCGACGCCGTTCACGTCGGCAAGCTTGGCCTCTCCCCCGAACAGCCCGATCTGGTAGCGCTTGAGGTTGCCGTACCACCGGGGCTTCCCGTCGTTGTCGGGCCGGAACATGCCGATGAACACCTGGTTTTCGTTCTGGGCGCGGTTGGCGGCGTTGATCGGCAAGCTCGCCGAGGAGAACACGCTGTTCACCGACTGGATCTCGATCAGGATTTCGCGCAGGGCGTTGAGGATCGCCTGCTCGCTGGTGGCGCTGAAGTAGCGCCCACCGCCGTGCTTCGCCATGCTGTTCAGGAGCGCGGTCTGGCGGGCGTCCTGGGCGTCCTTGAACACGTCGATGGTGTAGACCGCGACGTTCTGCTGGCCGGCTTCCGGGCTGACGTCGGTGGTAAACAGGTACTTGGACCACTCGTCGGTGTAGCGTACATCGCTTCCCGGCGGCACTGCGCTGGTGCCGGTCGGGGTCACGGTAAGCACGGTACTGCAGCCGCGGTACTCGCGCACGGTCTGGCCGCCGGTGCAGCCGGCGGTGATTCCGGTGTTCGTGCCCGTGTAGGTGTCAAAGCCGGGATTGGCGCTGATCACGCCCGCCGGCACGTTGTTGTTGCCGGCGCACGCGCTCGCGAGCACGGTGCACTGTTGCGAGCTCGTCGTCGTGAATTGAGGCATGGGCAGCTGGGCAGTGCTGCCCTGGACGCCGCTCAGCAGGCTCGCCGGCGAGTCCTGGGTGGGGAACCCGTTGCCGATGAAGATGATGTAGTTCTTGGTGCACCCGTTGTTCAGGTCGATGGGCGACTGGTGGACGCGCTTGAACGCATCGGTCGTGCCATTCAGGTAGGCGGCCGGGTCGGACTTGCCATCGGGGTCGCCCGAATAGCGGTCGGCCCCGAAATGGCTCGAGTCGACCGGCGTGCCCGCAATGTTGGTCTGGGCGTTCGCCGGACTGGTGAATCCGCCGAAGTACTTGAAGGCCTCGAACATGCCGGCGCTGTAGTCGGTCTTCGCCGTGCCCACTTTCTCGGTCGAGCTGTCATAGTTCTTGAACACGCAGTTGGGCGTGCCGTTCAGGCTGTTCGACCCGTCGACGCAACTCCCGTCGCCGATCAGCTCCTGCAGCGCCGCCTTGTTCCCCGCGAGCATCTGGCGGATGTGGTAGCGGACGTAGGCGCCGTCCTTGTTGCTGCCGCTGCCCGGCGTGAACAGCATGAGACCCACATTGATGCTGTCCGTGAGCTCGCCGACCACGGTCCGCAGCGCGCGCAGCTCGGATTGCCCCTGCTTGACGCCGCCGGCCCAGTGCTGGCTCGCGGACGACCAGTTGGCGCTGTTGTCGATGATGACCAGGATGTTAGGGCGGGTCCCGGCAGCAGCCGGAGACGAGCCGACGAAAAGGTCGATATCCTCCGCGCGGACGATCGAGGACGCCGCGGCGCCCAGCGTGATCGCGAGGACGGTGCTGATCAGGCGGCGATGTGTTCTGGCCATGGTGCCCTCTCGTTCGGTCCGGCGGACGCCTACAGGCACGTAGTCGTCATGTCGTCGGCGTTGATGCGCACTGCGACGCCCTGCGTCACGGTCACCCGGGTGCGGGAGATCGTCGCGCTGGTCTCGGCGGTGATGTCCCAGGCGGTATTCGCGCACAACGAGTCGCCGCTGCCGACGCCCGTGATGCCGAATTGCTGCGCCTGGCCGGCCGCGCAACCGAGATCCTCGGCGTTGGAGAAATTGAGCTCGCTCACCTTGATCGCCTTCGCCATGACGCAGGCGGGCGCGGGATTGAAGCGGGTGGTGTAGTCCGGTGCGCCGTCGCCGCTCACATCGGCGCACAGGGTATTGGCGCTGCCGCACGGATTGAGCACGGCATTGGCCGGGTTGGCGATGAACAACGGCGTGCTGATCACCGTCTCGATCGCCTGTTGCGTGGCCTGGAGCGCCTCACCGCGCGACTGCATGTTGCCGACTACCTTGAGGTTCATCTGGGTGGTGCCGAGCGAGCTCAC
This sequence comes from Burkholderiales bacterium, assembly GCA_036397875.1. Lineage (GTDB taxonomy): Bacteria > Pseudomonadota > Gammaproteobacteria > Burkholderiales > SG8-41 > SG8-41. The sequence continues at coordinate 21,931 of DASWIC010000062.1, forward strand.
CGCCAGCAGCGTGATGACCACCAGCATGATGAGCGCGATGACCAGCGTCGTGCCTCGTTGTCGGCGCATGCCCGTGGTCACGGCCGGTCCCTCCTTCCGGCCGGGTTCACGATCCGCACCATCGCTGTATAAACGTGCCGGCGGTAGCCGTCGTTTTTCGGCCCCACCGTGATCGCGCTGCCGGCGGCATCGAACCCCAGGGAGTAGGTCTTGGTGTCGATGTGCTGAGGGGAGCGCTCCGGACTCCGCGCCAGGACGTGGAGCTGCGCGGTCACCACGTTGGTCCAGTTGCTTACCGCGGTGCACGTGGTGCAGCCCGGGTAGGTATAGTTGGTCGGATCACTGGTGTAGGCGTCCGGCTGCCCGTCGCCGTCGTTGTCGACGCCGTACTCCACGTTGAACTCCTCGATCCCCTCGACCAACGGCACCTGAACGACGAGCGGGCCGGTCAGCTCCAGCCGCATGAGCGTGGGGATGTTCTGCCCCGCGCGATTGTTGTCGCTGATGAAATAGACGTTCACCACGTACTCGCGCAGCGCGGCGGGCGTCGCGCAGTCCTTGCGCGTGAGCGGAAAGGCGGTCGCGCCGAACGGCCCGATGACGAACGGCGTGGTTTCGGTATTGCACAAGGTGCTCTGCACGTATGGCTTGCCGGCAATCGCGGGCTCGCAGCCCGCGACCCCCGCGACGCACGTCCTGGCTCGCCGCACGACCAGGATGTCGGTATTCGGCTTGAGATCCGCCGGTATGCAGGGTGGCACGCCGAAACCCGCGTCATAGCCCTGGATGTGGACGGGCATGGCTGCCGCCCAGTCCGCCGGCACGATGGAGCACGGGTCGGGCAGCGCCGCCGGCGCGGCGAGCGCGCCGACATTGACCTCGCCGAGGAATCCCGCGATCCGCAGATCGTCGGAAAGCAGCTCCACCGCATAGCGCCCGTTCTCGATCTGGCGGCTCGCGCGCTCGAGCTCGCCGCGCGCCGAGCTCGCGTTCGCGAACACGACAAGGAGGGTCGCGAGCAGCATCAGGCCGATCGTCATCGAGACCATCAGCTCGACCAGAGAGAAGCCGGCGCGGCGCACGGAAACGTCTTGCTCCTGGAGGATCATGGCGTCGGGTCTCATGGAGTCACGCACAGCCCGGTGGTCGGATCGTTCTGCAGGCAGCCGATCGTGACGCGGGCGACCAGGGCGCGCCGCATCTGGTCGTTGCCGTACAGTCCCTGGCCGCAGGTCGTGGAGGCGGGCGCGACCGTGGGCACCAGCCCCTGCCACGTCACGGCGACCAGGAATTCGCGCGGCATCGTCGCGACGACGTTCGTGATGCACCCGCGCGCGCCGATCATGGCGCCGGCGTTCTGCCCGCTCGCGGTGCTTTCGCTTGCCCCGAGCAGCGCGTTGTTCCATTCACAGAGATCGAGAGCGGTTCCGGTAAGCGCAGTACAGTCCTGGATCGTGCTGCCGGTGCCCAGCGGTGTCGCGGTGACGTAATTCAGCGCGTTGACGCGGTTGGCGTTGACGCGATCCACGATGTCCTGCATCAGCAGAATTGCCTGCGACCTCTGGTACGACTCGGACTGCGCGACCTGCATGCGCGCCTGGAGGGCGACGACGCCGAGGAGGCCGAAGGTGAGGACCACGATCGTGACCAGCACCTCGATCATGGTGACGCCACGCGCGCGGGTTGCCGGAACTGTCGGGAGCCTGCTCATCAGCACCCCTCCTGCTTCTGCACCGGGCGGCCGCTCAAATCGATGCTGATGCAACGCGCATGCGGGGCCCGGCCGCCGTTCGCCATTAGGCTGATCGACGTCCCGCCCGTGGTGACGCGCCCGGCGCCGTTATAGGTCACGCTACTCGGGCCGGAAATGATGACCTGGGGCATCCGGTCCTGGCGCTTCACCACCTCGCCGCTGGAATCGGCAATCGTCCAGCCGTCCGACCAGTTGCCACCGCTCGGCGCGATCGTGACCGTGGTGTTGCGCGAGACGGCTTCGCTGCGCGCGAGGATCAGGCCGGCGAACACGTCGAAGCTCGCGGTTTTGACCCCCTGCGCCAGGATGATCTCGCGGAAGCTCGGGGTCGCGAGTCCGACCAGGATCACCAGCACCGCCACGGTCACCATCGACTCGGTGATCGTGAACCCGCGCGCCGGCCGGGCCCTGCGCGATGTGGTCGCCGAAAGCGCGGGCATTGGATGCGATTTGTGCATCACGTCTACCATCCCGATTGCCCGTTGCGCGTCTTGGCGCCCTGGTTATCGAGCGTGAGCGCGCCATCCGGGACCTGCGCCGAACCGGCGAGCGGGGTGGCGGTGATGTTGTAGGACGGCGGCACGGTCGGCGCTGCCGGACCGACCGTCACGGTGTAGAACCTGGACACGTCCATTGGCGGCGGCAGGTTGAGAGCGGCGAGCGCGCCCGGACCGCCGGCGTAGCTGCGCGCGTCCATCAGGTACTGCTGCTGGCGGCTCGCCACGTCCGCCATGAAAGTCTGGGCCGCGGCCCTGCGGGTCTTGCGCATGTGCTCCTGGTAGGACGGGAAAGCGATCGTCGCCAGAATGCCAACGATCGCCACGGCGATCATGAGCTCGATGATCGTGAAGCCCGCCGCCTGCCCGCGCGTGAGCGCGGTTGCGTCTTTGCGGCGGCCTGGGATTACCGAACGAGGGACTGGAAGGGCTGGAGCGCGCGCAGTCTCAATGCGTTCGCGCGGTCTCCAGATGAAGCAGATTCTTGCCGACGCCCAACGTCGTTGCGTTCTCACGGTTGTCCCCCCGGACAAATATCCCGATCCCCGCAACGGCGAGATGCACTTGTACTTTCATGCTCTTAGCGGTTGCGAGCTCAATCTAGCAGATTGCTGTAATAGGACATGTGAACTACTCAACGTCCGGGCAAAACTTTTTGCGTAAATGACTTTTCGAATCAAGGCGTGAGCGCGGGAGTGTGACGTAATTGGCGGCGCCGGCTCAGTCGGGAGTCCGGCCGCAGGGATAGCCCTTGCCGTAGCCGAATTCCACCAGCATGTAGCTCTTGACCGGGCCTTCCCGGGCGACGGCGGGCTGGAACTTCAGTCCCTGCACGCTTTCCAGGGCGCTCCTCGCAAACGCCGGCGCGGCGCACACGATGTCGCTGCGTACCAGCTCACCGTGCTCGTCGATCAGGAGCTGCACGATGACCGCGCCGTTCTTGTGCACGAGAATGCCGGCTGGATAACGAAGCGTCGGGTCCCCAAGTGGTCGCGCCGGCGACTTGAGGTGCGACGACCGGAAATGGACGTAGCGCTCGCCATCGACCTCGACGTATTCCGCGGGGTCATCCTTTTGCATCTTGCCCGAAGGCAGAAACACGCGGAGCCGCACTTCACGCGCGCGTGCCGGCCGGCTCGGTGTCTCCGTCTTGGCGGCCGCTGCTTGCGCGAGGCGAATGGGCTGGGGCCGGTCGGCGCTGCTCTGCGATTGCGCTGTCACGGCCCCGGTCACCATCGCGGCGATCCCAAGTGCGCCGATCATCGCGGACTTCGTGCGGTTCATGCGCGTCGCATCCGATCGAAAAAGCGGGGGCGGCGGTCGACCCCCCGGAGGCCGGCCGCCGCCATCCCACGCGGACTCTTACTGGTAGAGCTCGCGCCAGGTCGCGCGCCTGCCGAGCGCCCCGGAGGATCCCGGCAACACGCCGCCGGTCGTCTTGGCGCCGGTGATGTCGATGCCGGTGTACTTCAGCTGGCCGCTCGGCAGCCGGTAGACCACGAAGCCCGCGGCGAGCGCCGCCCCGAGCTTGATGCCCACGACCTGCCCGGGCGCGGAGGCGAGGTACGAGCCCGACCGGTAATCGAACTGGTAGAAGAAGCTGTTACCGCCGGTCGAGCAGGCCTCGTTGTTCGGCTCGTTCGCCGCGATCAGCAGCACGCCCCGCACCAGCTGCATGTCGATGTTCACGCGTTCGCCGGGCGAGTCGTTGGCGGGGTTCAAGTCCACCCACCAGCCGTTCTGCGTGGACCAGTCGACCGCGTTGTTGCTGATCGTGCGGGAGTTGGCGTCGATCACGCTCATGACCTGCTGCACCAGCTTCGCCGCCGGCTCGCGCAGGCTTCCGAGGTCGGTGCCGGTGTCCTTGAACCCGTAGATCGTCTGCTGGTAGGCCAGGTTGGCCGGCGGGACCAGCGTCGCCGGATCCTGGAGGTCACTTGCGCCGAGGAACCGGCCGGTCCCGACGTAGATTACGTTGAAGCCCGCGTCGAAGCGCGTGATCTCGGGCCGGGTCGTGATGGACTGGGGCTTGCCGGCGCTGTCCAGTGTCTGGCCGATCAGCTGCTTCGTGGGTCCCGAGGTGGACATGTCGAAGCGCCATACGTTGCCGAGCAAGTCGCCGCCGTAGATGATGGTCGTGGTGTTGTTCACCAAGAAGTTGGTGGCGAACCCGGAGATCTTCGCCAGCCCGCTCGGCGTGACGGTGTCGCCCACGCCGGTGTCGACCTTGTCGAGGATCGCCCCGGTTTCGGCATCCAGCACGAAGAGGTAGCCCTTGCCGTCACCCGGGAGCACGTTGTTGTAGCCGGAGGAGACGATCACCACCCACTTGCCGTCGGTCGGGCGCTTGGTGACGATCGGCTGGCCATAGCTGTACCCGATGTTGTCGTCCTTGGCGGTGCACTCCAGCTTGCCGGACGGGTCCGCGCAGACCTCCCACAGTGCCTTGGGATTGCTGGTATCGGTAACATCGAGCGCGTAGTAGCCGCGACCGCCCGCGTTGAGCCCTCCGACCAGTATCGTCTTCCATGCGCCGCCGATGAAGACGTCCATGGTGACGGGCGAGCCGTCCACGTAGAAGCGATGGTTCACGTCGTAGTTGTTCGCGGCGAGCTTGAACAGCTCGGGCTGCAGCATGCGCGGCACGTAGGCCCAGAGCTCGGTGCCGCCGCCGGCCGCAGCCTCGCCGCCATGGAATGCGTGCAGCATGGCGTCGTTGGAGGCGATGAACAGCACGGGGGTGCGGCTCGCCGCCGGGCCCGACTTGAACGAATTGTAGTCGGGGACCACGGCGTCGCCGTAGAGCAGGTTGGGCTTGCCGAGGAACGCCGGCTTGGCGTTGACGGTGTCGCCCAGCGTGTGCTCGCGCACGCGGTAGTAGTTGGTCTCGTGCTGCTTCTGACCGCGCAGGAAGTTGACCAGGTTGGTCCCGCTGTTGGCGACCGTCAGGTCAGCCGGCGACATTGCGCCGCATTGCGGCCACACCGTCGGGTCGGTGAGACAGTGGTCGTCGAAGAATGCCTGCTCCGTGCTCGTCAGGCTGGCGTACAGGAACGGCTTCAACTTGGTTGTCGGCTCGGTGGAATCGAACGTGTAGATCGTCCGGTCATCGGAGGCCGGCAGCGAGCGCGCGTCGAGCGGGGGGACGACCGACCAGGCGATACCCGGGATCAAGGCCCCGGTGACGACGTCGATCTTCTCCGCCACCACTTCACCGTCCCATTTCACCGTACGGTAGGTCGAGCTGTAGATGAAATTGTCGGTCGGCGTCACGTTCGGCGTGCTGGTGGCCGAGGACGCGGCCGCGCCGACGGTGGTCTTGATCGCGGAGAGCGCCGAGGTGAGCCCGCTTTGCAGCGAGTTGGGGTCCTTGGCGCTAAAATACGTGCCGCGTCCGTTCACCGCCGCATGCCACAGGTCGTCGAGCGCCGTGGGCGAGTCCGAGACCGGCTGCGGCCAGTTGCAGAGGGAGGCGGTGCCGCCAGGCGAGAACGAGCAGCCGGTCGCCCCGGTGCGGATCTGGTTGAAGTCCCCGCTGGTTGCCGTCTCGTAATCGGCGCGGTAGTTCATGAGCCCGTCGAGCCCCAATCCAAGGGTGAAGGTCACCATGTGCTGGTGCGCCGCCTGGTCCTTGGGCGACGTCGGCACGTTGTTCTTGGTGATGCCGATCGCCCCCGTGGTGCGGAGGTCCGTCTTGTAGTAGTACATCGCCACGTCGGCGAGCGTGTTGGCGAAGCCGCCCGGGGTCGCGCTGGAGGACGTCGCGCCCGGCTGCACGGTGGGGTTGGGGTTGATGGTGAAGTCCGCCGACGTGATCGTCGAGCCCGTGGTATTGACGACCGGTGTGCCGATCGGCGTCACCGTCGTCGGCCCGGCGGTCAACGAGCCGGTGGTGCAGGCGGTGATGTCCTGGAAGGTTGCCGTCCCGGGGTTGGTATAGGTGGGCGTAGCCGGCACGCCGTCGTAGCTCACGACGGTCTCATCCCAGTCGCGCGAGCGCTGCTTGATGCGGCGCTGCGTGGGGCTGCCGGTGGGGCAGCCGCAATTGGTGTCCGGGGTTCCGGGGAAGTTGGCTGTGTTGTTGCGCGTGCAGACGACCTGCTCCGCGATCGTGACCCGCGTCACGGTTGTTTCCTGCAATGCATCGCAGGCGGTGATGTCCTGGAAGGTGGAAACGGTACTCGTGGAAGGCGAGCCGGCGACCCCGTCAACGGTCGTCGTGGTCGTGATGTCGTCGAGCGTCCGCTGCTTGACGCGCTTCAGGTTGACGGCGCAGCCGCAATTCGTGTCCGGGCTGCCGGAGAAATTCGCCGTCGTATTGGACGCGCAGACGACCTGTTCCAGCGTTTGCGTGCTCGCGGTATCCGTGACTGTCGAGCCCGCACCGTCGAGCGTGCCGGTGGGGCGGTTGACGAAGGTCTCGATCATGCCGTCCTGGTTGTCCATGGTGGTCGTGCCGTTCAACTTTACCCCGCTCGAGCTGTTCCAGTAGCCGTCAGTCGTGAGCAGCGCGAAGTTCTGCTGGCAGCTGTACTGGAGCGGCTCGTCCGGCATGAAGCTGTTGATGCCGTCGGTCATGCCGCCGTAATGGCGCCCGACGCGGGACAGCGCCTGCCGCAGCGGCGTCGAGCCGGATGGAGCCTGGGCATAGAACTTGGCGTACCAGTCCAACTTGTGCGTGACGTCGAATTTGTCGATCTTCAGGTACTTGGCACTGCTCGATGCGTTGATCGTGACGAAGCCGATGCGATAGCGGTCGTCCATGGTGGCGAACACGCGGCCCGCGGTGCTCTTCATGGTCTGCATGCGAGTGTGGTAGTAGGCGTACCAGTTCGCGAAATTGGTCATCTCTTCCGCGTACGTGCAGTCGGGCCTGGCCGCGCAGTCGGTGCGGTTGGGCCGGCCGCCATAGGTCGTGACCGCAGACTCGATATCCGTGCGCACGAACGTGCCGTACCTCACGAAGCGGTGGGAACCGTCGATCTTGGACTGGCAGGACGGAGTGCTACCCGTGTTGCCGGACACCGCCGCGTCCTGGTTTGCGAGGTTGGACGTCTGGCAATAGCGCACCGGCGCCGGGATAGTGGAGCTTCCGGTCGGCGTGTCGGACTGGGTGCAGAGCGTGAGATTGATGTCGCTGCAGTGTTCCCGCGGCAGGATCGTGTAATAGTACGGGGCGCCAAACCGCATCCTGACGTAACGGAAATCCGAGGAGTTGGCGACAGACACCGGCCAGCCGAAGGTGCCGTCGGCAGGCGCAGAAGCGTTGCTGTAGCGGAACGACGTGAGCAGCGTCGTGCCGTCGGTGGCGTAGCCATTTCTCCGGCAGGCGGTATTATCGGTCGGCGTGGAATTGCTGGCGGTGCAGAACACCGCCTCCGGATACTCCGTTGTCACGTCGAAGTTCGTGGGCGTGGCGGCGTACGCATTGTTGGGAACAGAGGTCCACGGCGATCCATAGCTCGGCAGGTCGGCGCCGGCGCCGTCCTTGCCCGGGCGGTAGGTTATCTGGGGGTTGTAATACATGGTGTTGAACTCGGTGGCGAGTACCGGTGGGCCGACGAGCCATCGAGCCGCCGGGTCCGGGCTGGAAGGGGAGTGACGCACGGTATCAACCGCGGGCGACACCAGATTGGTATTGTCGGGAAGCAAGCACTCGGTGGTGGTCGAGCCGCTACTGGTGTACCGGTAGTTCTTGCACGTATCGGAGTTCCTCAGGTTATCCGGCATGAAGTGCCAGCCCATGCTGCCCGAGTCGTCCAGAATGAACATGAGGTTCGGCAGCACCGCGGTGCTCGAAGCGGTGCCGAGCGGAACCTGCGAAATGTCGGTCGTCGCCGCGCCGGCGGGCGCGAACGGAGCGCCGAGCGCCGTGGCCACGGCCAGAGCCGCGAACAGTGAACGTCCAGAGAAATCGGGTTTCATAACCATGCTCTCCATCAATATTCAGCGTGCCTCACAGCGCGACCGCCACCATGGACTGAACGTAGCTCACGGTATTGCGGGGGCCCTGAGCGCGTACGGTGATGCGGTAATACACCCTGGGGTCCTGCAGGTAACCGGGGCTGCCGACCGTGAAACTTTCGCCCGCAGCGGGCGGCGGCGGCGCGCCCGTGCCCGTGGGGTTGTCCAGCGCGCACTGGTTCCCTTCCGGGGGGGGGCACGAGGCGGAGGTGCCGTTGTAGAGGGTGTCGGCGCATTTGCACATGCGGTGAATCACGTACGAGATCGTGTTCCCGGCCGCGTCGGTCCCTACGGTCACCGCGCTGGCCCACGTGCCGGAGGCGGTCCAGACCGGGTTGGCGTAACCCGAGTTGTATCCCTGGGCCGCGTTGTCCAGCGAGAGCGCCGGCCGGTTGGCGAGCAGCCATTGATACGCCTGCTCGATGCCGTTATCCGAGGACTGCACCGTCCCCTGCTTGAACGCGAGGTTGCCCGCGATGAGCGTGGCGGTGTCCACCGAGCGCATGATGGCGATGCCGGCGAGCGTCATCGCGACGAGCACGATCAGCGCGATGAAGAGCACCGCGCCGCGTGCGCGCGAGGGCAGGGAGACGCGAGTCCCGAGTGCGGTTGCGCGTGACATTTAGTAGGGCCTCCAAATCATGTTGCGCAGCGGGATCACGGTCTGGAACACCTTGTAGCGGTAGTGACGCTCATCCGAGGTCAGCGTCCAGACCGGCCCGGTAGTTGTCGGCGGATTCGCGGAGTCTTCCCACAGCCGGATCGTGGCGGGGCTCACTTCGTCTTTCTCGTAGAGGCCGGAACGCGCGACCAGGGCGACCCGTATGGCCAGCACGGCCGCCCATTCCGTGGTGGTGGCGGGCGTGGTCTCGTTGAAGACGTCCACCACGCCGTCCGCGTTGTTGTCCTTCCCGTACTGCACCTGGAGCTGGACGACGTTGTCGAACAGCGGGGTGGGGGCCGCGGCGCCAAGCGCCTGCGATACCAGCTGCCCGTTCTGGACTGAAAAGGTCTTGATGGAGGGCGTGGGCCCGATGTTGTAGACCTTGCCGTTGGTGGTGTAAGCCGTTCCCAGGCCAGCCGGATTGTTGAAGCGCGTATTGACGGTGGCGCCGGCGGCATTCACGTAGCTGCCGACCTGGAGGTTCAATTGGGTGTTGTCGCCGGTGGCGGGCGGTATCTGCGTGACCTGCGCCAGCGTGCACGGCTGGACGCCCTCCGCGATAAGCACGTGATCGCCCGGCTGGAATCCGTAGAGCGCGTTGACGATCTTGATGAAGGTGTCGGACACGCTGAGGCCGCCTACGAGTACCGACAACGGGGCGGGCAGCGCATCGCCGTTACCGTAGGCTACCGTGAGCGTGTCGGGGGCGCCGGCAAAGCCTGGCGTGCTCCCGGCGCCCTGCGCGATCACCGCCGGTGCCAGCGTGGACGGTGTGAGCGCGGCGCCGACCTGCTGGTCCCACCCCTGCAGGGTGCAGCCCACCAGGTCGGGCGTATTGAAGCCGTAGCCCGCCTGGCGCAGATCGCGCTCGAGGGTGTACAGGGAGAGCGTGCCGCTGGTCTGAGCTTCGCCCCCGGACGTCGTCGTGCGCTTCTGGCCCTCGAATACCGCGAACACCTGGAAGATCACGAGGCTCGCGATGATGCCGATCGCGGCCGCCACCAGGAGCTCGACCAAGCTCATGCCGCGGGAGCGGCCGCGCTGCAGAACTGTCATGTCGGGAATCGCGCGCATGGCTCAACCGTTGATATAGGCCATCGTGGTATGGCGGTGAACATCACCGCCCCCCGGCAGCTGCCAAAGGACGGTCACCGTGACCGTCGTGCCCGCAACCGTGATGATTGGACGATTCGCCGCGGCGGTGACGCCGGGGAGCGCGTTCTGGATGCTCGTCACCCAGCCATCGATCGAGGCGGGGGGCGTGCCGGAGCCGGCGTAAGCGTAGCTGCCAAGGCTCGTCCGGTTGACCCACATCTGGCCGATGATCTCGTTCGCGAAGAATGCCGCGTCGCTGCGGTACTTGGCGTCCGACATATGCTTGATCGCGAGCGCCTGCATGCCGACCAGCGCCAGGATCCCGACCGAGAAGATGAGGATGCCGATCAGAGCCTCGAGCAGCGTGGCACCGCGTTGCCCGGCGTTCGATTTCATGGTGATGGACATGAACTTTTTCATTGGGCCGCTATCCTGTTACGTGCAGCCAGCCGGCACGGCCTGAGGGGCGGGGAGCGGCGGTATGCAGGTGCGCGTATCGGCGGCAGGCACCTGCGGATCGCACAGGCGGATGTTGCCTCCCGCCCGCACCAGGACGCACAGCTCCCGGCTGTCCACGGCGGCAATCGCAGGCGAATCGATCTTGATTTCGGTGATCGTCGGGGTGCCGTCGTCGTTCGTCGCCGCGCTGCCGAAACTGTTGAATGTCACCGTCTTGGCTCCCGCCGGCGCGATGGTGACCATGGCGGCGCCCGATCCCTCGCCGGCGAGCCGGGACTGGATCACCTCTCCGGTGCCGGCGATGCGCGCGGTCCAGCCCGAGGAGACATCCATCCGCAGTTCAACATTGACGTTGCGGCGTATCGCCTCGGCGCGCGCGAGCTGCATGCCGTTGAGAACTGCCTCGCCGGCGGTGCGGATCTGGGTGTTCTGCATCCACACGGCGAAATTCGGCAATGCCACGTACAACAGGATCGCCAGGACCACGACCGTGATCATGAGCTCGATGAGCGTGAAGCCGGCGCTTCTCATGGCGTCTAGCACGTCCCGTCTTTGCGCCGCACCCAGCAGCTGATGTTCGGGGCGCCACCCCAGCCGGTGCCGAGCGTCGTCGTCGCGCGGACATTCTTTTCATTCAGCGTGTAGACGAAGTTGCCCAGGCCCTGGATCGCGATGCCGGTGGCGGTGACCGTGTAGTCCTGCGACGGGGCGAGGCCTGGTGCGCAATTGAAGGTGAAGTACTTCGAATTCGGCGACGCTGCGCCGCAGCCGTCGAGGCCGGCGCCGTCGTAGCGGCGGTTGTCCTGGTAGAACTGCTCCATCCGCACGCGGAAGTCCGACATTCCGGTGAAGGCCTCGGTGAGCTTCGCGCGCTGCGTGTAGTCGTTGTATGCCGGCAGCGCGATCGCCGCCAGTACCCCGAGGATCACGATCACGATCAACAGCTCGATCAGCGTAAAACCGCGTGGTTGCGCCATTGCCTGCTCCTTTCAACGTGGGAAACGATAGTGGGTCGAGGCGATGTTCGCCAGAGTCAACCGATGGGAGGACGCGGGCGGGCCACCAGCGGCCGCGGCCTTCGGCACTTTTGCACGGAGCGCCGCGCGCGCCGCGAAATAAGTCACGAACTTTCGCCGCGAAAAATTTCCGGCGAGAAGGAATCCGGCGCGCGGTGCCGTCGCGATCGCGCGCTCGAAAATTGCGCAAGAAAAACGAAAGCAACGACGAACACGCAGGCACGCGATCGGCCAGCACCCGACGCCGGGTTTTTGAAACGCCATCCCGCCGCGGACGGCCGCTGATTGACGCCGATCATGAGACCGAAACCCTACAACGGGACGGTCCCGGTCCGGCCCGCGTTCATCGGCGGCGGAATGGTCCCGGTCGGTTGGCAAAGTGTCGTTGAATGGTGAGTATCGGCCCCTGTAGGAGGTGCGAGGGGCCTCGAATTAGACTTAGTCCAAGAATCGGTTTACAATATTTAATCAAATGAAGCCAATGCCTTACACGCGCGATACGCTTCTCGAGATGCTGCGTCGGCACGACATCAACCCGACGCACCAGCGCCTCGAGATCGCGCACGCCCTGTTCACGCGCGGCGAGCACCTGTCCGCCGACCAGATCCTCGCGATCGTCAATAACCGCCACTCCGAGACCTCGAAGGCGACGGTCTACAACACGCTCAATCTTTTTCTCGAAAAGAAGCTGATTCGGGAAGTGATCGTGGACCCCCACAAGGTGTTCTACGATCCCAACACCGAGGTGCACCATCACCTCTACAACCTCGATACCGGCGAGCTGACCGATATCGACGCGAGCGAGATCGAGATCGCGGGACTTCCCCGGTTGCCGGAGGGCATGGTCACCGACGGCGTCGACATCATCGTGCGCGTGCGCTCGCGCGGGCCCTGACGCTTTTGCTGTAGAATTCGCGCGCGGTCGCTGGCGTAGCTCAGCTGGTAGAGCAACTGATTCGTAATCAGTAGGTCGGTGGTTCGAGTCCACTCGCCAGCACCACCGAGAATAGCTGCCGGGGCGGCGGGTCTTTGTCTGAGAATCCGCAAGCAAGTCTGCCCGTCGGCGATCGGCCGTTACTGGATGATCTCGCGCCAGTTCAGCCGGCGGGGCGCCTGCGCCGCGCCGCTGAACTGCCCGGGCACCTGCGTCACCTTCCGGCCGCGGTCGGACGACAGGAGCCGGACCTTGTCCCCGACCTTGACGAACTGCAGCTTGACGAGGCCGTAGGTGTTCGTCACGAACGGCACCAGCGTGCTGCCGCCGAGGGAGTCGAGAAGCGCGGACTTGCCGGTCTCGTAGCTCACCGCGTAGGTGCGGCTCGAGACGCCCGGCGAGCACGGGTCGGTGGACGGGATGCTACCGATCCACCCGATCGTCCCGCTGTTCGCCACCAGGTCGAAGCTGACGCGCTCGGTGGAGCCGCCGGCGCCGACTCCCGAGAGGTCATGGAGCCAGCCGATCTTGTCCGGCGGCACGGTGACGCCCGTGAGCAGGTCGGCGTCGGAGAACGGGACGAAGTCGGCGCGCTGCAGCGGGTGCGAGACCCCGATCGGCAGCGTGGCGCCGGTGGCCGGCGCGGACTTCGTGCCATCCTTGAACGCGTACATCGTCTGCGTCTGGGTGTTGGCCATGTCGGTGTTGTCGAGCAGCCGGCCGGTGCCGATGAAGACCCACCGCGTGATGCCGTTCAGCGCGATCTCGACTCGCGGCGCAGTGGTGACCGGCTGGACGTTGTTCGAGGCGTCCTTCAGCTCGGCGATCGTGACCGGCGCCGGGTAGCTCCCGGTTGCCTGCGTGAGGTCGAAGCGCCAGACGTTGCCGAGAAGGTCGCCGCCGTAAATCTCGCTGACCGTGAAGTCGGAGAAGTCGATCGCGTAGCCGGCGATGTGGTTGATGCCGCTCGGATCGGAGTTGTTCCCCGCGCCGGTGCCGATCTTCTGCAGCAGCGCCCCGGTCTTGGCGTTCAGGATGTACAGGAAGCCCTTCCCCTTGTTCCCCCCGATGAGGTTGTTGTGGCCCGAGGTCACCATCACCACCCAGCCGTACTGCCGGAGCTTGGCGATCACCGGCTTGCCGTAGGTGAAGCCCATGTCGGGGTCGGTGAACTCCCACAGCACCTTGCTGGCGAGCGCGGTCTCGGTCGTCGCCGGGGTGGGCGCGGTGGTGACGTCCAGTGCGTAGTAGCCATTGCCGCCCTTGCCCAGGCCGCCGACGAGGATCGAGCGCCAGTCGGGGGTCGCGGTCACGAGCGGAGCCACGGTCGGATCGCCGCCGGTGCGCGCGAAGTCGACGTCGGCCACGACCGGCGTCGCGTCGACGTAGAAGCGGTGGGTGTAGCCGGCCTGGGCGAGCGCCGCGAGCCCGTCGATGCTCGGGGTCGCCGGCACGCTCGGGCCGTTGAAGCCGAAGCTCGGCACGTAGGCGAAGAGCTCCTGGCCGCCGCCCGACGTGGTGACTCCGTCGAAAGCGTGGACCATGCCGTCGTTCGCGGCCGCGTACACCATCTTCGGGCGCGACGCGTGCGTCGATTTAAAGCTGGAGTAACCGGGGTTGGCGCCGTCGTCGTACGTCCCCTGCGGCTGCGCCACCGCCACCGCCTCGGCGCTCACGACGTCGCCGAGGATCCCCTGGCGGATGCGATAGGGGCTGCCCTCCTTCGAGCGGTCGCCGCGGAGGAAGTTGAGGACCTCCTGGCGGACCGTGTCGTTCGGCCCCAGCGTATTGCGCTGCGCGCTCGAGAGGTTGCCCCACCGGAAGGGGACGCTGGCGGTGCCGTTGAGGGTGATGATCCGCCGCGCCGTGTCCCAGCCGCCGGAAGCCACTTTGGCGTCGAGCAGCGGGCGCGCGGTCCACGCCGGCGAGGTGCTCGGGTTGCCGAGCGCGTCGAAGGTGATGGTGCTGCCGAACACGTCCCCCACCCAGCCGTTCGAGGTGTACTGCACCTCGTAGATGCTGTCGCCGTTCTGGACTTGGGAGCTGATCAGGGTCGCCCCGGCCGAGGACTCGGTCTTCGAGAGCACGTCGTTGAACACCGAGCTGAGCGAGGCGCCCATGACGTCGGGCCGGCTGGCGAGGAAGTAGTTGTCCGGGATGCCGTCGCCGTTCTTGTCCCAGGTCTGCTGGTTCGCCGGCACGCCGTCCAGGTTGACGTCGTCGAACCCGCCATACTTGGCGGCGAGCGACATCTGGTTCATCGGCCTGTTGAGGGAGTCCCACACGAATCCGGACCCGGTCTCGGCGACGTCCACCATGTAGGTCTGGAGGGTCACGCGGTCGCTGGTGCCGGCGGTCTTGTCGGGGCGCAGGTCGTTGGTGTTGGCCCAGTAGGCGAGCCCCGCCAGGTACCAGGTGTTGCCGCGGTTATTGGTGTTGCCGGAGATCGGATGCACGATCGGCGAGAGCACGGTGGCGAGGTTGCCGTAGCCGGTGGACACCCACGTCGAGCTCGTGTCGTGGACCGCGACCTTGTTGACCTCGGTGGTGACGTTGAGCCCCGGTATCGGGTTCGAGATCGTGGAGGAATGGACCTTGCCGGAGTTGGAGTCGGTGCAGCCCGAGTGTCCGGTGATCGACGTACCGGGAAGCGCCCAGTCGCACCACGCGTTCACGTCAGCGATCATCAGGGCGTAGTTCTTCTGGCAGGAGTACTGGATCGGGTCGTCCCAGGTGGTGATCACCGGGAACCCGTCCTTCATCGGGTTGGTGATGCCCGCCACGTACTGCGGCGTCGCGCTCCCCATGTTCTTCAGGTAGCGCAGGCCCTCGTAGTACAACTCGCTGATGGTGTCCGTGCTCTTGTAGCCGGCGCTCGCCTTGCCGAACTTGTTGAGGTAGTTGATCACGCCGCTTTGCGACACTCCGCTCGCGGTGGCGTCGGCGGAATCCGGGTTCGCGACGAAAGTGCCGTTGGAGGCCGAGAACTCCGCGCGGGAGTTGGCGACCGGGGGATTGACCGGATCGATAGTCATCGGCCCGACATCCTTTATCTTCGCGCGCATGACGCCGCCCGCCCGCGACCGGTCGCTCTCGAGGAGATAGCCGAACACGCCGAAGCGCATGCGGTCGGCGTTCTGCTGGATCAGCCCCGTCGGCTTCCAGGCGCTGCCGTACTGCCGGCAGTTTGACTCGAGCATGCCCGACGTGCAGACCTCGACGCGGAGGTAGAAGGTGTGGACGTCGCTGCTGCTCCAGTTGGGCGTGCTGCTGTCGCTTTTGAGAAACTGGATCTGCGGGGCGACGTAGGTGGTGTTGTCGAAGAAGTTGACCCAGAACGGGCCGAGGGCGGTGTTCGACACGCCACCGCCGTGCACCCGCGCGTAGTAGTGGCTCGAGGACTCGGGCGTCACCTTGCTCACGTCGACGCCGGGCACGGTGACGCCGTTCTGCGTGAAGCCGCTGTTGCGGATGCGTTTGACCGGGAACTGGTTGTAGCCGCCCTGGCCGGAGTGGCGGGCCTTCTCGATGATGGTGTTGCTCGGGGTGTCGACGGCGCGGTCGCCGCCGGTGAGGTTCCAGCGGAAGGTGTCGATCGCCTGCATCGTCGCCCAGTTGAGGTAGTTGCCGCTCCACTTCCCCGAGCACTGGGTGCCGTTGGGGCCGGTGCCGAATTCGACCGGCGAGAAGTACCCCTTCGCGGACGAGGGCGCCTCGGGCGGGCTGGTCCCCGATCCCTTGTTGCCGACGTACTCGTAGCACTTCTTGGGGTCGAAGTAGCCGAGATAGGTGCGGTTCTCGAAGTAGCACACGCCGAAGCCGTTGGTGGCGCTGTTCACCGTGCCGCCGTCGCGCCCGCCACACTCGAAGCCGGGGGTCGTGTCGGGGTTGTCGTTGTACGCCGCCACCACGCCGGTCGGCCATTCCACCGACAGGTCGAGCATCAGGTTGGGCGGTACCTTCTTGGTCGCGAAGATCGGCGCGTCGGCGAGCAAGGTCGGCGCCGCGCTGGCGGTGCCGAGCGGCGGGAGCGCCAGCCAGACGATGAGCCAGGAAGCAACCGCTTTCCGGAAAAGATGCCTGGGTCGAGAGTTCATGGTGACTGCTCCTTAAATCGATACGGGCTCAGGCCCCGGGTTCAGGGCCTGAAGATGACCTGGCTGAAATGCCGCGTGTTGCGCGGCCCGTCGACGCGCACCGTCACGCGATACAGCGGCACCGTGTCGCCGAGGTGGGCGCCGCCGCCGACCGTGCCGCCGGTCGGGAGGATCTGGTCGAGGTTGCATTTCGCCTGATCGGGCACCCCGGTGTCGGTGCACAGCCGCTCGATCACGTAGCGCAGCCGCTCGTTATTCGCCGTGGTGACCACGTTGGCGGGGTCGAGCGGCTGGCCGTCGCACTCCTTGTTGCCGAGGTTCTGGAGCACCAACGGCACGCCCCGCTTGTCGGTCGGCAGAAGTGACGCGCAGTAGTTCTGCGTGCTCTGGTGCGAATCGGCGTTGGCAATCACGGTGAAGAATCCGGCCGGCACGGCGAACGGGTCGAACTGGGCCATCGCCATTCCCACCGCCCGCTCGGCGGCCTGCGCGGCGGATTGCTTGAGGGCGATGTTTCCGGCGCCAAGGGTCGCGGTATCGACCGAGCGGACGAGGGCAACGCTCGCCATCGTCATCGCGACCAGCACGATAAGAGCGATGAACAGCACGGCGCCGCGCTGGGCGCGCTCTCCGGAGCCGTGGGCAGAGGGTGTCGTCATGGGGTGCCCCGTTGTGAATCAGTTGTTGGCGAGCAGCATGTTGCGAAGCGGGATCACTGCGTCGAACTGCCGGTAGCGGTACTGCCGCTCGGCGGCGGTGAGGTTCACCGTGACCCGCGCGGCCACGGGAAGATCCGCGAACAGCGTCACGGTCGCCGGGCTGACCGGGTCCTTCTCCCACTGTGCGTTGCGCGCGACCACGGTGATCCGGACCGCGCGGATGCGCGCGATGAGATCGGCGGACGCCGCGCCGCCGTTGGTGAGGTTCGCCAGGTCCCACGGCGCCGTGGGAGGCACCCACTGCGCCACCGTCGGGTCAGTGGGAGTGGCTGCGACCCCGTAGACTGCCTGCAGGTTCACGACGTTGTCGGCGATCGAGATCGGCTCGCCGTTGAAGGGCGCTTCAGCGCCGAACAGGAGATCGTAGGTGAGCAGCGCGCTCGTGAACCCGGCGGGATCCGTGCCGACGCCGAACGCGACGAACCTCGGCCGCTCACAGGGCACGCCGACGGGGCACACCGCCGGTCCGAGGTTCGCGACCTTGGCGCTTGCGCTGTAGCCGCTGAACCCGGTCGTCCAGCTGTCGTTCGCGGCGAAGGCAACGGGGTTCGGCATGAGGGGCATCGGCGGCACCGGGGGGCTCCATAGAGGGTCAGGCGAATCCACCTGCGCGAGCGGGCAGGGATTGCCGGCCGCCCCCTGCTCGACGACCATCAGCAGGTCGTTTTGCCTGACGCCCAGCGTGCTGGCGAGCGACACGTTGGCCGCCGTGGGCGCGCCGGTGACGACCACAGGAGTGTTGACCGAATCATTGGCTCCGCTGATGCCGAGGACGACGTCGGGCGTCGCGCCCCCGCCGTCGCTGATCAGGACCGGGGCGATCCGCACGTTCGTGCTGGCGAAGACGTCGAACGGCGCCGGAAACGCCGCCGCTCCCGGTCCCAGCACGACCGTGCTCGCCCGTCTCGCCTGCACCAGACAGCCCCACAGGTTCGTCATGCGCGCGAGCCCCGCGCCGGCCCCGGAGAACTCGCGCTCGAGCTGGTAGAGCGAGAAATTCGCGCTCTGGATCGCATCGCTGCCGCCGGTCGTGCTGCGCTTGTAGTTCTCGCTGACCAGAAATACCTGAAAGATCACGATCGAGCCGATGAGGGCAATCACCAGCCCCACCATCAGCTCGACCATCGTCAGGCCCCGCTCCGTGCGCCTGCCGCTGAATCCGCGCTCTGTCATGGCCGGCTCCATCGTCACTGATCGAGCTGCGTATCGACCCGGTGGCGGCGCACGCCGCCGTCACTCCGCGCCTGCCAGAACACCGTCACCGTCGCTTGCCGGCCGAGGAAGATGATCGTCGGCGGATTCGCGCCCATTCCCGGCAGCGCCGCATTGGCCGCCGTCATGTCGGCGAGCCACTGCAGGTACTGCGCCCCGCCAGGCGAGGCGAAATCGGCGGTAACGGTTCCCGCATCGTGCAGGCGCATCTTCGCGATTGCGCCGTTGACGAGATACGCCGACTCGGAACGGTACTGCGCGTCCGTCGCGTTCTTGATCGACGCGCCGTACAGCGCCATCAAGCCAAGGATCCCGATAGAGAAGATCAGGATCGCGATCATCCCTTCGATCAGGGAAGCGCCGCGTTCGAGGCGGCGAGCGATGCGGCCGGCGCTGCTTCGAGCGTACATCGTTCGTCCTCCTAGGCGCATGGCGCCGGCAGCGCCGGACATCCCCGCGGATCGTTCGCCGGGAACGCCGGGTCGCACATGCGCACGCTCCCGCCGGACGTGACCGTCACGATCAGCGGACGATCCCCGTTCGGGTTGGTGAAGCGCATGCACGCCAGGGCGGATCCGGACACGAGGCGGCCAAGCCCGGTGAAGCTGACGACCGCCGCGTTCGCGGCGACCGCTGCGCTCTGGCTCGCCTCTGCCGCGGGCTTCGAGTCGATCAGCTCCGCCACCTCGGGCGCCGGCGGGTTCGAGCGCACGACCCAGCTCACGCCCGCAATGTTCGAGGTCGAGGCAAGACCCGGTTCGGGGTCGAGTGTGCGCACGAAGTCGACCTGAATGTTGCGACTGACTGCTTCCGACGCCGCGAGCCGCAGGCCGTTCTGTGCCGATTCGGCGGCGGTCCGCACCTGCGTGTTCGCGATCCAGAGGCTGTAGCTCGGCAGCGCGAGGAAGATCACGATGCTGAGAACCAACAGCACGACCACCAACTCGACGATCGTGACTCCGCGCACCCGGACGCGACGGCTTGTTACTGGCATTTGCCACCCTTCCTCACGACCCAGCACGCGATGGGGGCCGTGCCCCAGCCTGCTGGCGCCTGCGTCGTGCGACGGGAGTTGGCTCGGTCGATGGTGAAGGTGAACCCGTTGACCTGGCCATTGCCTGCGGCCTGGATCGTGTACGTGTCTGCGGTCGGCGCCGGGGTGCAGCTGTAGGTGAAGAGATTGCTCAGGTCAGTCGGCGGCGTGCACGGGCTCGGCGCGGGCGCCGTGTCAGCCCCGGCGTAAGTGCGGTTGTCCTGGAAGTAATGTTCCATCCGCGCCCGCATGTCCGCGAGCGCGGTTCGCGCCTCGGAGAGCCGGCTGCGGATGACGTAGTCCGTGTAGGCGGGGTACGCGATCGACGCGAGCGCGGCGACGATGATCACGACGATCAGCACCTCGATCAGGGTAAATCCGCTTGACTGCTTCACTGGCTGCTCCTTTCAGCACGAACCTGGGAGCAATAAACGGACCCAGAACGCGGATCGCCCCGCCGAATGCCACGATCCCCGACGGAGGGCAGGAATCGAGCAACGAATGGCCGATGCCGCCGGAATTTTTTCACGGAGCCCTGCGAGGGCCGTGCAAAAGCTCACGGAGATCCGGCGCCGGCGACAGCGCGCGAGCGCATGATTTCGTCGGGAAATTGGCGGCCAGAACAGGCCTTGTGTTGGCTCGCGAAAGCGCGTACTTCGGGGACACGAACTGTGCGTCCGCTCACGCGGCGCCTGACGCTTTTGCTGCAGGATGCGCGCGCGGGCGCTGGCGTAGCTCAGCGGGTAGAGCAACTGATTCGTAATCAGTAGGTCGGTGGTTCGAGTCCGCTCGCCAGCACCACCAACAAGAGCCGCCGGACGGCGGCTTTTCTTCCGGCGTCAGAGGACGCCGGATATTCCGCCGTCGAGATGGATGCTGGTTCCGGTCACGTAGCTCGCCGCGTCCGACACCAGGAACGCGATCACGCTGGCCACTTCTTCCGCCTCGCCGACCCGTCCCAGCGGGATGTCCTTCGCCGTCTGACGGTAATACTCCTCGGCGCCGATGCCCTGCCGGGCATAGCGCCTCTCGTGCTGGCCCGATTTGATCTTGCCGATGCAGACCGTATTTACGAGTATGTTGTCGGCCGCGTACTCCCTCGACAGCGCCTTGGTGAGGGCGAGCCCCGCGGCACGCGAGACCGAGGTCGGCATCGATTCCGCGCCCGGCTGCTTGGCGCTGGAGATCGTAATGTTGACGATGCGGCCGCCGCCCTGCTGCTTCATGTGCGGCACGGCGAGCCGCGCGCAGCGGATCGCCCCGAACACTTTCAGCTCGAGATCGGCGTCCCAGGCATGATCGTCCACCTCGAGGAACTTGCCGCGGGCGGAGGTGCCGGCATTGTTGACGAGGATGTCGATGCGGCCGAAGCGCGCGATGACCGCGTTCATGAAGCGCTCGACATCGGCGGCCTTGCTCATGTCGGCGGCAACCGCCAGCGCGTCGGCGCCGTGTTTCCTCAACTCCGCCGCGGTCCGGTCGAGCATCTCCTGCCGCCGCGCGCAGATGGCGACTGTCGCGCCCTCCTGTGCGAGCCTCAAGGCGGTGGCGCGCCCGATCCCCTCCGTGCCGCCGGTCACCACGGCGATTTTGCCTTTCAGTCCCAGTTCCACAGGCCCCCCTTTGGAGAAGATCGGATTGTAGATCAACCTCCGCTGGCGGGACGCGCCCATCCGCGTGGTCGCTTCAGCGCGGTTTGTCACGGTTCACCGCGCCAACCGCGCGGATGCGCGTGACGTTTTCCTGTTACTGTCATACGGAAAGGCGTAGGATATGCATTCGGGTTATCACGTGCGGCCTGGATGAAACCTTGGATGAACGGCGCATCTGAGTGGGATGGCCCCATCGGCAGGATGATGGGCTTGGTCCGTAGCGCCTGCGCGGCCGTATCGATCGTCTGCCTGGCCATGACGGTTGCCGTGGCCTCCGAAGTCGCTCCCGAGTCCGCAGCACCGCCCGCCGCTCGCGTGCCGCAGGAGTTCAGCGTCGACGCGCTGTCCGTGGTCAAGGTGCGCAGCAAGGCGGTCGCCAACGCGCGCACTTCCCGCACCCTGGGTTCGCAGCGAGAGGGTACCGGGGTCGTGATCGACTCGGAGGGCCTGGTGCTCACGATCGGGTACCTGATCGTCGAAGCGGAGACGGTCGAGCTGTCCACGGCCGACGGGCGCGCGTTTCCGGCCACGGTGGTCGGTTACGACAACGCCAGCGGGTTCGGACTGCTCAAGGCGCTGCGGCCGCTGCCGGTCAAGCCGGTCCAGTTCGGGCAGTCCGCGACGCTCGCGGAGCGCGAGATGGTACTGATCGTGGGATTCGACGGCGTCGCGCCGGCCTACGTGGTGTCGCGCCGGCCATTCGTCGGCTACTGGGAATACCTGCTCGACGAGGCGATCTACACCGCGCCGGCCACCGTCAACTGGAGCGGCGCGGCGCTGCTCAACCGCGATGGCAGGCTGCTCGGCATCGGCTCGCTGGTGGTGGGCGATGCGATGGGGTCACGGACGCAGGTGCCCGGCAACATGTTCGTGCCGATCGACCTGCTGAAGCCGATGCTCGGTGATCTCATCGCAACCGGCAGGCGGTCCGGCAGGACGCGCCCGTGGCTCGGCATCAATACCCAGGAAGTGCAGGGCAACGTGATCATCACGCGCGTGTCCCCGGAGAGCCCGGCGGAGGCGGCCAGCTTGCGGACCGGGGACATCATCGTCGGC
>DASWIC010000063.1:0-18037 GCA_036397875.1 Burkholderiales bacterium
TTGTCGAACGCCGAGCGGTCGAACAGCAGCTTCTGGTCCTGGAAGATCAGGCCCAGCTTGCGGCGCAAATAGGGCACCGCGCGCGTGCGCAGCGC
Source organism: Burkholderiales bacterium (assembly GCA_036397875.1). Lineage (GTDB taxonomy): Bacteria > Pseudomonadota > Gammaproteobacteria > Burkholderiales > SG8-41 > SG8-41. Next base: position 96 of record DASWIC010000063.1, read on the forward strand.
CCCCACGTTCTGGCCGCTGACAATGACGCTGCCGCTCGTGGGCCGCTCGATCGCCGCCATCAGCTTGAGCAGCGTGCTCTTGCCCGCCCCGGAGGGCCCGGTCACGAACACCATTTCGCCGGAATCGATCTTCAGCGTGACGCCCCGCAGCGCCTCCAGCCCGCCCGGGTAGCGCTTGGTCACTTGGCCGAACGAAATCATAGTGTTACGACACGCGCTCGGCCGTTAGTGAGCGCTCACCGGGGCGGCGAGAACAGGCGTCATCGGGAACCATCATCGTCCAGGGTCTGCCGCGTCAATCGAACAGCGCCGCGACGAACTCCTCGGCACTGAACGGCCGCAGATCATCGAGCCCCTCGCCGACGCCGGCAAAGCGCACCGGGATCGGCCGCTCCCGCGAGGAACCTGACCGCAGGTGTGCGATGGCCGCGATCACGCCGCCCTTGGCAGTGCCGTCCAGCTTGGCGAGAAGCAGCCCGGTCACGCCGATCGCGGCATCGAACGCGCTTACCTGCGCGAGGGCGTTCTGGCCGGTATTGGCGTCGAGCACGAGCAGCACCTCGTGCGGCGCCCCCGGCAGAGCCTTGGCCACGACGCGCTTCACCTTCTTGATTTCCTCCATCAGGTTGAGCTGCGTGGGCAGCCGTCCCGCGGTATCCGCCAGGACCACGTCTGTTCCGCGGGCGATCGCGGCCTTGACCGCGTCGAAGATCACGGCTGCGGGATCGCCGGACTTCTGGGCAATCACCGTGATGCGGTTGCGCTCGCCCCATGAGGCGAGTTGCTCGAGCGCCGCGGCGCGGAACGTGTCGCCGGCCGCCAGCAGCACCGACTTGCCGCGGCTCTGGTAGTAGTGCGCGAGCTTGCCGATCGACGTCGTCTTGCCCGCGCCGTTGACGCCCGCGAGCATGATCACGAACGGGCGGTGCGATTCCACCGTGAGCGGCACGGCGACCGGCTCGAGCAGCCTGCGCAATTCTTCCCGCAAGGCCTCGCGCAGCTGCGTGGAGTCGGCGTACCCCTCGCGCCGGGCGCGCTGCCGCAATTCGCCCAGCAGATAGGCGCTCGCCGTAACCCCTACGTCCGCGCTGATCAACGCCGCTTCGAGGTCTTCATAGAAGGCCTCGTCGAGCGGGCGCGCCGTCCCGAGCAGCCCGGCGAGGCGATCGCCAAGCTGGCGGCGCGTCTTGGCGAGCCCGTCGCGCAGGCGCGCGAACCAGCGGCCGCCGTCGGTGGAGGAAGCGGTAGAACTTAACACGCGCCGGGCAGTCTAGATGCGGGTGGCAGTGTCGGAGCCGGCGTGAATACCGGCATGTGAAAAATGGATACAATTCTAGCCTGAAATCCGCTGCTGCCGAAACGCAACCGCATGACACCCTTCAAGCGCTTGATCCTCGCCCTGCTCGCGCTGGCGTTGCCCGCCGGCCCGGCGCTCGCGGCAAGCGACACGGCCGAGCACAAGCTCGCCAACGGCATGCGCGTGATCGTCAAGCCCGACCGGCGCGCGCCGGTGGTGGTGGTGATGCTGCTCTACCGGGTGGGCAGCGTGGACGAGGTGAACGGGGTGACCGGGATCGCGCACGTGCTCGAGCACATGATGTTCAAGGGCACCGCCGCCACGCCGGCGGGAGAGTACTCGCGCGCCATCGCCGGCGCCGGCGGCCGCGACAACGCGTTCACCAGCAGCGACTACACCGGCTATTTCGCCGCCCTGCAGAAGTCCCGGCTCGAGCTCGCGCTTCGCCTCGAGGCCGATCGCATGGCGAACCTGACGCTCGCGCCCGAGGAGTTCGCGAAGGAGATCAAGGTGGTGATGGAGGAGCGGCGGCTGCGCACCGACGACCGGCCGCGCGCCCTGGTGTACGAGCAGCTGATGGCGACCGCGCTCACCGCCCATCCCTACCGCAACCCGATCATCGGCTGGATGAGCGACCTGGAAAACATGCGGGTCGAGGACGCGCGCGATTTCTACCAGCGTTGGTACATCCCGAACAACGCAACGCTGGTGGTCGTGGGTGATGTGGAACCGGATGCCGTGGTCGCGCTGGCGGAGAAATATTTCGGGGCGATCCCGGCCCGCAGGTTGCCGGAACGCAAGCCGCAGGAGGAGCCCGCTCAACTGGGCGCCAAGCGCGTGGTCGTCAAGGCGCCGGCGGAGCTGCCGTATGTGCTGATGGCGTTCCGCACGCCGGCGCTGCGCGACCCCGAGCGCGAGTGGGAGCCGTACGCGCTGGAGATGCTGGCGGCGGTGCTCGACGGCAGCGAGGCCGCGCGGTTGAGCCGCACGCTGGTGCGCGAGGAACGGATCGCGAGCTCGGCCGACGCGAGTTACGACTCGGTCGCGCGGGGGCCGGGATTCTTCTACCTCGCGGCGACTCCGACGCCGGGCCGGAGCCCCGCCGAGGTCGAGCAGGCGCTGCGGCGCGAGATGGCGAAGATCATCGAGCAGGGCGTGAGCCAGGAGGAGCTCGACCGCGTCAAGGCGCAGGCGGTTGCAGCGCACGTCTTCCAGCGCGACTCGATGTTCTTTCAGGCGCGGCAGATCGCGTCGCTGGAAGCCGCGGGCATCTCGCACCAGACGCTCGACCTGCAGCTGAAGAGACTGCGCGAAGTCACGCCCGAGCAGGTGCAGGAGGTCGCCCGCAAGTACTTCCGGGACGACGTCCTGACGATTGCCACGCTCGATCCGCAGCCGCTCGAGGGTGCCCGGCGCGTGAGACCGTCCCTGCCGCTGCGCCACGCGCAATAGGGGACTCCGCATGACCCTGCGTCTGTTTGCGGTTGCCGTGTTGCTTTGCGTCGCGGCCCCGGCGCGGGCGATTCTGCCCATCCAGCATTGGCAGGCCGCAAGCGGAGCGCGCGTCTATTTCGTGGAGAACCACGATTTACCGATGGTGGACATCAGCGTGGAGTTCCCGGCGGGCGCGGGCTACGATCAGCCGGCCAAGTCGGGCGTCGCCGGCATGACGCAGCGCCTGCTGAGAAGCGGGGCGGAGGACATGAGCGAGGACGACGTCGCGCGGGGGCTGGCCGATATCGGCGCGCAGCTCGGCGGGCGCTTCGACCCTGACCGCGCCGGCCTCGCCGTGCGCACGCTCTCGAGCGACGCGGAGCGGCGCCGGGCGATCGACATCCTGGCGCGGTCCCTGCGCGCGCCGTCGTTCCCGGTGGAGGTGGTGGAGCGCGAACGGATACGGCTGGTCGGATCCCTCAAGGAAGCCGATACCAAGCCTGACACCATCGTCTCCCGCACGTTCTACCGCCTCGCCTATCGCGAGCATCCCTATGCCCTGCGTGCCAGCGGGGAGGTCGAGTCGGTCGAGAGCATCACGCGCGATGACCTGGTGGCGTTTCACCAGCGCCACTACGCCGCGCGTCACGCGGTGGTGGCCCTGGTCGGCGACGTCACGCGCGCCCAGGCCGAAGCCATCGCCGAGGAAGTGACGCGCGGGCTGCCGGAAGCCGGCGGAGCGGCGCCCGCGCTGCCGCCGGTTGCCCTGCTGCCGGAGGGCACGTCGCGCATCGTTCCGCACCACGCGGCACAAGCGCACATCCTGATCGGGGCGCCAGGTGTCACGCGCACGGACCCGGACTACATCGCGCTCTACGTCGGCAATTTCGTGCTGGGCGGCGGCGGCTTCGTCTCGCGCATCACGGAGGAGGTCCGCCAGAAGCGCGGGCTCGCCTACTCGGCCGCCAGCTATTTCCACCCCCTCCAGCGCGAAGGCCCGTTCCTGATCAGCATGCAGACCCGGCGCGACCAGGCCGAGCAGGCGCTCAAGGTGGCGCGCGCGACGCTGGCGGAGTTCGTGAAAAACGGGCCCACGGCGGAAGAGCTCGAGGCGGCGAAGCGCCACATCATCGACGGCTTTCCGCTGCGCATCGACAGCAACCGCAAGATCCACGGCTACCTGGCGCTGATCGGCTTTTACCGCCTGCCACCGACCTATCTCGAGGACTTCGTGCAGCGCGTCGAGCGCGTCTCCGTTGCCGACGTCCGGGAAGCCTTCCGGCGCCGCATCGACCCCGCCCGCATGGTAACGGTGGTCGTCGCCGGCGGGTCCCCGAAATCGGCCGACGCGCGCTGACGCAGGCGTCCGGCTGCCCGCCGCCCCATGACCCGGAACCGGGTGCGCATCATCGGCGGCGCGTGGCGCAGCCGGCTCATCGCCTTTCCGTCGCGCCCGGATCTGCGCCCCACGCCCGACCGGGTGCGCGAGACCCTCTTCAACTGGCTCGGCCAGGACCTGACCGGCAGGACCTGCCTCGATCTCTTCGCCGGCAGCGGGGCGCTGGGATTCGAGGCGGCCGCGCGCGGCGCCGCGCGCGTGGTGATGGTGGAGCGCGATCCGCTCGTCGTTCGTGCGCTCACCGCGAGTCGCGCCGCGCTGGATGCCGCCGTTGTGGAAATCCAGAGAGCGGATGCGCTAGAATTCCTGCGCGCCGGCCGCGATGTCTATGACGTTGTCTTCGTCGACCCGCCGTACCGCTCCGACCTCTGGTCGCGGGTCGCACCGCTCCTGCCGCGGCGCCTCGCACCGGGGGCGCTCGTCTACCTCGAGCGCGCCGGCCGTGCCGGGCCGCTGCCGGGGTGGGAAGTGTGGAAACACGGCCGCGCCGGGCAAGTGGCCTATCAACTGCTGAGACGGGACCAGAGCTCCTAACACGGTGAAATGCGCGTGCGTTGCGAGCCAGAATTGTCGATGGCGCGAAGCGAGGTGCAGCCAATATGTCGATATTGGCAAGCCGAGCGACAAAGCGTCCCGCGCAGGGCGGAGCAGGTTCCAAGCGTTTTCTGCTTGGATGCGACCCCGGAGCGGGACAATAGAGCGCCGGATGCGCGGTCCTCACACGCGCCTGCACGGTCGCATCCCGCAAGCGGGTCCCTGCTCCACGTTCCGGCGCGTCGGCAATTGTGGCCGCAACCCTTGTGGCTGGCGCGGTTTTGGCCCGTAGCTTATGCTCAAGTCCATCGCTATGAAGGCGGCAGGTATGGTGTTGAGCCAAAACCGTGACAGCGCAGCGCGTGTTTCACCGTGTTAGGAGCTCTTGAATGAACAACAAGGCGGTCTATCCGGGAACCTTCGATCCGATCACGCTCGGCCATGAAGATTTGATACGGCGCGCGGCGCGGCTGTTCGACACCCTGATCGTGGCGATTGCCGACAGCGGCGCCAAACGGCCATTTTTTACCCGTGACGAGCGTGTGGAGATGGCGCGCGAAGCGCTGAACAGCCTCAAGAACGTCGAGGTCGTGGGGTTCTCCGGCCTGTTGATGCATTTCGTGCAGCAGCACAAGGCGCGGGTGGTGATCCGGGGCTTGCGCGCGGTGTCCGATTTCGAGTACGAGTTCCAGCTTGCCGGAATGAACCGCGGAATGTATCCCGATGTCGAAACGCTGTTCCTGACGCCCGGCGAGCAGTACATGTTCGTTTCCGCGACCATCGTGCGCGAGATCTCCGTCCTGGGCGGAGATGTCAGCAAGTTCGTCGCGCCGCATGTCGCGAAGCGGCTCACGGCGAAGATCAAGCAGCTCGGCGGCAAGTAACGATGGCGCTGAAGATCACCGAGGAGTGCATCAACTGCGACGTGTGCGAGCCGGAGTGCCCGAACGACGCGATCTCGCAGGGCGAGGAGATCTACGTCATCGATCCGCGCAAGTGCACCGAGTGCGTCGGCCATTTCTCCGAGCCGCAGTGCGTGAAGGTGTGCCCCGTCGACTGCATACCCCTCGATCCCGATTTCGTGGAAACGAGGGAGCAGCTCTACGCGAAGTACCTCAAGCTCACCACCGAAAAGGCGTGAATGGTGATTCGTGGGTCGTGATTCGACCGGTCCAGTAGATTTTTCGTCTCACGAATCACCAATCACGCTTTCTGGCTCTGGTAGTTGCCGGCCGGGCCGCAATGCAGCCGGCTTCGCCTTAACGATCCTCGCGCGTATGAAAGATTCTGAGGATGAATACGTCGGTATCCGTCAGCTCATAGCGGATTTCGTAGTCTCCAAGTAGTACCTTTCGTACCTCGCGGGGCGCGAACTCCGGCATCTGAACGCCGAGTCGCGGGTGAGCTGGAATTCGCTTTGCGCCCGCGGCCAGGTGCCGAACGGTTCGTGCCGCGGCCGCCGGATTCACGGGAACAAGGAACTCGTATAGGCGCAGGAGGTCGGAATGCGCTACTCGGGTCCATTTAAGGGCCACGTTCAGCGACGGCTGCGCCGTTTCGTGACGGACACGTCCTTCGCCCACGCCTCCACTTCGGCATGTTCGACGGTACGGCCCGCATCCACGTCCTTCAGGGCCTCGAGCGTAAGCCGATGCCGCTTTTCTTCGAGCGAGATGAACGACGCGATGGCTTCCTTGACGATCCAGCCCTTGGGGCGGTCCAGGCGCTGGGAGAGCCCGTCGAGTTTCTCCGCGAGATCCGCAGGGAGATGAGCGGTGACGACTCGGGTATCCATATTCAAATCAAGATTAATCAGATCGATTGAAAGATATTAGATGAACCGGCGTTGAACCGCAAGTTCGCGACACGCTCGGCCCAGTTCGCGCGGTCAGCGACGCTGGCACGACGGGCAAAAAAACGTCGAGCGCTGTCCCTGCCGCATTCCCCTGATTTTCGCGCCGCAGCGCCGGCACGGCGAGCCGGCGCTGTCGTAGACCAGGAACTGGCTCTGGTAGTTGCCGGCCATCCCGTTGCTCGCCACGTAATCCCTGAGGCTGCTGCCGCCGGCTTCGATCGCGAGTTCGAGAGTTTCGCGGATGCTTGCCGCGAGCGCGTTACAGCGCTCGCGGCTCAATCGCCGCGCGGCGATGCGCGGCGATATCCCCGCCCGGAACAGCGCCTCGTTCGCGTAGATGTTGCCCAGGCCCGCGACCACGTGGCCGTCCATCAGCACGTGCTTGATGGCGGCGCTGCGATTGCGCGCGGCCGCGTGCAGCACCGCCCCGTCGAAGGCTCCGGAAAGCGGCTCCGGGCCGATCTCCGCCAGCAGGGGGTGAGCAAGCGGATCTCCCGCCTGCCACAGCACCAGACCGAAGCGGCGCGGGTCGCGCAGCCGCACGACCGTTCCGTTCTCCAGCACCAGGTCGAAATGATCGTGGGGGGTCGGTGCCGCGCCGTCCCGGACCACCCACAGCCGCCCCGACATGCCGAGATGCAGGAGGAGCGTGCCGCTGCCGCAATCCACCAGCAGGTACTTGCCGCGGCGCGCGAGCGCGCGAATGGTCGCGCCGGCGATGAGCTGCGGCAGCCGGCGCGGCACCGGCTGGCGCAGCCGCCGGTCGCGCACGACGACGGTCCGGATGCGCTGGCCGACCAGCAGTGGCTCCAGCCCGCGCCGCGTCGTTTCTACTTCTGGTAACTCAGGCACAAGAGCATTTATGCCACAGAGATCACAGAGAACACAGAGAAGTCTCGAATGAACACAACCTCTACCCAAAGCCACCAATCACCGGACTTGGAGCAGGTCTGCTCGGATGCGAAATAGGGTCCTAGGGCCTGCCCTGGTTGCTCTTGTGCTCGAAATGATATATTGTGTGCAACATACTTTGAGTATAGAGATTGTTACGTTGCACAAAGTATACTATGCAACCCATTGGTGGACTTAGCAGAAACTCACGCGGGAGACTGGTCAAGGTTCTCCGTAGTAGCAAGGGCTTAATCTCCGCGGCAGACGCATCACGCGCGCTGAACGTCGGTCAGGCGGAAGCAGCGCAGATGCTGGCGGGTTGGTCCGCGCGTGGCTGGCTGACGCGGGTGCGGCGCGGCCTGTACGTCCCGGTCCCGCTCGAAGCGTCGACACCGGACATTGCGCTCGAAGATGCGTGGGCGGTCGCCGACCGCCTTTTTGCTCCGTGCTACATCGGCGGCTGGAGTGCCGCCGAGCATTGGGGTTTCACCGAGCAGCTTTTCCGCTCCACTCTGATCGTCACCACTCGCCGTCCCCGGGCTCGCAGGGTCGAGGCGCGCGGAGCGGTCTTCATTGTACGCACGGTCGAGGAACGCGCCATGTTCGGATTCAAACCCGTCTGGCGTGGCAAAGCGAAAATTAACGTCGCCGACCCGACCCGCACGATCCTCGACATACTCGACACGCCGGCACTCGGTGGAGGGATACGGTCGGTGCTGGATATGCTGAAGATGTACTTGGCTTCCAAGTACCGCGATCCTCAGTCGCTCGTCCGCTATGCCGATCAGCTCGGCAATAAGGCCGTGTTCAAGCGCCTGGGCTATTTGGCGGCGACGTTTTTTCCGAACGAAGGGGAGATCGTCGCCGAATGCCGTAAGCGGCTCTCGGCGGGGAACGCCAAGCTCGATCCCAAACTGCCCGCCGAGCGGCTCGCTACAGCGTGGCGCCTGTGGGTGCCTGAATTGGAGCGGGATTCCGCCCGGGCCGGTGTGGCCGGGGCTAAACTTGGACGGGGGGATAAAGCGTCAATGAATCGAACGCAGATTTTGGGGTTGCTGGCGGAGCGGCAGCAGGAAATCGCGGCGCGCTACGGGGTGAAGCGCCTTGCGTTGTTCGGCTCCGCGGCGCGGGATGAGCTCGGCGCGTCGAGCGACGTGGACGTGCTGGTCGAGTTCGCCGGCCCAGCGACGTTCGGCGCATACATGGACCTCAAATTCTACCTGGAGGACCTGCTCGGGCGACCGGTGGACCTGGTGACCGACAAGGCCGTGCGGGACGAACTCAGGCCCTATATCGAGAAGGAGATGATCCGTGTCGCGTGAATGGCGGCTCTACGTTGCCGACATGAAGGCCTGCTGCGAACGGGTCACCGAGTACACCTCCGGGTTGAACCGCGAGGAATTCCTGAACCGGCGACTGGTGTACGACGCCACCCTCCGCAACCTTGAGCTGCTCGGCGAATCGGCACGGAACGTTCCGGAGGAGGCCCGCGCGCTGGCGCCGGACATCCCATGGCGTCGCATCGTCGGTGTGCGCAACGTCCTGATTCACGGCTACCTGGGCATTGATGACGACATCATCTGGGACATCGTCAGTAACGAGGTGGAGAAGCTGCTCGTGGCCTTGGAAAAGCTGGAGGCGGAAACCCCCGCATCGGGCGGCTGACACCGGCAGCGGCATGAGCGGATAGCGGCACCAGAAGAACTCTTCATCGAGGGAAGGCCGGCCAATTACGGCAAGTCGCTGGAAAGCTGGATCTGGGACGCGGCGTGCTCGATACGTGGGGCGGGGCCCCTGTTCGCTGCCGAGCAGGGCAGGGGACCGCACAAGTTCACGACATGGCGGCGGCGAACCGAGGCGCCCTTTCTCTTTGGTGACTTTCGCTTTGGGCGAGCTAAGAGAAAGTCAACGGGACCGGGGCCGCGCCCCGGGCAATGCGCGGCGCAGCCGCGCTACAAGCGACGCAACTCCCACCACCCCGCCTGTTACGCAGGCACCCCTCCTCGGGCAGGAGGGGAGTTTACGGATCTACTTCTTGGCCGCGGGCTCATCGCGGGCGGCGGGCGGGGACAGTAGCCGCTGCGCCAGCTCGGCGCGGACATGGTACTGCAGCTTCTCGTCGGAACGCGCGAGCACCAGTTCCGGCTCGCGGGACAGTATGCCGAGCGTAAAGCCGCCACCATTCGCCAGCTGAATCCTGATTTCCTCCCGCGCTCTCGTCGCCGGGCGCAGCTCCACGCGCAGGGCGCTGGCAAGCCGCCACTCCTCCACCCAGCGGAGGAGGTCGTCCTGGCTCAAGTCGCCCGTCCCTGGCTTCAGCGTCCACTTCCCGTCGTGCTGCGCGACCGTGAAACGCCTCGTTTCGAAGCGCACCGGCGCTTCCTGGGGACCGAACAGCTGGCGGCTGGCCGCGTCGGCGGCCCGCGCCGGCAGCGCCATGCCAAAACGCGGGTGCACGGCGTAGACGGCATCGCCTGACATCACGTATTGCTCGCGCGTGATCTCGTTCACCAGGCCGAAGCTGAACGCCTGCCCGTCCACAATGATGCGCGCCTGCGGCGGCGCCAGGCCGAAGCGGCCGGGATTGCCGGCGGGCAGCTTGTGCGCCGCTTTCGCTTGAACGATCGCGAGCAGCTGCTGCACCCGCGCGCCGTCCGCGCGCGCGGCGAACGGCGCGGTGACGAACCAGCCGTCCCGCCTTTTTTCGAGCACAACCGGCGCGGCGCCAGCGCGCTCGACCCTCAGGGACAGCGCCTCCTCGGGCTTCAACGCGGACAGCTGAAACTCGATGGCGGCGTCCTGGCCGGGCCTCAGGTAAAAAAAGGCGCCCAGTGCAACAACGGTTACGGTGAGGGCCGCGTTCAACCACCCCACGCGGCTCATATCCGACGCCTGCGCCACCAGATCGCGAGGCCCGTGATCATGAAGGTCAGTGGGGCCGCGATCAGGAAGCAGAAAGCGATGAGATAGAGCGTGACGCGGTCGATGTCGATCTGGCTGTCGGCGGCCTCGCGTGGCTGAATCACGATCATGCGGTCGTCGCCGGCGAGCCAGTTGACCACGTTGACGCCGAGATCGCGGTTGCCGCCGTTGCCGATGAAGGCGTTCGACAGGAAATTGCCGTTGCCCACCACCACCACGCGCTGCTGGCGGTCGCCGACCGCGCGCTCGAACACACGGGCGATGGTGATCGGGCCGATGATGTCGCGGCTCCTGTCGCAGCGGCCCTCGAGCTTGCCGGTCTTGACGCAGCCGCGCGGCGCGACCTCGATCAGCGGCCGCACCCGCCACTCGTCGCTTTCGATGGCCTCGATCTGGCGCGCCTGCGGGTAGATCGTGATGAGGTTGAAGCCGTCGGTGATGGCGTGGCGGCCGTATACCGCGGCGATCGCGAGGGCGGGCGACGCGCCGTAGCGGGCCGCCTCGGGATCGGCGACGATGCCCGGCGTGAGCACGAGCCCGAGCAATTCCGCGACCGGCGCGAGCCCGCGCAGCGGCTCGGGATCGATCAGCCACAGCAGGTTGCCGCCGCCGGCGACGTAACGCCGGATCTTCTCGACCTCGAGGTCGAGCAGGTTCACCTGGGGGCTGGCGATGACGAGCAGCGCGGCGTTGGCCGGCATTTCCTGGGCGAGCGCGAGATTGACCCCGCTCACGCGAAAGCCCTTCAACTCGAGCTGGCGCCCGAATTCGCCGAGATCGTGGTTGGCGGGCCCGTTCAGCTTGCGCTCCCCGTGCCCGTCGAGCCACACCACCAGCCGGTCGGTGCCGCGCGCGAGCCGCAGCAAGGCGTTCGCGACGGCCTGCTCGTTGAACTCGACCAGGCGCTCGGTGCGGCGCTGGTAGGTCAACACGAGCTCGATCGGCGCGCGCACCCCCGCCTCCGCGGCGGCTTTCGGCTGCTCGCGCGGGTCGATGATGGTGAACGCGAGATCGGGTTTCGCCCGCTGGTACGGGCGCAAGAAATCCTCGATGCGCCGGTGCACGTGCTCGCCGCGCGCGTCCCGCGGCAGCGCATAGGCGGTGATGGTGACCGGCCCCTCGAGACGTTTCAGCACGTCCAGCGTGGCCGGTGACAGGGTGTTGCGGTGGCTCTGCGTGAGATCGTGCTCGACGCGATATTCGCGCGCGAGGTGGGCGAGCAGCGCGGTCAACGCGAGGAGCAGCACCACGAACAGCCCGTGGTGCGCCAGGGACCGCAGGCGGCGCGGGCTGGTTGACTTGCTCGTCATCCGCGCAACCGCTGCGCGTCGAGCTGGCGGATCGCCAGCGCGAGAGAAAGCGCGGTGAGGAGCATCAGGCAGGCCGCCGCGTAGGTATCGAGCAGGCCCCTGCCGAAGGGCTCGAAGCTCTGGATGGGCGAAAACACCTGCGCCAGGCTCGCCGCCGCCGTCCAGCCGCGCGCGCGCAGGCCATCGCCCGCCGCCTCGCCGGCGAGCACCATGCCGAGCTGGGCGGCGAAGGCGCCGATCGCGGCGACCACGGGGTGCACGGTGAGGCAGGACACGAACAGGCTCACCGCGGCAAAGGCCGCGGCGAGCAGCAGGAGCCCGGCCACCAGGGCGCCCAGCATTCCCCAGTCCAGGCGCGCCGCTCCGGCGAGCGAGAGCGGCATCAGGGCGGTCAACGCCACGATGCCCGCGAGAAACGCGGCCAGGCCGAGGAATTTTCCGAGCACGATCTCGCTCATCGAGACCGGCGCGGACATGAGCAGCACCATCGTCTGGTTGCGGCGCTCCTCCGCGATCAGCCGCATGGCGAGGACCGGCACCGCGAACAGCAGCACCGCCGCCGCCGTGCCGAAGACCGGGCCGGCCACGAGATCGGTGATGCCGGGCGGGCTCGCCATCTGCGCGAGCTGCGGCTGCAGCTGGAGAAAATCGTCGAGGCGGCGCAGGAAGGCATAGCCGACGATCAACTGCATCACGGTGAGCACCACCCACGCGAGCGGCGAGGCGAACAGCGATCTCAGCTCTTTGCCCGCGATGGTGAGGATCATGGGGCCTTCGTTCCGCGGCTCATGCGACGTCCTCTTGGCGGGTCAGGCGGACGAAGACGTCCTCCAGGCTCGTCTGTGCCGGCGTCAGCTGGTACAGACCCCAGTCGCGCGCCGCGGCCGCCTTCACCAGCGCATCGGTTGGATCGGCGCCCGGGGAGAACTGGACGCGGAATGAGCCCGGCTCGACGGCGTCGACGGCCGCCACGCCCGGCAACGCCGCGAGCTCGGCACGCGGCGGCGCGCGGCGCAGTCCCACCAGCACGGTCGCGCCGCGCTCGAACTGCTTGAGCGCCGCGATGGTGTCGCTGTAGACGAGCTCGCCGTGGTGCATGATCTGCACGCGGTCGCACACCGCCTCCACCTCCGGCAGGATATGGGTGGACAGGATCACGCTGTGCGCGCCGCCCAGCTCGCGGATCAGCGCCCGGATGTCGCGGATCTGATTGGGGTCGAGGCCGATCGTGGGCTCGTCGAGCACCACCACGTCGGGCGCGTGCACGATCGCCTGCGCGATGCCGACGCGCTGCTGGTAGCCCTTGGAAAGCGCGCCGATCAGCTTCCCCCCGGTCTCGGCGAGGCCGCAGCGCTGCTTGGCGGTTCCCACCGCCTCGCCGCGGCGCGCGCGCGGCACTCGGTGCAGCCTTGCCGCCAGCCCGAGGTACTCGTCCACGGTCAGCTCGCGGTAAAGCGGCGGCACCTCCGGCAGGTAGCCGATGCGCGCCTTGGCGGCAACCGGATCCTCCAGGAGGTCGATGCCGCAGATGCTGATCTCGCCGCGCGACGGCGCGAGATTGCCGGTCAGCATGTGCATGGTGGTGGTCTTGCCGGCGCCGTTCGGTCCGAGAAAACCGAGCACCTCGCCGCGCCGCAACTCGAGGGTGATGTCGTTGACCGCGATGTGACTGCCGAAGCTGCGGGTCAGGCCCCGCGCGAAGATGGTGCTGGCTGCTTCCTGTTCCGGCATCGTGGCGACAGGCACGGCGCAATCCGTGCTTGTGGAGTGCATGAAATATACCTAATATGTGGCTGTTAATGAAGCCGCCGGCCTGCCCGCCGCACCACCCATCATCCGCCCGTTTTCCCCTTCCGGACTCATGACCGCGTATCGCTTCATCGTGCTTGCGGCGTGCACGGCGCTTGCCGCCTGCGCGCAGCAGCCGTCGCGCGCCCCGCAGGATGAGGCGCCCGCGCAGGGCGAGGCGGGGCCGCCGCGCGTGGTGGTGGCCAAGCCCGAGCCGAGCCGCCCGCCGCTGCCCGGCGTCGAGCTCTCGGAGGAGCTGCTGTTCAAGATGATGCTGGCGGAGGTCGCGCTGCAGCGCGGCCAACCCCACATTGCGGTGCAGACCTATCTCGATCTCGCTCGCGAAACGCGCGACCCGCGCATCGCGGAGCGCGCCACCGAGGTGGCGTGGAACGCGCGCTTGAGCTCAGCGGCGCTGGAGGCGGCGGGCATCTGGCTGCAGGCCGACCCGGGCTCGGCGCGGGCGCGCCAGTTCATCGCGGCGCTGCTGGTCAACCAGGCCCGGCTCGCCGACGCGCAGCCGCACCTGGAGAAGTGGATCGCCACGGACCGCGCCAGCGTCGGCCAGAGCTTTCTACAGCTGAGCTCGCTGCTCGCGCGCCACAAGGACAAGACCGAGGTATTCAATCTGATGCAGGCGCTGGCGAAGCCGTATCCCGAGGTGCCCGAGGCGCGTCTTGCGGTGGCACAGGCCGCGTGGAATGCCGAGAATCAGCAGGTGTCGCTGGACGAGGCGCGCGCGGCGCTCACGTTGAGGCCCGACTGGGAGATCGCCGCGCTGTTCGTCGCGCAGGTATTGCAGCGCCGCTCCAACGAGGAGGCGCTGCGCTACCTGGACGAGTACCTCCAGGACCACCCCAAGGCGCGCGACGCGAGGCTCAACTACGCGCGGTTGCTGGTCACCGCCAAGAAATACCCCGAGGCGCGCCGGCAGTTTGAATTGCTGGTCGGCGCGTATCCGCAGAATGCCGACGTCGGGATGGCGGTCGCGCTGCTCGCGATCCAGGCCACCGACTACGACGCGGCGGAGACCCAGCTGAAGCGCGTGCTGGAGTTGAACTACAAGGATCCGGACATCGCGCGCTATTACCTCGGGCAGTTGAACGAGGAGCGCAAGCGCTTCGACGAGGCGCTGAAGTGGTACTCCACCGTCACCCAGGGCGAGCAATATGTCACCGCCCAGTCGCGCTATGCCGGCATCCTCGCCAAGCAGGGCCGGCTGCCCGAGGCGCGCAAGCACCTGCAGGAGGCGAGCGCCAGCGACACGCAGCAGCGTGTGCAGCTGACGCAGGCCGAGGCGCAGCTGCTGCGCGATGCAAGCGCCTACCAGGAAGCGTTCGACGTGCTGGGGCAGGCGCTCGCGAAAATGCCCAACTACCCGGACCTGCTCTACGATCACGCGATGGCGGCGGAGAAGGTGGACCGCCTGGACATCCTCGAGGGCAACCTGAAGCAGCTGATCAAGCTCCGCCCCGACCACGCGCACGCCTACAACGCGCTCGGCTACACGCTGGCCGACCGCAACCAGCGCATCGCGGAGGCGTACGGCTTGATCGAAACCGCGCTCAAGCTCGCGCCCGAAGATCCTTTCATCCAGGACAGCATGGGCTGGGTGCTTTACCGCATGGGGCGCAACCAGGAAGGGCTCGACTATCTGCAGCGCGCGTTCAAGCAGCGGCCCGACCCGGAGATCGCGGCCCACCTCGGGGAGCTGCTGTGGGCGCTCGACCAGCGCGATGCGGCGAGAAAGATCTGGGCCGAGTCGCTGAAGGAACATCCCAAGAACGAGTTGCTGCAGGGCACCGTCAAGCGCTTCCAACCGGAACGGTGAGCGGTGAGCGGTAAGCGGTGAGCGGTAGGCAGAATCCCTAGTGCCAGCTCCAGGTTCACTGCTTACTGCTTACCGCTTACTGCTTACCGGCTTCGAGGCGTACTTCTGCGATGCCAGACGGCGTTTCGGGGCCGCTGGCAATGCGATGATCCGAATCAAGTCGTGCGCCGCGCTGGCCGCGGCCGCCGTGCTTGCCGGCTGCGCCACGCTGGAACCGTCGCCCCCGCCCGCGCCCGCGTTCGATCTCATCGGACGCATCGCGGTGAGCTACGACGGGCGCGCCTTCTCGTCCGGCGTGCGCTGGCAGCACACCGCGGAGCGCGACGAGCTCTGGCTGCTGACCCCGGCTGGGCAGGCGCTCGCGCACATCGTCGGCGATGCCGGCGGTGCCACCTACACCGGCTCCGACCGCAGCGAGTACCGCGCCGGCGACATCGGCAGCCTGATACGGCACGCGCTGGGCTGGGAAATGCCGGTCACGCGCCTCGCCTGGTGGGTGCAGGGCGAGCTCGCGCCCAGGGCCTTGGTGCAAGCCGTGGAGCGCGATCAACACGGGCGGCTCGCCGTGCTCGCGCAGGAGGGCTGGCGCATCGCCTACGTGTACGATCCTCCGGAGGAGCGTGGCAGCCCGCTGCGGCGGCTGGATCTGGCCGGGGGCTCGCACCAGATCAGGCTCGTGATCGACGGCTGGCGCCAGGATTTTGTCGGGCCTGATCCGACAAAATCCTCATCAAGACAACCCATGTGACCGAGGTGCAATCCTTTCCTGCGCCAGGCAAGCTGAACCTGATGCTGCGCGTCACGGGGCGCCGCGCCGACGGCTATCATCTCCTGCAAACCGTGATCCGCTTCATCGATTATGGCGACACGCTGACGTTTCACGTGCGCGAGGACGGGCGGGTTACCCGGGTGAACGAGGTCGCGGGGGTGCCCGCCGGCGAAGACCTCGCGGTGCGCGCGGCGCGGCGGCTGCAGCAGGCTTGCGGCACGCGGCTTGGCGCCGACATCACTCTGGAGAAGCGGTTGCCGCTCGGCGGCGGGCTCGGCGGCGGCAGCTCGGACGCCGCTACCACGCTGCTCGCGTTGAATCACCTGTGGCGCGCCGGGCTGCCGCGCGAGCGGCTGCTCACGCTCGCTGTCGAGCTCGGGGCCGACGTGCCGGTGTTCGTGGGCGGTGAGAACGCGCTGGCGGAGGGCATAGGCGAGCGCCTGACGCCGCTCGAGCTGGCCCCGGCCTGGTATCTCGTCCTGACCCCGCCGGTGGCGGTGCCGACCGCCCGGATTTTCTCCGATAATCAATTGAAACGGGACTCAAAACCTATTAAAATCACGGCCTTTTCGGCAGAGCAGGCGGGCAACGACCTGGAGCCCGTGGTATGCCGCGAATACCCCGAAGTGGCGCGGCATCTGGCGTGGCTCAGGCAGGCGGCGGCGGCATGGGTGACCGGCACGGGAGCGTGCGTGTTCGCAACGTTCCCGACCGAGAGCGCGGCGCGCCAGGTATTGGAACAGGCGCCCAACGACATGCGGGGATTCATCGCGCGGGGACTCGCGCGGCACCCGCTGCGCGAGCTGGCACGCTGAGGCGAACGTAAGAATTTTGGGGAGTCGCCAAGCTGGTTAAGGCACCGGATTTTGATTCCGGCATGCGTGGGTTCGAATCCTACCTCCCCAGCCCGGTATTGACGGGCCCCTCACCCCTTCCCCCTCTCCCGAGCGGAGAGGGGGAAAGTACGGTTGCGAAAATGGCACTTCGGCCATTTCCGCAATAATCGACGATCGAGGTCGTGATGCTGCAGGGAAGCAAAGCTGAAGGCGCAGGTTTCGACCGCCTGATGGTGTTCACCGGCAACGCCAATCCCCGGCTTGCCGAGGACGTCGTCGGGCACCTGAAAGTTCACCTCGGGCGCGCCAAGGTCGGCCGCTTCAGCGACGGCGAGGTGATGGTGGAGATCATGGAGAACGTGCGCGGGCGCGACGTGTTCGTGCTGCAGTCGATCTGCTCGCCGACCAACGACAACCTGATGGAGCTGCTGGTGATGGTGGATTCCCTGAAGCGCGCCTCCGCGGGGCGCGTCACCGCCGCCATCCCCTACATGGGCTACGCGCGGCAGGACCGGCGCCCGAGCTCCGCCCGCGTGCCGATCTCCGCCAAGGTGGTCGCCAACATGATGTCGAGCGTGGGCGTGGACCGGGTGCTCACCATGGATCTCCACTCGGAGCAGATCCAGGGGTTTTTCGACATCCCGGTGGACAACATCTACTCCAGCCCGATCATGCTCGGCGACGTGTGGAAGCGCGGGTTCAAGAACCTGGTGGTGGTCTCGCCCGACGTCGGCGGCGTGCTGCGGGCGCGCGCGCTGGCCAAGCGGCTCGAGTCCGACCTCGCCATCATCGACAAGCGGCGCCCGCGGCCCAACGTCGCAACGGTGATGAACATCATCGGCGAGGTGGAGAAGCGGACCTGCGTGATCGTGGACGACCTGGTGGACACCGCCAACACGCTGTGCGAGGCGGCCGCCGCATTGAAGCAGCAAGGGGCGGAGCGCGTGCTCGCCTACTGCACGCACGCGGTGCTCTCCGGAGGGGCGGTGGAGCGCATTACGGGCTCGGTGCTCGACGAGCTGGTGGTGACCGACACCATCCCGCTGCGCGAGGACGCGAAAGCCTGCAAGAAGATC
>DASWIC010000064.1:0-12254 GCA_036397875.1 Burkholderiales bacterium
CCGGTCGAGCGCCGTCACCCGGGAGAGCACCTTTCCGTTCACCGTGGTCTTGATTACCTGCCACTGCTGGTCGGCCGAGGCGGCGACCTGCGGCAGGTGGGTGATGCACATGACCTGGTGCCTGCCACCGAGCTGCTTCAGCATCCTCCCCACGATCTCCGCGACGCGCCCGCCGATCCCGGAGTCCACCTCATCGAAGATCAGCGTGGGCACCTGCGCGACCCGGCTCGCCACGCTCTGGATCGCGAGCGCAAGGCGCGACAGCTCCCCGCCCGACGCAACTTTCGCGAGCGGCTGCGGCGCGATGCCCTTGTGCGCGGAAACCAGGAATTCCACGCTTTCCAGTCCATGCGCGGCGACCTCGGCTCCCGCGTTAAGGGCCACTTCGAAGCGGCCGCCGGCCATGGCAAGCTCCTGCATGGCGGCGGTCACTTGCTCCGCCAGTTTCTTAGCCGCCTTCTTCCTCCCCGCGGACAGCTTCCCCGCCTCCGCAACACAGGCGGCGTGCGCCTCATTCTCCAATCCGCGCAGCGCCCCCACGTCGCCGCCCTCGCCCAGCTCGTGCAGCCGCGCCATGGACGCTTCCAGCTTCGCGGGAAGCGCTTCCGGCTGGACGCGATACTTGCGCGCGGCGGCGTGTATCGCGTCGAGCCGCCCCTCGACCTCGCGCAGGCGCTGGGGATCGAGGTCGAGACGTTCACCGTAATGGCGTAGCGCGTACGCTGCCTCCTGAAGCTGTATTCGCGCCGGCTCGAGCAGGTCGAGGATCTCTTTCAGCCTGGCATCGTGCTCCACCAGATTGCCGAGCCTCGCCGCCAGCGTGTTGGCTCGGGCGAGCATCGAGTCGTCTCCTTCGGACAGCGCCTCGATGCCGAGCCGGGCGGCCTCGATCAGGCTCGCCGCGTGCGCCAGGCGCGAGTGCTCGGCCATGAGCTCCGGCCATTCGTCGGCGCTGAACCTGAGCCCCTCGAGCTCGCGCGCCTGCCATTCGAGCTGCTCGCGCTCGGCGGCGAACGCCGCGGCATTCGCTTCGAACGCGGCGCGGCTCTCACGGCGCCGCTGCCAGGCGGCGTAAAGCTGGGCGACCCTTCCCGCAGCGTCCGCGAGCCCGCCGTAGGCATCCAGCAGCCCGCGCTGGGCGGCGACATGTCCGAGCGACTGGTGTTCATGCTGCCCGTGGATATCCACCAGGCGTTCACCCAGTTGGCGCATCTGCCCGAGCGTGGCGGCGTGGCCGTTGATGAAACCACGCGAGCGGCCGGAAGATTCGACGACGCGCCGCATGAGCAGCGTGCCTTCATCGCCGGCGAGATCGTTCTCGCGCAGCCAGCGCCCCATTTCCGGGCGGCCGTCCAATTCGAACGCCGCGCCGATCTCCGCGCGTTCCGTCCCGCTGCGCACCACAATGGCATCAGCCCGCTCGCCCAGCACCATCGCGAGCGCGTCGATCAGGATGGACTTGCCCGCGCCCGTCTCGCCGGTCAGCACCGTGAAGCCGGGAGAGAACTCCAGCTCCAGTTGATCCACGATCACGAAATCGCGAATGGAAAGGCTGCGCAGCATCTACTCCCGGTACCAGTTGAGCTTCTCGCGCAGCATGGTGTAGTAGCTGTGCCGGGCGGGATGCAGCAGGCGGATGGCGTGTGAAAAGCGTCGCACCGTCACGCGGTCGCCTTCGCGCAGGTCAAAACGCGTGTGGCTGTCGAAATGGACGCGCGGATCGGCAGCGTGGCGGACGATGACGTCCACGACGGAATCGCTGCTGACGACGATCGGCCGGTTGGAAAGCGTGTGCGGGGACACCGGGACCAGGGCCATCACCGAGAGCGCCGGATGCACGATCGGCCCGCCGGCGGACATGGCGTACGCCGTGGAGCCGGTGGGGGTCGCGATGATCAGCCCGTCGGAGCGCTGGTGGTACATGAATTCCCCGTCGATGCGCACCTCCAGCTCGATCAGGTTGGCGCGGGCGCCCTTGCTCACCACGACATCGTTGAACGCGAGCGAGCGGGCCGCCTGCTTCGCCTTGCTGCTCACCCGTCCCTCCAGCAGCATCCGCTTCTCGGCGACGAACCTGCCCTCGAGGATCGCGCCGATGGTTTCGATCGCGTTCTCGACCGAGATATCGGTGAGAAAACCGAGCCGGCCCTGGCTGACCCCGACCAGCGCCACGTCGTGCGGGGCAAAGGCGCGCGCGATACTGAGCATGGTGCCATCCCCGCCGACGACGATGGCAAGGTCGGCCTTCCGCGCAAGCTCCTCCAGCGGCAGCGCCGGGTAGCGGCCGCGGCCCGCGCGCGAGCCGGCGACGCGGTCCATCAGCACTTCGACCTTTCGCCGCTCGAGAAATCGGGCGAGCTTCAACAGCGGCGCCGCGACTTCCGGGCTCTGGTACTTGCCCACCAGCGCGACGGTCTTGAAGGAGAATTTCATGCCCGCATTAAACCACAAACGGTGTGATGGGTGATCCATCACTCATCACCACTTTTTAAGTAGAATAGGCCATGCCCGTCGACACGCCCGCGCTCAACGAACGCTCGCTTATCCTGCTGAAGACGCTCGTCGAGCGCTACATCGCCGAGGGGCAGCCGGTCGGCTCGCGCGCCCTGTCCCGCTACTCCGGACTCGACCTTTCCCCGGCCAGCATCCGCAACGTGATGGCCGATCTCGAGGAGATGGGCTTCATCGCGAGTCCCCACACCTCGGCGGGACGGGTGCCCACCGCGCGCGGCTACCGCTTCTTCGTGGATACCCTCCTGAAGATCAAGCCGCTCGATACCGTCGAGATCAGCCAGCTCGAGGGACAGCTGCACGCGGAGAGCACTCAGCGGCTGGTGGTATCGGCCTCGCAGCTCCTGTCCGACCTCACGCACTTCGCGGGTATGGTGATGACGCCGCGGCGCGGCGCCGGTTTCCGCCACATCGAGTTCCTGAGGCTCTCGGACGCGCGCATACTGCTGATCCTCGTCACGCCGGAAGGCGACGTCCAGAACCGGATCCTGCTGACCGAGAAGCGCTATTCGCCGTCGGAGCTCATCGAGGCGGGAAACATCCTCAACCAGCACTATGCCGGGCTCACCTTCGACGAGATCCGGCGCCGCATACGCGAGGAGCTGAAGCAGCTCACCGCGGACATGACGCAGCTCATGACGGCGGCGCTGGAAGCGGGCAGCGCCGCCAGCGAATCGGCCGAGGAGGTCGTGATCTCGGGAGAGAGCAATCTGCTCGACTCCCAGGACCTCTCCTCCAACATGGCCAACCTGAGGAGGCTGTTCGAGCTGTTCGACCGCAAGACCGGCCTGCTCCAGCTGCTGGAGATTTCCAACCGGGCGCAGGGCGTGCAGATCTTCATCGGCGGCGAGTCCGGCGTCGCGCCGCTCGACGAATGCAGCGTGATCACGGCGCCCTACGAGGTGGATGGCCAGGTCGTGGGCACGGTCGGCGTCATCGGCCCGACCCGCATGGCATACGAGCGGGTGATTCCCATCGTCGACATCACGGCCAAGCTGCTCTCCAGCCTGCTCACGCAACGCTGAGCCGCGTAGCGAATGTCGCGCTACGCTCCAGAGCCGCCCTTTTCGCACGGGACCCGACCCCGCATCGGCGTCCTGCTGATCAATCTCGGCACGCCCGAGGCGCCGACGGTGGCGGCGGTACGGGCCTATCTCAGGGAATTCCTGTCGGATCCGCGGGTCGTCGAGATCCCCCGCGTCATCTGGTGGCCGATACTGCACGGCTTCATCCTCACCACCCGCCCCCGGGCTTCCGCGCAACGCTACGCCCAGGTCTGGATGAGCGAAGGCTCGCCCCTGCGGGTCCATACCGAGCGACAGGTGACACTGCTGCGCGGCCATCTCGGCGAGCGCGCGCAGCACCTGCCGCTCGTCGTGGACTACGCGATGCGCTACGGTGCGCCCTCGATCCCCGACAAATTGCGCGAGCTGAAAGCGCAGCATTGCAGCCGCATCCTGCTGGTGCCGCTCTACCCGCAGTACTCGGCGAGCGCGACGGCCACGGCCCTCGACGCCGCCTTCCGCTTCCTGCAGGGGGTGCGCAACCAGCCGTCGGTGCGCACGGTGCGAGGCTTTTGCGACCACCCGGGCTACATCGCGGCGCTCGCCCAGAGCGCGCGCGACTACTGGGCGAGGAACCGGCGCCCGGATGTCCTGCTGATGAGCTTTCACGGCGTGCCGCGCGCAACCCTCGACCAGGGCGACCCCTACCATTGCGAATGCCAGGTGACGGCTCGACTGCTGGCGGAGGCGCTGGGATTGCGCGAGGAGCAATACCGCGTCACGTTCCAGTCGCGCTTCGGCCGGGCGGAGTGGCTCAAGCCGTACACCGCCCACACGCTCGAGGATCTCGGCAAGCGCGGAACCCGGCGGGTGGACGTCATCTGCCCCGGCTTCGTCGCCGACTGCCTCGAGACGCTCGAGGAAATCGCCATCGAGGGCAAGAGCGAATTCCTCAAGTCCGGCGGGCGCGAATTCCACTTCATTCCGTGTCTCAACGAGCGCGACGATTGGGTGCACGCGCTCGCCGAGATCGTGGCGGGCAACCTCCTGGGCTGGTCGGTCAACGCGACGCATGAATCGCTGGAGATGTCGCGCCTGCGCGCCTTGCAAATGGGCGCCAAGGGGTAAACATTCATTCCAATCAATGGCTTAGGCTGGAGATTCGGCTCTTGAACTGGGCAGGTACGGCCCAACATTCAAAGGGTTAGCGTGGAGAGGACGATGCAGGACACCCCGGACGCGACCAACAATGCGAATGCGATTCCGGCCGGAGAGCTCGCTGCGCCCGGTGCGCAGGCCGCCCCGCCGAAAGCTCAGCAGCCCGTCGCGGATGAAGCCGCCCTCGCGGGGGCAACCAGCCTCGAGGATCGGCTGAAGCAGGCGGAGCTCGCCGCCGCCGAGCACCACGACGCGTGGCTGCGGGCCAAGGCGGAAGCCGACAACATCCGCAAGCGCGCGCGGGGCGAGCTCGCCAGCGCGCACAAATTCGCCCTCGAAAGCTTCGCCTCGGAGCTGCTCGCGGTGAAGGACAGCCTGGAAGCCGGGCTGGCCGCCGAAAACGCGTCGGTCGAGAGCATGAGGGGCGGCGCGGAGTTGACGCTGAAGCAGCTCGCCGGCGTGTTCGAGCGCTTCAACCTCGCCGAGATCAATCCGGTGGGGAGTAAGTTCGATCCGCACCGCCACCAGGCGGTCAGCACGGTGGAGGCGGATGCCGAGCCGGGCACGGTCGTCCAGGTGCTGCAGAAGGGCTATCTCCTGCACGACCGGGTGATCCGCCCCGCCTTGGTCCTGGTTGCGAAGCCGCGCGGCGGGAGCGCCTGACCATTGAATCCCCCGCGCTGACCCCCATATCGGGAATAGGACGAATCTGTTGAGAAATTAACGAGGTAGAACATGGGCAAGATTATCGGTATCGATCTCGGAACGACCAACTCGTGCGTGGCCGTGATGGAAAACGGCCAGCCCAAGGTGATCGAGAATTCCGAGGGGGCGCGCACCACGCCGTCCATCGTCGCCTATATGGAAGACGGTGAGATCCTGACCGGCGCGCCGGCGAAGCGCCAGGCGGTCACCAATCCCAGGAACACCCTCTACGCGGTCAAGCGGCTGATCGGCCGGCGTTTCGCCGAAAGCGAAGTGCAAAAGGCGATCAAGGTGGTGCCGTTCAAGATTACCGAGGCCGCCAACAAGGACGCCTGGGTCGAAGTGCGCGGCAAGAAGATGGCGCCGCCCGAGATCTCGGCGCAGGTGCTCATCAAGATGAAGAAGACCGCCGAGGACTACCTGGGCGAGTCCGTCTCCGAGGCGGTGATCACGGTGCCCGCCTACTTCAACGACTCGCAGCGCCAGGCGACCAAGGACGCCGGCCGCATCGCGGGCCTCGACGTCAAGCGCATCATCAACGAGCCGACCGCGGCCGCGCTCGCGTTCGGGCTGGACAAGCAGGAGAAAAAGGACCGCAAAATCGCGGTCTACGACCTCGGCGGGGGCACCTTCGACATCTCGATCATCGAGATCGCCAACGTCGAGGGCGAGCACCAGTTCGAGGTGCTCTCGACCAACGGCGACACCTTCCTCGGGGGCGAGGATTTCGATCAGCGCCTGATCGAGCACCTGTGCGACGAGTTCAAGAAGGACAGCGGCATCGACCTGCGCAAGGACATGCTCGCGCTGCAGCGGCTGAAGGACGCCGCGGAGAAGGCCAAGATCGAGCTCTCGTCCAGCGCGCAAACCGAGATCAACCTGCCCTACATCACGGCCGACCAGTCGGGACCGAAGCATCTGGCGATCAAGGTGACGCGGGCCAAGTTCGAGAGCCTGGTCGAGGACCTGATCGAAAGGACCATCGAGCCGTGCCGCGTCGCGATCAAGGACGCCGGCATCAAGGCGAGCGACGTCTCCGACGTGATCCTGGTCGGCGGGCAGACCCGCATGCCGAAGGTGCAGGACCGCGTCAAGGAGTTCTTCGGGCGCGAGCCGCGGAAGGATGTGAATCCCGACGAAGCAGTGGCGGTCGGCGCGGCGATCCAGGCGGGCGTGCTGAAGGGCGACGTCAAGGACGTGCTGCTGCTCGACGTGACGCCGCTCTCGCTCGGCATCGAGACGCTCGGCGGCGTGATGACCAAGCTCATCCAGAAGAACACCACCATCCCGACCAAGGCGCAGCAGGTGTTCTCGACCGCGGACGACAGCCAGACCGCGGTCACGATCCACGTGCTCCAGGGCGAGCGCGAGATGGCGCGCGGCAACAAGAGCCTGGGCCAGTTCAACCTGACCGATATTCCGCCCGCGCCGCGCGGCATGCCGCAGATCGAGGTCACCTTCGACATCGATGCGAACGGGATCCTCCACGTCTCCGCCAAGGACAAGGCGACCGGCAAGGAAAACAAGATCAAGATCCAGGCGAGCTCGGGGCTCACCGAGCAGGAAATCCAGGGCATGGTGAAGGATGCCGAAGAGCACGCCGAGGAGGACCACAAGGCGCACGAGCTGGTGGAGGCGCGCAACCAGTGCGATCACATGGTGCACGCGGTCAGGAAAACGCTCAAGGAGCACGGCGACAAGGTCGAAGCCGACGAGAAGGCGAAGATCGAAGCCGCGTTGAAGGATGCGGAGGAAGCGCTGAAGGGCGAGGACAAGGCCGCGATCGAGGCCAAGACGCAGGCGCTCGCGCAGGCCGCGCACAAGCTCGCCGAGCGGATGTACAAGGACGAGCAAGCCAAGCAGCCGGGCGCAGAGAAGGCCGCGGAAGAGGCCAAGAAGGAAGAAGGCAACGTCGTGGACGCGGAGTACACCGAGGTCAAAGACAAAAAGTAGGATCGAGGATTGAGGGTCGAGGATTGAGGGGAAGGCGCAGGCCCTCCCCTCGATCCTTATTGGTGCGTACCTCAATCCACATTTCTCAATCCTGAAGCCATGGCGAAGCGCGATTACTACGAAGTGCTGGGCGTGAACCGGGACGCCTCCGAGGAGGAGCTCAAGAAGGCGTACCGCAAGCTCGCCATGAAGTGGCACCCGGACCGCAACCCGGACAACCCCAAGGCCGAGGAGCACTTCAAGGAAGCCAAGGAAGCCTACGAGATTCTGACCGACGGCTCCAAGCGCTCGGCCTACGACCAGTTCGGGCACGCGGGCGTCGATTCGAGCGCGGCCGCGGGCGCCGGCGCGGGTTTCGGCGGCAGCTTCGCGGATGCCTTCGGCGACATCTTCAGCGATATCTTCGGCGGCGGCCGCACGCGTTCCAGCGTCTATCGCGGCGCCGACCTGCGCTACAACCTCGAAATCTCGCTCGAGGACGCCGCGCGCGGTTCCGAGACGCGCATCCGCATCCCGGCGATGGAGGAATGCGCGACCTGCCACGGCAGCGGCGCGAAACCCGGCACCTCCCCCACCACCTGCACGACCTGCCACGGTCACGGGCAGGTGCGCATGCAGCAGGGCTTCTTCTCGATCCAGCAGACCTGCCCGCGCTGCCATGGCAGCGGCAAGATCGTGGCGAGTCCCTGCGCGGCCTGCGGCGGAGCCGGGCGCGTGAAGCAGCACAAGACGCTGTCGGTGAAAATCCCGGCCGGCGTGGACGAGGGCGACCGCATCCGCCTGTCGGGCGAAGGCGAGGCCGGCATGAACGGCGGACCGCCGGGCGATCTCTACGTGGTGATCCATCTCAAGCCGCACCCGGTGTTCAAGCGCGACCACAACGATCTGCACTGCGAGATGCCGATCAGCTTCACCACCACCGCCCTCGGCGGCGACATCGAGATCCCGACACTCGACGGCTATGCCAAGGTCAAGGTGCCGGCGGGCACCCAGACCGGGCAGATGTTCCGTCTCCGCGGCAAGGGCA
The DNA here is from genome assembly GCA_036397875.1 of Burkholderiales bacterium. Lineage (GTDB taxonomy): Bacteria > Pseudomonadota > Gammaproteobacteria > Burkholderiales > SG8-41 > SG8-41. Next base: position 8,359 of record DASWIC010000064.1, read on the forward strand.
TCAAGGGCGTGCGCTCAACGGGCCACGGCGATCTCATCTGCCACGTCGCGGTCGAGACGCCGGTGAATCTCACGGCGCGGCAGAAAGAGCTGCTCGCCGAGCTGGAAGCCATCAACCAGAAGGACGCCGGCCGCCACAACCCGCGCGCCCGGTCCTGGATGGAGAAGGTGAAGGAGTTCTTCGCTCAGTAACCCGCGCTAGAGCCACCTGGCTTTGCGGAAGCGGTAGAAGAGATAGCCGTCCAGCACCACCATCAGGCCGAGCGCGAAGGGGTAGCCCCAGGCCCAGGTCAGCTCCGGCATGTGATCGAAGTTCATTCCGTAGACGCCCGCGATCATGGTGGGTACCGCGACCAGGGCGGCATAGGACGCCAGCCGCTTCACGGTCTCGTTCTCCTGGAGGGTGATCAAAGAAAGATTTACCGAGATCGCGGTAGTGACCATGTCGCGCAGGCTGTCGATCGACTGGTTGATCCGCACCAGGTGATCGTAGACGTCGCGGAAGTAATCCTGCGTGCCGGAACAGATTTCAGGCACCCGCCCGCCATAGAGCTTGCCCGTGGTTTCCTGCAGGGGTCCGGCAGCGTGCTTGAGCGTGGTCAGCTTCTGCTTGAGCGCGTAGAGCGCCTCGATGCTCTCGCGTGACGGCTGCCCGGCGAACATGCGTTCTTCCAGCCGATCGAGCTCGTCCTCCAGTCCCTCCAGCACCGGGAAGTAGCGGTCCACCACCGCGTCGATCAGCGCGTACAGCACGAATCCCGAGCCGAGCTTGAGCAGGTGCGGCTCGCGCTCCGTGCGGTAGCGCACGTTGGTGAATCCCTGCTCGGTGCGGTTGCGAACGGACAACACGTAGTTCGGGCCGGCGAAGATGCTCATCTCGCCGACATTGAGCTCATCCCCCGCCGCCTCGACCGTGTGTACCACCGCATACAGCGAATCGCCGTACTCCTCGAGCTTGGGACGCTGGTGCCCGTGGCTCGCGTCCTCCACCGCCAGCTCGTGCAGCCCGAACTGCCTCTGCATCTCCGCCAGCTCCTCCGGCACCGCATCCTTGAGCGCCACCCAGACAAAGCAGCCGGGCATGCCGAGATACCCGCGGATATCCTCGATGCGGATATCCGCGAGCTTGCTGCCGTCCTGATAAGCGGCGCAGTTGATCAGCATGGCCGGGCCCCTCGCTCCACAATAATAAACGGGCGGCGCACGGTTGGGGGCCCGATCGCGGTCACACCCGATGCCGCTTGACGAATTCCCAGTCGATCTCGACGCCGAAGCCCGGCCGGTCGCTGAGATGCACGTGGCTGCCCCGGACTTCGATGCGCTCGCGAAAGCATCCGGCGGAGACCGGATCGCGGGCGGCGTCGCCGTGCGATTCCACCCCGTAGCTCGAGCGCGGGAACGCCGCGACCAGGTGCGCGTGCAGCTCGGGCGCGGTGTGCGGCGCGATCATGACCCCGTGCTGCTCCGCCAGCGCCGCAACGCGCAGCGCCTCGGTGAAGCCGCCGTAGCGCGTGGCATCGAACTGCACGTAGCGGATTGCGCCCGAGGCGATGAAGTCGCGCACCGTGAAGCGCGTGAGCTCGCGCTCCCCGTGCGCGAGCGGGATGCGCGTCGCGGCGGCAAGCCGCACGAAGTCGGGCGGCTGCAGGTACCAGCGCAGCGGCTCCTCCAGCCAGAAGATGTCCAGCGGCTCGACCGCGCGCGCGAAGTCGATGCATTCGGCGAGGTCGTAGGGGGCGTTCATGTCCAGCATCAGGGCGGTGTTCGGGCCGACGGCCTCGCGCACCGCGCGCACGCGTCTCGCTTCGTCGGCGACCGTGCCGCCGCCCGTCTTGAGCTTGACCGCGCGGAATCCCGCGGCGACGAAGCCGGCCAGCTCATCCGCGTAGCTCCGGTCGGGTGCATCCAGACGGTAGTAGCCGCCGGTGGCGTAGGTGAAGATCGGCCGCTTCTCCGCGCCGAGCAACCGGTACACCGGCAGTCCCGCGCTCTTGCCGCGGATGTCCCACAGTGCGATGTCGATGCCGGCGATCGCCGCCATGACCTGGGGGCGGGCGCCGCGCGGCAGCGGTGGCGGCAGCCCATCGCGTCCCCCCATGCCCCCGGGCCGCGGCGAGGTGAGCGCGAAGAGTTTCTCCCACACCGCGACGCTCGCGGTCGCCTCCATGCCGCGGATGATTTCTCCGAACCGCGCCACCCACTCGCAGATCGCCTTTTGCGGCGAGCCGTGAATCTGGCCATAGCCGGCGATCCCGTCGTCAGTACGGACCTCCACCAGGATGATGCTCGAATCCTTGAGCTCCTCCTGGGCCGTCCACAGCGTGTGCTCAAGCGGCACCGACACCGGGTGGGTTTTCACTTCGATGATCTTGCTCAAGAATTTTCCCCTTCACCTCGTTACCAAATCCCCCCTATCCCCCCTTTGTCTAAGGGGGGAGCTGTAGCGCCCCCTATCCCCCCTTTCCTAGAGGGGGAGCCGTAGCGCGCCCTATCCCCCCTTTCCTAGAGGGGGAGCTGTAGCGCCCCCTATCCCACCCTTTCCTAGAGGGGGAGCCGTAGCGCCCCCTATCCCCCCCTTTGGCAAAGGGGGACGCGCGTAGCGCGGGGGGATTTCCTCAAACAAGCATGCCGACCACGGCTCCCACCATCAACGTGGCGAGGGTGCCGGCCACGATGGAGCGCAGCCCGAGCGCGACGATCTCGTCGCGCCGCTCCGGGACCATGGCCGCCATTCCTCCGATCAGGATGCCGAGACTGCCGAAATTGGCGAAGCCGCACAAGGAATAGGTCATGATGAGCCGACTGCGCGCGCTGAGCGCATCGGACGGGAGCTGCGCCAGGTCCGCGTAGGCGATGAACTCGTTAAGCACGGTCTTGGTTCCCATCAGTGCCCCGGCGGTGACCGCTTCGGACGCGGGCACGCCGGCAAGCCAGACCAGCGGCGCCATCGCGTATCCCAGCATGCGCTGCAGCGTGACCTGCGTCCCGCCCCACTGCGGCAACAACCCGAGCGCGAGGTTGGCGAGCGTGACCAGCGCGATCAGCACGATCAGCATCGCCACGATGGCGAGCAGGAGTTGCAGCCCGTCGAGCGTGCCGCGCGTCACCGCGTCCATGCTGCTGCGCGCTTGCTGCGGCGGGACGAGCCGGCCGGAAGTCGGCGCGCCGCGCGGCGGCACCATCACCGCCGCGACCAGGATCGCGGCGGGGGCGCTGATGATGGACGCCGACAGGATGTGGCCCATCGCGTCCGGCAGCACCGGGCCGAGGATCGCCGCGTAGAGCGCCATCACCGTGCCCGCGATCCCCGCCATGCCGCCGGTCATCACGATGAAGAGCTCGCCCCGGCTCATCTCCTTCAGGTACGGCCGCACGAAGAGCGGCGCTTCCACCATGCCGACGAACATGTTGGCCGCCGCGGAGAGCCCGACCGCGCCGCCCACCCCCATGGCCTTTTCCAGCACCGCGGAGAACGCGCGCACGATGGCGGGCAACACCCGCCAATGGAAGAGCAGCGCCGAGAGCGCGCTCACGACGAGGATCAGCGGCAGGGCGCGGAACGCCAGGACGAGGCTCGAGGTTCCGGGGCGCTCCGCGAACGGTTGCGGCCCCCCGCCGAGGAAGCCGAAAACGAAGCGCGTGCCCTCCTGCGTCGCCCGCTCCAGCGCGGAGAGCAGCTCGTTGAGGGCGAGAAAAACATCCCGGAACAGCGGCAGCTTGAGGAGCGCCGCCGCGAGCACGATCTGCAGCAGCGCGCCGGAGACCACGATGCGCCACGGCACCGCGCGGCGGTCCTCCGACAGCAGCCACGCGATCAGGAAGAGGGCGACGAAGCCGAAGGCGCTTTGCAGGGCAAGCAGCAAGCAATCTCTCCCAAGACCTCTGCGCTGGATCCCC
>DASWIC010000065.1:0-2899 GCA_036397875.1 Burkholderiales bacterium
TCTTGAACAGCACGGTGTTGATCGAGACCTCGCGGCTCGATGCGACGAACACGGTATAGCCGTCGGGATTGGCCCGGACCACGATATCCGAGGCGATGAAGCCGTTGCCGCCCGGCCGGTTGTCCACCACGATCGGCGTGCTCCACGACTCGGTCATGCGCTGGGCAACCGCGCGCGCGAGGATGTCGGTGTTCCCCCCGGGCGCGAACGGCACCACCATCCGGATCGGTCGCGTCGGGTACTCCTGCGACCATGCCGGCTGCCCGGCCCCGATCGTCGCAGCCAGCGCACATGCCACTGCAATCAGTCTGTTCATGGCTTCCTCCTCGTTGTCAAATCTTCATCCTTCTGCCTTCACCCAAATACCGCCGGGTAGCCCGGCGGGGGCGTGAACCCCAGGTCGCCGCGGCGGATGACCGCCTCGCGCCCGCCGGCCGCATCGAGCAGCTCGGCCTGGCGCCGCTTCGCCCGGGCGTCCACTTCCGCCGGGTCGAGAATCGCGAAGAGCCGGGCGCGGCAGTCCTCCAGCACCCCTGCATGCGCCGGATCGCCGGCAAGGTCGCGCAACTCCTCCGGGTCCCGCTCCAGGTCGAAGAGCTGCGGCCGGTAAGCCACGTAGTGCACGTACTTGTATTTTCCGTGGCGGATCATGAATGCGCCCGTCGTGGAGCCCATGCCATGGTACTCCGAGAGCACGTTGCGATCGGGCCGCTCGCCGCGGGCGAGCGCCAGAAGCGACACGCCCGGATGTCCCTCGTACATCTCCGGCCGGTCCTCCCCCGCGCATGCCATGATGAACGGGTAGGTGTCCACGTGGCTGGCCGGCGTGCTCACGCTCTTCCCGCGCGGGACATCGGCGCCGGCAACGATCAGCGGCACACCCGCGACCTCTTCGTAGAGGGTGGACTTGCCCCACAGCCCGCGTGCGCCGAGGTTGTCGCCGTGGTCGCTGGTGTACATGATGCGCGTGGAATCGGCGAGCCCGACCGCTTCCAGCGTGCGGATCACCCTGCCGACGTTGTCGTCCACAAAGCTGCACAGGCCGTAGTACGCGGCGATCGCCTTCCTGAGCTTGGCCGGATCGAAATAACGGTCGTAGACGAAGCTCCCCGAATAGTCGCGCAGGTACGGGTGATCGGGACGCTCGCTTGGCGCGTATTGCTTGGGCACGGGCATCTTCTCGAGCGGATACTGGTAGTAGAAGTCGGCCGGCGCCACCAGCGGGAAATGCGGGCAGACGAAGGATACGAACAGCACCCAGGGCTTGTCGCGATAGCGGGGCGCCTCCTCGCGCAGCCAGATCTGCGCGCGCGTCGTGATCTCGCGGTCATACGCGGTATAGGGCGTTTCGCCGGGGCCGGCGAGCTTGGCGATCTTCCAGGCGAGGCCCCGCTCCGGCAGGTCCTTTCTCACCAGGCCCATGAGGTCGCCTTTGCCCTCGATAATGTTCATGGGGATGATCTCTTCGCTGAACCCGTTGTCGTCCCCCTCGTGGCCGCGGAAATGGAGCTTGCCGATCGCAACGACCCGGTGTCCGGCATCGCGCAGGCGGTGGTGCCAACTCGGGATGGAGCCGTCGTAGGCGTCCGCGTTGTCCCAGAAGCCGATCTGGTGCACGTACTTGCCGGCCGCAAACGCCGCGCGCGCGGGCACGCACACCGGGCAGGTGGTGTAGGCCGAGCTGAACATCGTGCCGCGCGCCGCGAGCGCATCAATGTTGGGGGTTTTCACGATCGGATGCCCGGCGCACCCCATCACCTTGGGGTTGTGCTCGTCGGACATGACGATGAGAAGGTTTGCGGGCTTCAAATTAGACGTGGCCGTACTTCGCGAGCACCTGCTCGAGCGTCGCGCCGGCGGCGAGCTCGGTGCGGATCTTTGCTTCGTTCGCGGTCAATCGCTCGGCTTCGTTCAGCACTTTCTCCACCGCGTCTTCGGGAACGACGATCACGCCGTCCGCGTCGCCGAGCACGAAGTCCCCGGGGTTGACGATGACGTGCTGCTTGGTCGCGCCCGGCAGATAAGCCGGCACCTGCCACGCCGTCACCTTCCAGCGGCCGATGGACTGCACCGGCGTGCGGTAGCGCGCGTAGACGGGAAAGCCCTGCCTCCCGATCCATTCGATGTCGCGTATGCCGCCGTCGACCAGCGCGCCCGCGCATCCGCGCGTCTTCATGCCGAGCGCGATCAGCTCGCCGAAGAAGCACACGCCGTCGCCCGCCCCGCTCCACACGCTGATGCACCCGGGCTTCAGGGCGTCCACTGCCTTCATCTTGTCCGCGTCGCCGCCCCCCGCGTACGGCCGCATTTCGCCGCAAATGGTGTAGGCCCAGCCCGCGAGCTTGCCCGCGGTCTCCGGGTAGGGGGCAAACGCGCCGGCCAGACCCTGATGGAGATAGCCGAGCGCGTCCAGCACGTCGGACACCGTGGCCGCATCGACCTTGAGATATCGCTGCCTGATCGCTTCCGCGTCGGGACCATCAGGTGCGACCGTCATTACTCTTCCTCCGCCTTGGCAATCGCTCTACTTATTGTATCCAGCACGGATTCAGTTTCGCGCAACACTTGCAGATTATCAAAGCGCAGTACATCGAACCCCAGCCCCGACAGATACTTATCACGCGCGGCATCCGCTTTCATCGCCGGCGGCTCAAGATGCTGGGATCCATCAACCTCAACAACTATCTTCGCCTGTGGTGCATAGAATTCCACTACGTAGTTCCCTAGTGGTTTTTGACGGTAGAACTGAACACCTGATAGTTGCTTCCTGCGTAAGCGCATCCAGAGCAGCTGCTCCGCGTCCGTCATTACCCGACGCAGAATGCGAGAGCGCTGTTTGAGTCTGCGGTTATATGGAAGCACCTTGTTTCCCCGCGTTCTTGAATCCCCCCTACCCCCC
>DASWIC010000066.1:0-3550 GCA_036397875.1 Burkholderiales bacterium
GAGGGGCTGGCCGGGGGGCGAGATGTGGATCAATTCGACGACGCTGCTCGCGCGCAAGGCGTTCCTCGACCGGCTGTTCAGGGTGGAGGAGATGCGAGCGATGGCGGCGGGGGGCGGGGGCGTCGAGGCGCCGGGAATGGATGCGCGCGCAGCCGAGCGGCGGCAACGCTACATGCAGGCAATGCTCGACGTCCAGTTCGACGGCGGCAAATGGCTGTCGCAGTTCGACGGCCGCCCGCAGTTGCTGCCGCGGGTGGTGCTCGCCTCGGAGCCGGTCACCGAGCCGCCGCCGGGAGTGCAGGGCATGGAACTGATCTGGCACCTGGTGCTCGACCCGGCCTATCAGCTCAAGTAGGCCGGAAATGCGGGGCGACTTATGAACAGGCGCGATTTTCTGAATAGCTTGGGGGCCGCTGCTGTCACGGCTCTTGCACCGCGCCCCGCATTCGCACAGCGGTCGGGCGCGCGCTACGACCGGCTGCTGGTGCTGGTGGAGCTCAAAGGCGGCAACGACGGCCTGAATACCGTCGTGCCCTACGCCGATCCGGCCTACCCGGGGCTGCGGCCGCGGCTTGCGGTTGCGCGCGACCAGGTGCTTCAGCTCGACCCGCAGGCGGGTTTCCATCCGGCGCTGGAACCGCTGATGGCCTCGTGGAAGAGCCGCGAGCTGGCGGTGGTGCAGGGCGTGGGCTACAAGGACGCGAACCTCTCCCACTTCCGCTCGATCGACATCTGGGACACGGCGTCGAACAGCAACGAATATCTGACGGATGGCTGGCTCGCCCGGGCGTTCGCGGCAACCCCTGCACCGGCCACGTTCGCCGCCGACGCCGTGGTGGTGGGCGGCGCCGAGATGGGGCCGTTGCGGGGAGGCGCGCGCGCGATCGCCCTGGCCAGCCCCGAGCAATTCCTGCGCCAGGCCCGTTACGCGGCGCCGGCGGGGCAGGCGCGCAACGCGGCCCTCCACCACATTCTGCGCGTCGAGGAGAACATTGCTCAGGCCGCCGCCCGGCTGAACGGCAACCGCAGTTTCGCCACCGAGTTTCCGACCCACCCGTTTGGCAATGCGGTGCGAACGGCGTCCCAGCTTGTCGCCGGCGACGCGGGGATCGCGGCCATCAAGGTTGCGCTGGGCGGGTTCGATACCCACAGCGGTCAGCCGGGGCGCCACGCGCAGCTGCTCAAGGCGCTCGCGGAAGGCCTGGTGGCCCTGAAGGCAGCGCTCGTGGAGCTCGGCCGCTGGGATTCGACGTTGGTCATGACCTATTCCGAGTTCGGGCGCCGGCCCCGCGAAAACCTCTCGAACGGAACCGACCACGGCACCGCCAGCGCCCATTTCCTGCTCGGCGGCCGGGTGAAAGGCGGACTCTACGGCATGCCGCCCGCGCTCTCGCGCCTGGATGGCAATGGCAACCTGCCGTTCGCGGTGGATTTTCGCGATCTCTACGCCACCGTCCTGGAACGGTGGTGGGGCGCGAACTCCACGCGCGCGCTGAAGGCCCGCTTCGCCACCCTGGACGTCGTCCGCGCCTGAACGTTCCGGGCGGTCCTGGCGCCACCGCGGCACGAACTAAACGCGGCCGCCCAGCAGTGCGCTGCGATGACGGTGGCATCGCAGCGGCCGCCCGACCGGATGCCCCGCGCATGGGCGCATCGACCCCGTGGCGGGAAGGGTCCACATCGTATCCATGCCGCCGGCCGGCATCCTCGCTTCGAGGCCCTCAAACCGCTAAAATGCCGCATTGCCGCCCGCTTGCACGCGGGCGGCCTCAGTTTGCCGGTCGGGGACCCAGAACAGGACAACACGGCCATGCTTGCGACGCGCATCCGCCAGAAGGACGGGACCTTCTACTTCGTGAGCTACCCGGCGAAGGACATCCTCGCCCGGGTGCGCTTCATCAGCCGCTTCTACGGCGAGGGGGAGCAGATCGCGCCGCAGGTGATCGCGCAGAGCGACGAGATCGCGCAGTTCATCGCCCGCATCGAGCACAGCGACGCGGCGTTCCAGCGCCAGCTCTCGCGCGCCAAGGTGCGGGCGCTCAAGAACTTCTACGAGATGGCGGTGAACCAGCCGCCGATCCCCGGTACGGTGCTGTTGTTCACGCACGAAAAGCTCAATTTCCAGGCGCTCGGCAACGAGCAGAGCGTGGGCCACCTCCAGGATCCCACCTCGAAATTCCTGATCATCGACGGCCAGCACCGCCTGGCGGCCCTGAATTTCTACCTGCGCGAGCGCCCCGGCGAAGGCAACGCCATCCACGTGCCGTGCGTCATTTTCGACGGCCGCACCGAGGATTTCGCGGCGGAGATGTTCGTCATCATCAATTCCACCCCGACCCGCATCAACAAGAGCCACCTGGTGGACCTCTACGAGCGGATCTCGTGGGCCGAGCCCGACCGGCGCTTTGCCGCGCGCCTGGTGGACAAGCTCTACCGGGAAGGCGACAGCCCGCTCCGCTACCGCATCAACCGCCTCGGCGGGCGCAGCCAGCAGGAGAAGTGGATTCTGCAGGCGGAGCTGTTCAACGAGCTCCACCGCTGGGTGAGCGGGGAGTGGCGCAAGATCCAGCGCTCCGGGCACGCCATGCGTGAAGCCGACCGCTATTACGCCATCGTGCGCGACTTCCTCAAGGCCTGCCAGAAGGTGTGGGGCACCGCCTGGGGCCACCCCAATTACATGGTGACCAAGCCGGTCACCCTCAAGGCGATGATCCGCGTGTGCGGCGATCTCGCGCGCAACGACGCCGATCCCGCCGAGGGCCGCCAGGTGCGGTGGGAGAAGCGGCTCGGCCCGTGGACGGAGCGGGCGCGCGAGTTCCGCGTCGAGGGGTTCTACGAGCGCTTCCCCGCGAAAGGCCAGATCGAGCGCGTCGCACGCCTGCACCGCGACCTCGCCAAGATGGCGAACATCGAGGTCCAGTCGCGCCAGCGCGCCAGCGCCTGAATCGATCTCAGCCCCTGGGTTCCTGACGGACCGGCGCGAGCGGCGCGGCGCCGCGCAGCGACTGCGTCATCTCGGCGAGGATCGACACCGCGATCTCGGCCGGCGACACCGCGCCGATTGCGAGCCCGACCGGGGCGCGAATGCGTCCAAGCTCGGCATCACCGAAGCCTTGTTCCCTAAGACGAGCGAGCCGGGCGGCGTGCGTCTTGCGGCTGCCCAGCGCCCCGACATAGAACGCATCCGACCGCAGCGCCGCGGCGAGCGCGGGGTCGTCGAGCTTGGGGTCGTGGGTGAGCGCGATGATCGCGCTGCGGCGGTCGGGGGCAAAGGCGGCGAGCGCCCGCCCGGGCCATTCGTGGCTCATCGTCACGCCCGGAAAGCGGCTCTCGGCGGCAAAGGCGCTGCGCGGGTCGATGACGGTGATGTCGTAGCCTGCAGCAGCCGCCATTGGGATCAGCGCCTGGGCGATGTGCACCGCGCCGACGAGCGCGAGCCGCGGCGGCTGCGCGAAGACGCGCAGGAAATAGCGCCGGCCCTCGCGCTCGACGACGCGGCTGCGATCCTCCGCCAGCGCGCGCGGGGCCTCGCCGGCGAGGGCGGTTCGCA
>DASWIC010000067.1:0-23594 GCA_036397875.1 Burkholderiales bacterium
AGCTCCCGCCCGCGGCTACGGCCTGGCGTCCTGCTGGCTGCGCGGGAAGCCCGCGGCGTCGAGCACGAGGTTGTAATCGGGCGCGGAGAAGCCGCGCGTCACCACCTGGCCCACCAGAAGCACCGGCACCTTGGTGTCGCCGGACACCTTCTGCAGCTCGTTGATGTCGGCCTGCTCCTGGGCGGTGATGTCTTCGTACTGGACGCCCCGGTCGGCGAGCAGGCTCCGCGCATCGTTGCAGGGCGTGCCGCATTGCGGGTGGGTGTAGAGCTTGACCGGTGGCGTGCCCGATTTCGCAGCCGCCGGCTGGGCCGACGGCCGATAGCCGGGTGGCGCGGTCCGGGGATAGCCGGCGATGTCGAGGGCGGAGTCCCACTCGCTCTCGAGGTAGCCCTTGATGCGGGTGGATCCGACATAGAGCACCGGCACGTCGAGGCCGCCGGTGAGCTTCTTGAAGGCCTCGATGTCGCTCTGCGGGTCCTTCTCGGCGTGAGGCACGCCACGGCGCGCGAGGTGCGCCCGCGCCTGGTCGCAGGGCCCGCCGCAGCTGGAGTTCCACAACGTCACCGGAAAATTCCGGGCCGCCTGCTGCACGCTGAACGGCAGCGTTGAGGTCGCCTCGACCGCGCGGCCGCTGCTCCGCAACTGCTCCACCTTCTTCGCGGACGCGGGCGGCGGGGTGTCGCGGTACTCCACGTTGCCCTTGTCGTCCACCCAGCGGTAGAGCTGGGCGGCGCCCAGCGGCGCCCCGAGCAGCATCGCAGTGACAGACAGAATTGCGATACTTTTCATGATGTTAACTCCTGAACTGGCTACTTTACTCTAACACCAGGCGGAGTGCGCAGTAAAGCGCTTGCTGTTACGCCATGCCACTGTGCTTGAGGAGGGCGTCGATTTTCGGCTCCCGGCCGCGGAAGGCGACGAACGATTCGAGGGCGGGCCGGCTGCCGCCCACCCCGAGGATCTCGTTCCAGAAGCGCTCGCCCGTGGCGGGGTCGAGCACGCCGTTCTCCTCGAACAGGCTGTAGGCATCCGCGGACAGCACTTCGGCCCACTTGTAGCTGTAATAGCCCGCGGCATAGCCGCCGGCGAAGACGTGCGAGAAATTGTGGGGGAAGCGGTTGTAGGCGGGCGGGAAAACCACCGCGACGCGCGCGCGCACTTCGTCGAGCAGCGCGAGTGCGGTCTTCGACCCGCCGGGGTCGAAGTCGAAGTGCAGACTCAGGTCGAACAGCGCGAACTCGAGCTGACGCACGGTCTGCATGCCGCTCTGAAAGTTCTTCGCCGCGAGCATCTTGTCGAACAAGGCGCGCGGCAGCGGCTCCCCGGTGTCCACGTGACCCGTCATCGGCTCGAGCACCTCGAATTCCCAGCAGAAGTTTTCCATGAACTGGGAGGGCAACTCCACCGCGTCCCACTCCACGCCGTTGATGCCGGAGACACCGAGGTAGTCCACGCGCGTGAGCAGGTGGTGCAACCCGTGGCCGAACTCATGGAACAGCGTCGTCACCTCCTCGTGCGTGAACAGGGCGGGCTTGCCGCCCACCGGCGCGGAGAAGTTGCAGTTGAGGTAGGCGACCGGCGCCTGCACGCGCCCGTTTCTCAGCCGCCGCGTGATGGCGTCATCCATCCAGGCGCCGCCGCGTTTTGAGGGGCGGGCGTAGGGATCCACGTAGAACTGTCCGACCGGGCCGCCCGCACGGTCGCGAATCGAGAAAAAGCGCGCGTCCGGATGCCACGCCGGCGCCGTCGCGGGCTCGATCTGCAGGCCGTAAAGCTGTTCGACCAGCTTGAACATTCCGGGCAGCACCTTGGTCTCCGGAAAGTACTGCTTGACCTCCTGGTCGGAGAAGGCGTAGCGCGCCGCGCGCAGCTTCTCCGAGGCGAACGCCAGGTCCCAGGCCTCGAGCGTGTCGAGCCCGAGCTCGGTGCGCGCGAAATCCGTCGCTTCCCGCAGGTCGCGCTCGGCGTAAGGCCTGGCTCGCGCCGCGAGCTCGTTGAGAAAATCGAGCACCTGCCGTGGCGATTCCGCCATCTTGGGCTCGAGCGAGTACTCGGCAAAACTGGCGAAATCGAGCAGTTGCGCCTGCTCCCGGCGCAGCTTGACGATCTCGGCGATGAAATCCGTGTTGTCCCATTCGGGCTTGCCGAACTCGGAGGCGCGGGTCACGTAGGCACGGTACATCAGCTCGCGCAGCGCCCGGTTCTCGGCGTATTGCATGACCGGCAGGTAGCACGGCGCGTGCAGCGTGAACTTCCATCCCGGCTTGCCGTCGGCCTGCGCCGCTTCGCGCGCCGTGGCCAGCACGTCCTGGGGAATTCCCGCGGTTGCGGCTGGATCCGTGACCTGATGCGCAAACGCATTGGTGGCGTCGAGCAGGTTGTCCGAGAAGCGCGACGCAAGCTGAGACAGCCGCTCGCTGATTTCCTTGAAGCGCGCCTGCTTCGCCGGCGGCAGCTCCGCGCCGCCGAGCCGGAAGTCACGCAGCTCGTTCTCGACGATCTTCTTCTGCGCGGTCGTCAGGCCCCGGTATTCCGGGCCCTGCCTGAGCGCCTTGAACCGGGCGTAGAGCCCCGGGTGCTGGCCGAGATCGGTGTAATACTGGCTGATCTTGGGCAGGTTGGTGTTGTAGGCCTCGCGCAGCTCCGGGCTGTTCATCACGGCATTGAGGTGCCCCACGACCCCCCAGGCGCGGTGCAGCCGCTCGTTGGCTTCCTCGAGGGGCTGCACGAAATCACGCCAGGTAGCCGGGACGCCCGGCGCCGAGACGCGTTCGATCAGCGCGCGGTTCTGGGCCAGCAATTCGTCCACGGCGGGCGTGACCAGCGCCGGCTTGAATTCGGCGAAGCGGGGCAGCCCCGAAAAATCGAGAAGCGGATTCATGCGATCAGTGTTGGGTGACAAGAGTCCAGTGGGTGCCGCGAGCGACGAATTCAAGCCGCTTAACGCTCAAGACTCATGGACGACCTGGCCGTCGACGAGGGTGTAGCGAACCTTGCCCTTGACCTCCAGGCCGATGTAAGGCGTGTTCTTGCCCTGGCTCTTCAGCGACTCAGCGGCGACCTTCCAGTGGCGCCCGGCGTCGAAGATGCAGATATCGGCGGCATGCCCCGGCGTGAGGTGGCCGGCGTCGACGTTGAGCACCCGCGCCGGCTGTGAGGTGATCCTGGCGAGCGCAGCGGATAGCGGCGTGGCGGATTCCTCCGCCCACTTGAGCGTGAGCGGCAGCAGCAGCTCCAGCCCGGTCGCGCCGGGTTCGGCCTCGGCGAACGGCACCTGCTTCACGTCCTCGTCCACCGGCGTGTGGTCCGAACAGGCGGCGTCCACCGTACCGTCGGCGAGCGCCGCGCGCAGCGCGTCGCGGTCGCGCTGGCTGCGCAGCGGGGGATCGAGGCGGCAGTTTGAATCGAAGTAGCCGATGTCCATCTCGGTCAGATGCGCGTGGTGGATGGCGATGTCGCAAGTGATGGGCAGCCCCTGCCGCTTCGCCTGGCGCACTTGCTCCACGCCCTCGGCGCTGGAGAGCCGCGCGAAGTGCACGCGCGCGCCGGTCTCGCGCGCGAGGATCAGCATGGTCGAGAGCGCCACGGTCTCCGCGCACACCGGGATGCCCGGCAATCCGCAGCGGGTCGCGACCGGCCCGTCGTGGGCGACGCCGTGCCGGGCGAGCGCGGGGTCCTGCGGGCGCAGCCAGACCGGGAAGCCGAAGGTCGCGGCGTACTGCAGCGCGTGGTAGAAAACCTGGCTGTCCGCGAACGGGGCATCGGCTTGCGAAAACGCAACGCAGCCGGCGTCCACCAGCTCGGCCATCTCCGTCAGGCGCTCTCCTTTCAGCCCCTGCGTCAGCGCGCCCACCGGATAGACCCGCGCCTGGTTCAGGCTTTGCGCGCGGTACTTCAGCATCTCCACCAGCCCCGGCTCGTCGAGCGGCGGGTCGGTGTCGGGCGGGCAGGCGAGGCTCGTGACACCGCCGGCGATGGCCGCCTGCATTTCGGATTCCAGCGTCGCCAGGTATTCGAAGCCGGGCTCGCGCAGGCGCGCCGCGAGGTCCACCAGCCCCGGGCAGACGATCAGGCCCGCGGCGTCGATGACGCGATTCGCGGTAAAGCCGTTGGGCGGATGGCCGATCGCCACGATCTTGCCGGCGGCGATGTAAACGTCCTTCTTCGCGTCGACGCCGTTCCTGGGGTCGATCAGCCGGCCGCCCTTGATGTGGATCTTCACTTGTTGCCGGCCATGATGCTCATCACCGCCATGCGGATGGCGATGCCGAAGGTGACCTGGGGCAGGATGACCGATTGCTTGCCGTCGGCCACGCTCGAATCGATTTCCACGCCGCGGTTCATCGGGCCCGGGTGCAGCACGATGGCGTCCGGCTTGGCCACCGCCAGCTTGTCCTGGGTGAGCCCGTAATACTTGTAGAACTCCTGCGCCGAGGGCAGCAATGACCCCTGCATGCGCTCGTTCTGCAACCGCAGCATCGTCACCACGTCCACGTCCTTCAGCCCCTCGCGCATGTCGTGGTAGACGTGCACGCCGAGCTGCTCGACGTGGGCGGGCAGCAGCGTCTTGGGCCCGATGACGCGAATCTCGGGGCAGCCGAGCGTGGCGAAGGCGTGGATCTGCGAGCGCGCCACGCGCGAGTGCAGGACGTCGCCGACGATCGCCACCCGCAGGTTGGAGAAGTCCTTCTTGTAGTGGCGGATGGTGAACATGTCGAGCAGTCCCTGCGTCGGGTGCGAATGGCGCCCGTCGCCGGCATTGATGACGTGGATGTCGGGCGCGACATGGCGCGCGATGAAATGCGGCGCGCCGCTCTCGCCATGGCGCACCACGAACATGTCGGCATGCATCGCCGACAGGTTGTCGACCGTGTCGAGCAGGCTTTCGCCCTTGGACTGGGAGGACACCGTGACATTGAGGTTGATGACGTCCGCCGACAGCCGCTTGGCGGCGATCTCGAAGGTGGTGCGGGTGCGCGTGGAGGGCTCGAAGAACACGTTGAACACCGACTTGCCGCGCAGCAGCGGCACCTTCTTCACCTTGGTGCCGACGAACGTCTTCGCCGTGTCGAGGATCTGCCACAGGATCTCGGCGGGCAGCCCCTCCAGCGTGAGCAGGTGATGCAGCTGTCCCTTCCTGTCGAGCTGCGGGTTGGAGGGGTTGAGCCACATCAGCGCTGCTCCTCGCGCAATTCGAGATGCAACTTGCCGGCGGCGTCGCGCTTGAGCACGACGCTCTGGCCGGGCCTGAGCGTGAGGGTCGCGCCCACGAATTGCGGGGCGATCGGCAACTGGCGGCCGCCGCGGTCGACCAGCGCAGCGAGCTTCACGTTGGCGGGACGGCCGTAGTCGAACAGCTCGTTCAGCGCCGCCCGTATCGTGCGGCCGGTGTATAGCACGTCGTCGACCAGGACCAGGTCGCGCTCGTCGACCTCGAACGGGATCTCGGAACGCTTGACGTCGCGCTTCAGCCCGCGCGCGTCATAATCGTCGCGGTAGTAGGAGACGTCGAGGAAAGCGCAGGGAATTTTTGGCTTGAGCGCCCGGTGCAGGCGCTCGGCGACCCAGGCGCCGCCGGTGTGGATGCCGATTAATCCCGTTTCCGGCCCCACTGCGGGCCGCATCTGCTCGATCAGCGCTGTCAGCAGCTGCTCGGCATCAGGTAACGGGTTGCCGGGCATGTTTTATGGTTTTCGCGGGGCGCTACTCTATCACAGTTCGCCGCCCCCAGGGGAGCGATTTGCCGGGAATCGCCGCTCATCACGCTTTCTCGAAGAACGCTTCGAGTATGCGTTGCGCGGCGACCGGATCAAGTCCGGCCTTGAGGCGGGCGCCGCGCGCGCCCGCGGCGCGCAGCAGCCCCTCCGCCTCGCGCGAGGTCAACCGCTCGTCGACGAGTTCGGTCGGAATACCGAAGCGGCCATGCAGGCGCTGCGCGAAGCGGCGGGCGAGCTTGCCAACAGGGTGCTCCGTGCCGTCCGCGTGCACGGGGAACCCGACCAGCAGCTGCGCGGGCCGCCACTCGGCGACGAGACGCCCGATCGTCGCAAAACGCGCGCGGTTTTCCACGCCGGCAATGACGGCGAGGGGGTGCGCAAGACGGGTCTCGAAGTCCCCAACCGCGACGCCGATGCGCTTCGTGCCGAAATCGAATGCGAGGACCGTTCCGGTCCTCGCGGAGTTTCGAGTTTCGAGTTTCGAGTTTCGAGTTTTTGTGTCGCTGGTCGGCAAGCTTTTAACTGGAAACTCGCGACTGGAAACTGGTAACTAGGGTCAGGCGTGGCCGGCCTGCTCGGAGAGGCGGGCGAAGTCGACGCCCAGCAGTCCCATGGCGGCGGGCAGCCGTTCCTCGGCCCGCAGGTCGAAGATCACCTCGGGCTTTGCCTGCACGGTGAGCCATGCGTTCTGCGCGAGCTCGTTCTCGAGCTGGCCGGGCGCCCAGCCGGCGTAGCCCAGCGTCACGAGCAGCTTGCCGGGGCCTGCGCCGCGCGCGACCGCCTGCAGGATGTCCTTCGACGTGGTGAGCCCGATCTCCGAGCTCACGGCGAGCGTGGATTGCCATTGGCCGAGCGGCGCATGCAGGACGAAGCCGCGGTCCACCTGCACCGGGCCGCCGAAATGCACCGGCACCGCCTTGAAGGCGTCGCCCTCCGGCGGAATGCTCACCTGCTCGAGCAGCGTCTGCAGGTTCATCTCGATCGGCCGGTTGACGACGATGCCGAGCGCGCCCCGGTCGTTGTGCTCGCAGATGAAGGTGAGGGAACGGGCGAAATGGGGGTCGGCCATGGCGGGCATGGCGATCAGGAAATGCTGCGTCAGGTTCATCTTCTGCCTGGTCCCCGAGCCTATTGTAAACGCTTAGGCGCCGGGGAGGCGGGCCGGGTTCCCGCTATTTGCGCCAGAAAGCGGGCGTGAGAATCACCAGGACGGTGAAAAGCTCCAGCCGTCCGATCAGCATCGCGGCGCTGAGCAGCCAGATCTGGAAGTTGCTCAGGACCTCGAAGGTCGTGGCGGGCCCGACTTGGTTCAGCCCCGGGCCCAGGTTGTTGATGCACGCAATGACCGCCGAAAAGGCGCTCAATATGTCGAGCCCGCTGGCGGTCAGGAGCAGCGTCAGCGTCACGATGCACACGACGTAGATGAAAAGGAAGGCAAGCACCGCGAAGACAATCCGGTTTTCCACCGGCTGACCTGCGATCTTCATCGGGTAGGCCGCCGCGGGATGGAGCAGCCGGATGAACTCGCGGTGGACCTGCTTGTATAGAATCATCGCCCGGATCATCTTGATTCCGCCCCCGGTCGAGCCCGAACAGGAGGCGAAGCTCACTAGGAACATCATCCAGAGCGGCGCGAAGATCGGCCACAGATTGAAGTCCTGGCTCGCGTAGCCGGTCGACGTGGCCACCGAAACCAGGTTGAAGCTCGCGTGCCGTAAGGCCGTCGGAAATTCGGCGTAGACGCCCATCAGCCACAAATAGCCGCCGATACCGAGGCAGCTCGCCAGCATGACCGCGAGAAACCAGCCGACCTCGGCATCATGCCGGTAAGGTGCCAGGGAGCGGGCGCGCAGCGCCAGGAAATGACTGCCGTAATTGATAGCCGAGACCAGCATGAAAAAAATGGCGATCGACTCGATCAAGGGCGAGTTGAAATGGCCGAAGCTTGCATCGTGGTTCGAGAAACCCCCGGTGGCCATGGTCGAGAACGTATGCATGAGGGCATCCACCCAGGGCATGCCGGCTAACCCGTACGCCGTGAAGCACGCAGCCGACAATCCAAAATAGACGAGCCAGAGTCCCTTCGCCGTTTCGGCGAGGCGCGGGGTGAGCTTCGTGTCCTTCATCGGACCCGGCGTTTCCGCCTTGTAGATCTGCCGGCCGCCGACCCCGAGCATGGGCAGCAGCGCGATGGCGAGGACAATAATGCCCATGCCCCCCAGCCACTGCAGCAGTCCCCGCCAGATGTTTATCGAGTGCGGCAGGCCGTCGAGATTCGACAGGATGGTCGAGCCCGTCGTGGTGATTCCCGACATGGTTTCGAAGTACGCGTCTGTGAACGAGAGGCCCGGTATCGCGAGCAGCAGGGGCACCGTCGCGAACAGCGCGCCCCCCGACCACGCGAGAACGACGAGCAGAATGGCATCGCGCGCCATCAACTCGCGGCGGAAGCGGCGCGTCGTGAGCCACACCGCGCACCCGCACGCGAAATTCAGGATCGTCGAAAAGGCGAAGGCCGAGAGCGCGCCGTCCCCGTGGATGAGGGAGACCGCGATCGGCACCAGGTGCGATACGCTCATCATCATCGCGATCAGCCCCAGCAGCGGGGCCACGGCAAGGATGCTGGCCATCTAGATGAATCCGACGTCGACCTGGAACAGCTTTTCGACCCTGGGCACCATGCTCTTGTTGACGACGAACACGATGACATGGTCCTCGGGCTCGATCATCGTGTCGTGGTGCGCGATCACGACCTCCTGGTCGCCGTCCGGCGCGGGGGCGCCGGACTCGTCCGGCCGCCGCACGATGGCGCCGATCGTCACGCCCTTCGGTAACTCCAGCTCCTCGACGCGGCGCCCGATGACGTGGGACGATTTCCGGTCGCCGTGCGCGATGAGCTCGAGCGCTTCCGCGGCGCCGCGCCGCAGGCTGTGCACCGCGACGACGTCGCCTCGGCGCACGTGCGCGAGCAGCGTTCCGATGGTGGCCTGCGCCGGCGAGATCGCGATGTCGATCTGGCCCGCCTGCAGCAGATTCACGTAGGACCCGCGATTGATGAGGGCGATGACCTTGCGCACGCCGTGCCGCTTTGCGAGCAGCGCCGACATGATGTTGGTCTCGTCGTCGTTGGTGAGCGCGCAGTAGACGTCCATGTCGCTCACGTTCTCGGCGTCGAGCAGCTCCTCGTCCGTGACGTCGCCCGCGAGCACCAGGGTCTTGCGGAGCTCCGCGGCGAGGCGCTCGGCGCCGGCCTTGTTGTGCTCGATGACTTTCACTTCGTAGCGATCCTCGATCGCCCGCGCGAGCCGGCGCCCGATGTTGCCGCCCCCGCCGATCATGACGCGCCTCACCGGCTGATCCATCCGCCGCAACTCGTGCAGCACGTTGCGGATGTTACCGCTGGCGGCGACAAAGAACACCTCGTCGCCGTCCTCGACCACGGTCGTGCCCTCGGGCGCGATCGGGCTGTCCTGGCGGAAGATCGCGGCCACGCGCATGTCCACCTTCGGCATGTGCTGGCGCAGGTACTGGATCTCGTGCCCGACCAGGGGCCCGCCGTGGAAGGCGCGCACGGCGACGAGACTCACTCTACCGCTGGCGAATTCGAGCACCTGCAGCGCCTCCGGAAACTCGAGCAGCTTCACGATGTAGTCGCACAGGATCTGCTCGGGGCAGATCGAGTGGCCGACGGCGAAGTTCTCGTCGGAAAAGATCTCGGGATGCGACAGGTAATCGGCCGCGCGAACGCGGGCGACCCGGGTGGGAATGTTGAACAGCGTGGCGGCGAGCTTGCACGCCACGAGGTTGGTCTCGTCGCTCTGCGTCACCGCCAGCAGCAGGTCGGCGTCGCGCGCGCCCGCCCGCTCGAGCACCGCGGGATGGGCGGCGTTGCCCGTGACCGTTCTCAGGTCGAGCCGGTCCTGCAGCTTCGCGAGGCGCGTCGGCTCGACGTCCACCACCGTGATGTCGTTAGCCTCCGAGACCAGGCTTTCGGCGACGCTCGAGCCGACCTGGCCGGCGCCGAGTATCACGATACGCACGGAGCCCCTTCGGAAAAGCGCGATTCTATTCCGGTTCGCGCTCCAGCGGGCGGGCCCGTCGGGCGTGGCATACTGGGAGGCGATGTCCGACGCCAAGCCGCTGACACGCCTGTATTTTCCCGGAGAGCTGGCGCCCGGGCGGTCGTGCGCCCTCCCCCCGCCGCAGGCGCACCACGCGCTGCATGTATTGCGGCTGAAGCGGGGTGATCCCGTGAAGCTTTTCAACGGTGACGGCGCCGAGTACGCGGCGGAAATTGTCGAGGCGGGCCGCGACGGCCTCGCGCTCCGAGTGACCGGGCGCGAGGCGGTGGACCGCGAAGCGCCGATTGCGGTGACACTGGCTCAAGCGGTATCGAGCGGCGAGCGCATGGATTACACCCTCCAGAAGGCGGTGGAGCTCGGGGTGGCCGCGGTTCAGCCGCTGGAGACACGCCGCAGCGTCGTGCGATTGACCGGGGATCGGGCGCAGAAACGCCTGGCGCACTGGCAGGCGGTGGCGATCGCGGCCTGCGAGCAAAGTGGCCGCAACCGCGTGCCGCGCGTGCTGCCGCTCCTGCGCCTCGATGCGTTTCTCAAGGATCGTGGCCCGCGGCGTGACGCCGAGCAGCGCCTGCTGCTCTCACCGCGCTCGAGACGCCGCTTCCGCGATCTCGAACAGCCGGCGGGCACCGTCGTCATCCTCGCGGGCCCGGAAGGCGGTTTTTCCCCCGGGGAGGAGCAGGCGGCCGAAACCAGCGGATTCCTGCCGGTGCGCCTCGGTCCGCGTGTCCTCCGCACCGAGACCGCCGCAATGGCGGCGCTCGCCGCGTTGCAGGCACTCTGGGGAGACTTCTGACTCCTTTCCCAACGCTTCAATATCGCATAATATGTGCTTGAAATTGCGGTAGAATGCGTTTGCGCAGGGTGTCCGGGGTAGCACCCGCGCAGCTCCGGGAGGTCCCCTATTTCCAAGACGTCGGACAAGGCCGTGACGGCAGTCATCGGCACGAATGAGTCGCCGCCGCCGGTGATTTCGCGCCGGCAGCGGCTGTCGAGCCAGGACCGCTTCATCGACTGGTTTCAGTCGGTGGCGCCCTATATTCACGCCTTTCGCGGCAAGACCTTCGTCATCGGTTTCGGGGGCGAAGTCGTGGCGGACGGGCGGTTTTTCGACCTGACCCACGACTTGAACCTGCTCGCCGCCCTCGGGGTGCGGCTGGTGCTGGTGCACGGCGCGCGCCCCCAGATCGAGGCGAAGCTCAAGGAGCGCCGGCGCCGGGCCCGCTTCCACCACGGCCTGCGCGTGACCGACGAGGTGGCGCTCACCTGCGCCAAGGAGGCGAGCGGGCGGCTGCGGGTGGAAATCGAGGCGGCGCTGTCCATGGGTCTGCCCAACTCGCCGATGGCGGGCGCGGACATCCGCGTGGCGAGCGGCAATTTCATCACCGCCAAGCCGATGGGAGTGGTCGACGGCGTGGATTTCAAGCACACCGGCGAGGTGCGCAGGATCGACGCCGCCGCGGTCCAGAAGCGGCTGGAGGACAACGAATTGGTGCTGCTCTCCCCGCTCGGCTACTCGCCCAGCGGAGAGGTCTTCAACCTGGCGCTGGAGGACGTCGCCGCCGCCACCGCGGTCGCGCTCAAGGCGGAAAAGCTCATCTTCCTCATGGATACGGTCGGGATCACGGGCGCCCGCGGCGAGCTGCTGCGCGACCTCACCGTGCGCCAGGCAAAGCCGCTGCTCGCCAGGGCGGAGGCGGCCGACGGCGATGCGCGGCTCTACCTCCCGCGCGCGGTCCAGGCCTGCGAGAACGGCGTGAAGCGCGCGCACCTCATCTCCGGCCACGTCGACGACGGCCTGCTGCTCGAGCTCTTTACCCACAAGGGCGTGGGCACCATGCTGACACCGGATCCGATCGAGACGCTGCGGCCGGCGCGAATCGAGGACATCGGCGGCATCCTGCGACTGATCGAGCCGCTCGAGGCCGAGGGCATCCTCGTCAAGCGCGGACGCGACCGCCTCGAGCGCGAGATCGGGCGCTTCGTGGTGCTCGAGCACGACAAGCTCACGGTCGGCTGCGCCGCGCTCTACCCCTTTCCGGACGAGCGGGCGGGGGAGCTCGCCTGCCTGGTCGTGCGTCCCGAGTTCCGCAACGCCGGCGCGGGCGAGCGGCTCCTGACCGAGATCGAGGCGCGCGCGCGGCGCGCGAAGTTGAAGCGCCTCTTCGTGCTCACCACGCGGGCGGAGCACTGGTTCGTGGAGCGGGGCTTCGACGAGGTGCGCGTGGGGGAGCTGCCTGGCCCGAAACGCTCGCTCTACAATTATCAGCGGCGCTCGGTCGTGCTGGTCAAGCGGATCTAGTCACGTGAAGTTCCTGTCCATCACGCTGTCGCTGCGCGCACGCCTCCTCCTGGCGGGCGTGCTGGTGAACGTCATGATGCTGGCGCTGCTGATCGCCGACGGCATCAGCGTCATGGACGATAAGCTCGACGAGCGCGCGCGCATCCACCTCCAGGAGCAGAAGCAGCTTCTCAACGCGGCGCTCTCGGTCCCGCTCGCCGGGCGCCAGTACCAGACACTTACCCAGATCCTCGAGCGGGTGCGCACCGATGGCGGCATCACTTATCTGGTGCTGTTCGATCACAACGAGAAGCTCGTGGCGAGTGTCGGCTGGGAGGAGGACAGGCCGCTGCCGCCGGTCGCGGCGTCCCCCACCGCGTCGTCCCTCGCCCAGGGCGATCGCTTTCACACCGCCATGGACATCGACTCCTTCGGCATCCGGATCGGGCGCCTGCATTTCGGGGTCTCCACCACGTTCACGCGCACCGCGCGCGCCGAGCTCATCCGGGAGAGCCTGGCGATCGGCGGCTTCGCGCTGCTCCTGTCCATCCTGTCGATGGTCACGCTCTCGTTCTGGCTCACCCGCAACCTCGCGCAGCTCACCAAGGCAAGCGAGAACCTGGCGGCGGGCGATCTCAACGTGCGGCTGCCGGTGGAAGGCGGCGACGAGGTGGGCAAGCTCACTCACGCCTTCAACGCGATGGCGTCCACGCTCCAGAGCCGGATCAAGGCGCTCGCCGAGAACGAGGCCAAGTTCAGCGCGATCGCCGACTACAGCTACGACTGCGAGCTGTGGATCAGCCCGGAGGGCAAGCTCATCTGGATCAACCCGCGGGTGCTCGACATGTTCGGCTACACGCCGGAGGAGTGCCTCGCCACCGAGAACTTCCCGGCGCCGTTCATCGACGAGCAGGACGCGGCTCGGACCGTCAGGCAGATCCGGCGCGCGTTGCGCGGCAACACCGGGCAGGACTACGAATTCCGCGGCAAGCGCAAGGACGGCTCCGAATTCTGGGCCGCGGCCGACTGGCGCCCCATCTACGACAACCGCGGCGGCTACCTCGGCATCCGCATCAGCATCCGCGACATCACCCAGCGCAAGGAAGCCGAGCAGCGCCTGGAGGCGACGGTGGTCGAGTTGCGCGACTCGCATGTGGTGCAGAAGGAGTACCTCACGCGGGCGCAGGACGAGCACGCGCGGCTCTCGGCGCTGCTGGGCGTGATGGAGACCGGCATCCTGTTCGTCTCCCCCGACAACAAGGTGGTCTACACCAACCCCGCCTTCACCCGCATCTGGATGATCGCGCCGGGCACCCGCCTGATCGGCAGGAACTCGAAGGAAGTGCTCGCCACCTCGACGAGCGCGCTGGCGCGCCCCGAGGAGCACGGCAAGCGCATCCTGCTGCCGCCGCGCGACGGCGAGATCACGGGGGCGCTGGAGATTCCGATGGCCGACGGCCGGTTGATCACCCAGCAGGTGCATTCCGTGGAGGACGTCTACGGCCGGCCGGTCGGCCACCTGTGGCTGTTCCAGGACGTCACCCGCGAGCGCCAGACCGCGGACCAGTTGATCTACCTCGCCGAGCGCGACGCGCTGACCGGCCTCTACAACCGCCACCGCTTCAACGACGAGCTCGCGCGCATGATCGCGGACGCCCAGCGCCACGACTCGCGGGTGGCGCTGCTGTTCTTCGACCTCGACGACTTCAAGTACATCAACGACACCTTCGGGCACCGCGCCGGCGACGCGATGCTGATCCGCGTGGCAGGGGAGGTGGCGGGGCAGGTCCGGCGCAACGAGATGTTCGCGCGCCTCGGCGGCGATGAATTCGCGATCCTGGTGCCGGAGATCTCGGAGGAGATGCTGCGCGTGCTCGCCGAGCGCATTACGCGCTCGATCGCGATGGTGCGCTTCCAGTTCGAGGGCCAGAGCCTGCGGCTGACGAACTCGCTCGGCATCGCCGTCTACCCGGAGCACGCCGACAACGCGGAGGACCTGATCGCGCGGGCGGACACCGCGATGTACCAGGCGAAGGAGGCCGGCAAGAACGCGTGGCGCATCTACCGCAGCGACCTCGACACCACGTCCCAGATGGTGAAGCGCATGTCGTGGAACGACCGCATCCTGCACGCGCTCGAAAACGACTTGATGGAGCTGCAGTTTCAGGGGGTGTATACGGCGGCCAACCGCGCGCTCTCGCATTTCGAGGTGCTGGTGCGCATGCGCGACAAGGACGACCCGTCGCTGCTGCTGATGCCGGGCCAGTTCATTCCGGTGGCGGAGAAATCGGGCAAGATTCTCGACATCGACCGCTGGGTGCTGCGCCAGGCTATCCAGCTGCTGGCGGAAGTGGAGTCGATTCCGGCGCTGGCGGTCAACATCTCGGGGCGCTCCTTCGACGAGCCGCAGCTGCCGCAGTACATCGCCGCTGAGCTGAAGCGCTGCGCCGTCGCGCCGCGGCGGCTCATCGTGGAGCTCACCGAGACCTCCGCGGTGTCGGACCTGCACGACGCCCAGCGCTTCATCGAGGCGCTGCACCAGGCCGGCTGTGGCGTCTCCCTCGACGACTTCGGCACCGGCTTCTCCTCGTTCGCCTACCTGAAGCACCTGCAGGTGGACTCGGTGAAGATCGACGGCCTCTTCATCCGCAATCTCCCCAAGGAGCACGACAACCAGCTGTTCGTGAAGGCGATGGTGACGGTCGCGCGCGGGCTGCACCGCACCACCATCGCCGAATGCGTGGAGGACGAGGAGACGATCGTGATGCTGCGCGGCTTCGGCGTGGATTGCGTGCAGGGCTACTACCTGGAGAAGCCGAGCAGCGACCACCCCCTGCTCGTAGCGCGCACGCGGCGCCCGGATGCCAGCATGGCGCTGCGGTTTACTTGAGCGGGCGGCGGCCGTAATATTTCCGCGGGATTCCTGTCGCAGCCTGGCGCGAGCCGGCGACCGTCATGCCAAGATTGGTGAACTGCATCAAGTTGGGCCGCGAAGCGGAAGGCCTCGATTTCCCGCCCTATCCGGGTGAGCTCGGCAAGCGCATCTTCGAGCGCGTGTCGAAGGAAGCCTGGAAGCAGTGGCTCGAGCACCAGAAGATGCTGGTCAACGAGAACCGTCTCAACCTCGCGGACAAGAAGGCGCGCGACTACCTCACGCAGCAGATGGAGCAGCATTTCTTCGGCGGCGGCGCCGACGTCGCCTCCGGCTACGTTCCGCCTCCCAGCAAGTGACCGCCGCGCGCGGTGCGGACCCCACCCCGGCCAATAGTCGCCAGTCACGAGGCACGAGCCGGCATCACGTCATATGGACCTCATTTTGTGGCGTCACGCCGATGCCGAGGACGGCATGCGCGACGAAGCGCGCAAGCTCACGGCCAAGGGCAGGAAGCAGGCGCAGCGCATGGCTGCTTGGCTCAAGCAGCGGCTGCCCCGGGGCGCCCTGATCCTGGTCAGCCGCGCGCAACGCACGCAGCAGACGGCGCGGGCGCTGGCGACAACATTCAAGGTGAGCGATGACGTCGGCCCGGAGGCGACACCGCAGTCCGTGCTGAAGGCCGCGAACTGGCCGCGCGGCGAGGGGACGGTCCTCGTGGTGGGGCACCAGCCGACCCTGGGCCAGGCTGCCGCGCTGGCGCTGACCGGCGCGCCCGCGGACTGGAGCGTCCCGAAAGGCGCGATTTGGTGGCTCACCACCCGGGACGGAGACGAGACGAGGGTGCGCGCGGTTATCGCGCCCGACGTGCTGTAGCAGAGCCCGTCATTCCCGCGGAGCGGGTATCCAGGACCGTGTCAGCGCGTGATGGTCTGCACGCCATCGGCGCGGCCGAGCAGCAGCACGTCTGCGCCGCGCCGCGCGAACAAACCGCTCGTGACGACGCCCGCGATCTGGTTCACCGCGCCTTCGAGCTCGGGGGGGTTCAGGATCGCCAGCCCGTGCACGTCGAGAATGACGTTGCCGTTGTCGGTGACGAAGTCCCGGCGCCACTCGGGATGGCCGCCGAGCTTCACGAGCTCGCGCGCGACGTAGGAACGGGCCATCGGAATCACCTCCACCGGGAGTGGGAATTTCCCGAGCACGTCCACGAGCTTGGTAGTGTCGGCGATGCAGACAAACTTCCGCGCGACCGCTGCGACGATCTTCTCGCGCGTCAATGCCCCGCCTCCGCCCTTGATCATGGCGAGATGGCGCGTCACCTCGTCGGCGCCGTCGACGTAGACCGGCAGCTCGTTCACGCCGTTCAGGTCCAGCACGCGGATGCCGAGCTCTTTCAACCGCTTCGCCGTGGCTTCCGAGCTCGCCACCGCGCCCTCGATGCGGTGCTTGATCCCTGCGAGCGCCGCGATGAAGAAGTTCGCGGTCGAGCCGCTGCCCACGCCCAGCACGCAATCGTGGGGAACGTGCGCGATCGCGGCCCGCGCTGCCGCTTGCTTCATTTCATCCTGGGTCATTGAAGACTGGTGAACGGTGGATGGTGAATTGGAAACTAAAACCGCGAACGACTATACCATTGCCCGTTTCCCATTTCCTATTCCTCCGTCAATCCTGCTACGCTTAGCACCCTTTATGAACTTCGCCATGAAGCAGAACGATTACCTGGAGCGAATACTCGGCGCCCGCGTCTATGACGTGGCGCTGGAATCGCCGCTCGAGCCCGCCGCCGGGCTCGCGGCGCGCACCGGCAACCGCGTGCTGCTCAAGCGCGAGGACATGCAGCCGGTGTTCTCGTTCAAGCTGCGCGGGGCGTACAACAAGATGGCGCGGCTCCCGCCGGCGGCATTGAGGCGCGGCGTGATTACCGCTTCTGCCGGCAACCATGCGCAGGGCGTGGCGCTCGCGGCCCAGCGGCTCGCCTGCCACGCGACCATTGTCATGCCGGTGACGACGCCGCAGATCAAGATCGCCGCCGTGAAAGCGCGCGCCGCGCACGTGGTGCTGCACGGCGACTCCTATGACGAGGCCTATCTCCACGCACGCATGCTCGCGCGGCGGCGCGGGCTCGCGTTCGTGCATCCCTACGACGACCCGGAGGTGATCGCCGGGCAAGGCACCATCGGGATGGAGATTCTGCGCCAGCACCCGGGGGCAATCCACGCGATCTTCGTTCCGGTCGGCGGCGGCGGGCTGATCTCCGGTATCGCCGCGTACGTGAAGCGCCTGCGCCCGGAGATCAAGGTGATCGGGGTCGAGCCGGAGGATGCCGACGCGATGTATCGCTCGCTCAGGGCCGGCCGGCGCGTCAAGCTCGCGCAAGTGGGCCTGTTCGCCGACGGCGTGGCGGTGAAGCAGGTCGGGCGCGAAACCTTCCGGCTGTGCCGCGCGCTGGTCGACGACGTCATCCGGGTAAACACGGACGCCATCTGTGCCGCGATCAAGGACGTGTTCGAGGATGCGCGCGCGGTGCTGGAGCCGGCCGGGGCGCTGGCGATCGCCGGCATCAAGGCTTACACCGGCCGCACCGGCGTCCGCGGCAAGACGCTGGTCGCGATCGCCAGCGGCGCCAATATGAATTTCGACCGCCTGCGCTTCGTCGCGGAGGAGGCCGAGCTCGGCGAGAAGCGCGAAGCGGTGCTCGCGGTCACCATTCCCGAGCGCCCCGGCAGCTTCCGCGAGTTTTGCGGGCTGATCGGCGCGCGCAACGTCACCGAGTTCAATTACCGCTACGCCGACCCGAGGCAGGCCCACGTGTTCGTGGGGTTGCAGGTGCGCGACCGCAACGAGACCCGGAAGCTGGTGCAGAGGCTGCGACGGCACCGGCTGAAAACCCTCGATTTGAGCGACAACGAGCTGGCGAAACTCCACGTCCGCTACACGGTGGGCGGGCACGCGCCGACGGTGGATAACGAGATCCTGTATCGCTTCGAATTCCCCGAGCGGCCGGGTGCCCTCATGAAGTTTCTGTCTGCCATGAGCCGCGGCTGGAACATCAGCCTGTTCCACTACCGCAACCACGGCGCCGACTACGGGCGCGTGCTCGTCGGGATGCAGGTGCCGCCGCGGGACAAGGGCCGTTTTCGCGCCTTTCTCGCCAAAGTCGGCTACCCCTGGCAGGAAGAGACCCGCAATCCCGCCTACAAGCTCTTTCTGGGCTGAAGTCGGGGACAGGCCAGCGCCCGCTGAGTCAACGGAGGTGCCCGCGGCGCGTTGGATGCTGTTATGGCCGGGCCGAAATCCGGCTAGAATGAAGGCGCTAGACAGGGGATGTCGTGCCGCACAAAAGAATGCATTGGCTGGGGTGTTTGTTGCTCGCGACGGCGACTGCGCAGGGCGCCGCGCTGGATGAAGAAATTCTCGCCGCGCGCGATGCCTACCAGTCGAGCGACGCGGTCCGCCTGGAGACGCATGCCCGGCGCCTGGAGGGCCATCTGCTCGAGGGCTATGTCGCCTACTGGCGATTGAGCCTCAGGCTCGAGGAGGCAGCCCCGGAGGACGTGCGCGGCTTTCTCGCCGCCCATCGCGACGGGCCGCTCGCGCAGCGGCTGCGCAGCGAGTGGCTCAAGGTGCTGGGCGAGCGCGGAGAGTGGGAGCTGTTCAACGCCGAGCTGCCGCCGCTCGCGAGCCGCGACATCGAGGTCACCTGTTACGTCCTGCGGAACCGGATGCAGTCAAAGCCGGAGGAGGCCTTGCGCGAGGCGCGGTCCCTCTGGTTCGTCACGCGCGACCTTCCCGACAGCTGCACGCCGCTCCTCGACTCGCTCGTCGCGGCCGGCGTCATTTCCGGCGACGACCTGTGGACGCGCATCCGGGTCGCGCTGGAAGCGGGGCGGGTAACCCACGCCCGCTGGATTTCGGAGTGGCTGCCGGCAGGAGAGGCTCCGGAGCCGCGCTCGCTTGAGCGGGCGGCCTCGAATCCCGCGGCCACCATCGAGCGGGCGGGCCACAACCTCAAGACCCGCGCCGGTCGCGAGACCCTCATGTTTGCCGTCCACCGGCTCGCGCGCGTCGCGCCTCCGCAGGCGGCGCGGCACTGGAACCGGCTCGAAGCGCGCTTTGCGCCGGAAGAGCGCGCCTATGTCTGGGGCATGATCGGGTACCTGGGCGCGCTGCGCCACGATCCCGAGGCGCTGCGCTGGTACGCGCGCGCCGGAGATCTCTCCGACCTGCAGCTCGCCTGGAAGGTGCGCGCCGCGCTGCGCGAGCAGAACTGGCGGCAAGTGCTGGCCGCGGTGGATGCCATGTCCGACCGGCAACGATCGATATCCGCATGGCGCTACTGGAAGGCCCGGGCCCTGAAAGCGACGGGGCGCGCGGCCGAGGCGAACGACCTGCTCCAGCCGCTCGCGAGCGAATTCGGCTTCTACGGGCAGCTCGCGCTGGAGGAGCTGGGCGCGAAAATCGCGGCGCCGGCCACGGGATACAAGCCCGGCGCGGAGGACGTGCGCGCCATGGGCCGGCAGGCCGGGCTGCGGCGCGCCCTCGCGCTCTACCGCCTCGGGCTGCGCGCGGAGGCCAACGGGGAGTGGCAGTGGGCCATCCGCGGTTTTGACGACCGGCAGCTCCTCGCCGCAGCCGAGCTCGCGCGCCGCCACGAGGTCTACGATCGCGCCATCAATACCGCGGACCGCACCGTCGGGCTGCACGACTTCGAGCTGCGCTACCTGGCGCCCTACCGCGACGTGCTCAAGGCGCACACCGCCCACCTCTCGCTCGACGAGGCCTGGGTCTACGGCCTGATCCGGCAGGAAAGCCGCTTCATCCCGGAAGCAAGGTCGGTGGCGGGCGCGAGCGGCCTGATGCAGCTCATGCCGCAGACCGCGCGCTGGGTGGCGAAGCGGATCGGGCTCAAAAACTGGCGCTGGTCGCAGGTCACGGAGGTGGGCACCAACGTGGGGCTCGGCACCTACTATCTGCGCCACGTGCTCGACGCGCTCGATGGCCAGCCGGTGCTCGCTTCCGCCGCCTACAACGCCGGGCCGAACCGGGCGCGCGCGTGGCGTCCGGAGACCGCGATGGAGGGGGCGGTTTTCGCCGAGACCATACCGTTCACCGAGACGCGCCTCTACGTGAAGAACGTGATGGCGAACGCAACCTATTACGCTCACACCTTCAGCCAGCAGCTGCAGTCGCTCAAGCAGCGCCTGGGCACGGTCGGGCCCCAGCAGGGGAACGAAGGCGCACCCGGGACCGATGCGCTCGGGCTGCTGATGAGCAGTGATCTGTCGGTGAGCGGCGAGCGGTAGCGCGCGGCGGAGCTTACGGCGCCCGGCGCGGCCGGGGGGCGCAAGCGTCATGGAAATTACCGAAGTCTGCGTTTTGGGCGGGAGCGGCTTTCTGGGCCGGCACGTCTGCCATGCGCTTGCCGCCGCGGGCTATCGGGTACGGGTGGCGACGCGCGACCGCGAGCGCGCCAAGGAGCAGTTGATCCTGCTGCCGACGGTGGACGTCGCTACCGTCAACATTCACGATCCCGCGGCGCTCGCCGCGTTCGTGCGGGGCGCGGACGCGGCGATCAACCTGGTGGGCGTGTTGCACGACGGCCGTGGCGACCGCAGCTTTCAGGCGGCGCATGTTGAGCTCGCGCGCAATTGGGTTGCGGCGTGCCGCAGCCACGGCGTCCGGCGCCTGCTGCACATGAGCGCGCTCGCCGCCGCTCGCGACGGGCCGAGCCGCTATCTCCGATCGAAGGGCGAGGCCGAGGCGATCGTGCGCGGGTCGAAGCTCGGGTGGACACTTTATCGCCCGTCGGTCGTGTTCGGCCCCGGGGACAGCTTCCTCAACCTGTTCGCCACGGTACTGAGGTTTTCGCCGGTGGTCGCGCTGGCCTGCCCGGGCGCGCGCTTCCAGCCGGTATACGTGGAAGACGTGGCAGCGGCGTTCGTGACGGGCCTCGCCGACCTCGGCAGCCTGGGCAAGAGCTATGACTTGTGCGGACCCCGGGTTTACACCTTGCGCGAGCTGGTCGAGTACGTCGGCAGGGTGACCGGGCGGCGGCGGCCGGTGATGGGACTGAGCGACAGGCTCTCCTATTTCCAGGCCCTTGCCATGGAGCTCCTGCCCGTCAAGCTCATGACGCGCGACAACTATTACTCGATGAAGGTGGACAACGTGTGCAGCTGCGACTTCCCCCTCGGCATCGCGCCAACGGCGCTTGAAGCGGTGGCGCCATCCTATCTGGGCCAGCGGACGCCGCGCTCGCGCTATCAACGTTTCCGCGGGCAGGCGCATCGCGATGATTCGGCGACCGGCGGCCGGTGACCAATAATCCGGCGTTTTCGCCGTCACGGTCCTGGCGGAGAGGATTTGTCACTCCGGTCGCCGGTCGCCGGCCGCCGGTCACGCAGCCATGAAGATCTATTGCGTGGGCGGGGCCGTCCGCGATGAACTGCTGGGCCTGCCGGTCAAGGACCGCGACTACGTCGTCGTCGGCGCGACGCCGGAGGAAATGGTCCGGCAGGGCTACAAGCCGGTCGGCAAGGACTTCCCCGTCTTCCTGCACCCCGAGACCCGCGAGGAGTACGCGCTGGCGCGCACCGAACGCAAGACCGCGCGCGGCTACCACGGCTTCGAGTTCCGCGCCGCGCCCGACGTGACGCTCGAGCAGGACCTCGCGCGGCGCGACCTCACCATCAATGCAATCGCCCGCGACGCGGATGGTCACATCATCGATCCCTTCAACGGCGCGGCCGATCTCAAGGCGGGTGTGCTGCGCCACGTGAGCCCTGCCTTCGCCGAGGACCCGGTGCGCATCCTGCGCGTGGCGCGGTTCGCCGCGCGCTACGGCTTCCGCATCGCGCCGGAAACGATGAAGCTGATGCGCGAGATGTCCCGGAACGGCGAGGCGGACGCGCTGGTGGCGGAGCGGGTCTGGCAGGAAGTCGCGCGCGGGCTGATGGAAGCGAGGCCCTCCCGCATGTTCGAGGTGCTGCGCGAGTGCGGCGCGCTTGCTTGCGTCATGCCGGAAGTGGACGTACGGTGGGATGATGCCGACGCCGCCCGGGAGACGATGCGCGTGCTGGACGCGGCGGCGGCGGCGGGAGCGAGGTTGCCCGCGCGCTTCGCCGCGCTGGCGCGCTCGCTCTACCCGCTCGCGGTCGAGGCGCTGGCCAGCCGGCTCAAGGCTCCCGCCGACTGCCGGGAACTGGCGCTGCTGGCGGCACGCCATGCCAACACCATCCTGGACGCCGCCGGGCTCGACGCGCAGTCCGTGCTGGAGCTCTTCAACACCGTCGACGCCTGGCGCAGGCCGGAGCGCTTCGCGGAACTCGCGACGGCGGCGTTTGCCGGCGAGCCCGATGCCGGTCCTGCGCAGACACGGCTCGAGCGCGCGCGGGCGGCCGCCGCCGCGGTCAACGCCGGCGAGATCGCAAAGGCGTCGAAAAACACTACAGCCATCCGCGGCAACGTGGATGCCGCCCGCCTGGCGGCAATCCGCCAGGCGCTGGCGGAGAAGTGATTCGTGAGTCGTGATTCGACCAGAGCCCATGACACCGGTCTCAGAAGGCTACGAATCACCAATCACGAATCACGAATCACGCAGTTGGATGGAACTGGCCAACAACCTGTGAACTCCGAAGGAGTGTGATGATCGATCTATATACGTGGACCACGCCCAACGGCCGCAAGGTTTCCATCATGCTGGAGGAAATCGAACTGCCGTATCGCGTGAATCCGATCAACATCGGCAAGGGCGAGCAGTTTGCGCCCGAGTACGTGAAGATCAATCCCAACGGCAAGATCCCGTCCCTTGTCGACCCCGAGGGGCCCGACGGCAAGCCGATCGCCATGATGGAATCGGGCGCGATCCTGATCTACCTCGCACGCAAAACCGGGAAGTTTTTCCCGCCGCCCGGTCGCGCGATGTATGACGTGCTGGAGTGGCTCATGTTCCAGATGGGCGGCGTGGGGCCGATGTTCGGCCAGACGCACCACTATCTCCGCGCGGCAAAGGAGCAGGTGCCCTACGCCATCGAGCGCTACCAGAAGGAAACGCGCAGGCTGTACGGGGTGCTCAACGAGCGCCTCAAGGATCGCGATTTTCTCGCCGGCGGCTACTCGATCGCGGACATCGCGACTTATCCATGGGTCGCTCGCTACGAGTGGCATAAGACAGACTTGAACGATTTTCCGCACGTCAAACGCTGGTTCGACGCGATTTCGGCGCGGTCGGCGGTGCAAAGGGGAATGAACGTCCCCCAGGTGACGAAGTGATGCAGTGACGGAGTGACAAATGGATCCTGACCGCAGACGCCTGCTGCTAGGCAGCGTTGCATTGCTCGCGGCGCCGGCGGCGTTTGCGCAGCAGTGCAGGGTCACGCCGCGCGACGCGCTGGGGCCGTTTTACAAGGCTGACGCACCCGCGCAGCCGGAACTTTGCGCGAGCGGTTCGGGAGGGCCCGAGAAACTGACCGTTTCGGGCCGCGTGCTCGGCATGCCGAATTGCGCGCCGCTCGCTGGTGCGCTGGTCGAGGTATGGCAAGCAGACGCGCGCGGAAACTACACCCAGGTGGGATCCGGGCAGGACGACTCCGGCTGCCTGCTGCGGGCGAGTCTGAGGACGGATGCCGAGGGGCGCTATG
>DASWIC010000068.1:0-3654 GCA_036397875.1 Burkholderiales bacterium
CCGGCGCCCGTTGCACGCCCGGCACCGCCGCCGGCCCCGCGACGCCTGCACCCCGTGCGCGCGCTCCTGAAGGACAAACGCGACCTTCGGCGCGCGGTCATTCTCTCGATGGTGCTGGGACCTTGCCGCGCGCAGGAGCAGCCCGGGGACGCGCTACCTCGTCACCGGACATCGCCGTCGCCCGGCTCCTCCGTTTCGCCATCCCAGGAGTAGTGCTTGCGCGGTGGAATGTCGAGGCGCCGCAGCGCGATCGCCAGCGCGAGGCCGATCAGCGCGCCCGAGAGATGGGATTCCCAGGAAACTCCAGGCTGGATCGGCAGTACGCCCCACACCAGGCTGCCGTAGAGAAACGAGACCAGCAGGGACGCGGCGATCGCGCGCCGGTCGAGCCGGATCACGCCGGCCACGAAGATGTAACCGGCCAGGCCGTAGACCAGACCGCTGGACCCGATATGAATGCCTCCCCCGGCGAACAGCCACACCGCGAGGCCCGGCCCAAGGTAGATCGCCGGCAGCACCTTGAGCGCGGAATTCGGATAGAGGTACAGGACACCCGTGCCCAGCACCAGCAACGGCAGCGAGTTGGCGGCCAGGTGGACGGGGCCGCCGTGCAGCAGGGGTGCGAGCAGAATGCCGGGAAGCCCGGCGAACTGGCGTGGACGGACGCCGAAACGCCGCAGCTCCAGATCGAGCGCCCAATTCAATATATCGATGAGCCAGATCAGTGCGACGAAACCGAGCGCGATCTTGAACGCCAGCCGGAAATTGGCGCGCGCCCGCTCGGAGCTGGTGTAGTCCGGGTCGGGGATGTGAAGCTGCATCGAGAAACACGATACTCCATCGAGTCCATGGGCCGTGCGCCGACCCTGGAACCCGTGGATCGTGGGCGGGGGAAAACGGTCACTGGGTGCGGGTCACTGCGGTGCCCGCCAAACACTCGCCAGCCACGGCTGCTGTTCCCGCGGCACGCCCATGGGCCGGTAGTAGTGTGCAAGCTC
Organism: Burkholderiales bacterium; assembly: GCA_036397875.1. GTDB lineage: Bacteria > Pseudomonadota > Gammaproteobacteria > Burkholderiales > SG8-41 > SG8-41. Next base: position 999 of record DASWIC010000068.1, read on the forward strand.
GACAAATCCCGCCGCAGCCAGGTAGCGGCGCCACGCCGGCAAGTCCCAGTACGCGCCGTAGCGCTCCCGGTCCCACCCCTCCTCGTTGTTGCCGCGGGGATTCGAGCTGAACAGCACGCCGCGCGGCTTGAGGGTTGCGCGCAGCTCGAGCAATACCCGCGGCAATTCCTGGGTCGGGACGTGAAACAGCGCGGCGTTGGCGAACACGCCATCAAATCGGCCCGCGGTCAGCGCAAGCTTGAGAAAGTCCTGCTGCCAGACCTCGCAGCCGCTGTAGGCGCGGGCCATCGCCGCGAAGCGTTCCGAGCCTTCCAGGCCGACGGCGACGTGACCGAGAGCGGTGAACGCTTTGAGGTCGCGCCCGGGACCGCACCCCAAATCGAGTATCGTGAACGGCGGCTTGCCTTCGATGTGCTTCAGCAGCGCCTCGATGTTCTGGCCGACATCATGGTCGTGCGTCCCCCGCCAGAAACTCTCCGCATGCCGGTCGTAGTGATCCAGCGTGCGCGCGGAAATGGCCGCAAGGTCCTCGATATCCAGTTTGGCCATCTCCGGTGACTCGCGGATCAAAGTCACTGCATCACCTGTCCGGCACGGCGCGCGCGGCGACGATCCAGGACTCGGGCATGACGAGGTTCGTCAGGGCTCGAGCGCGATGCCGGCGGCCTTGATGACCTTGCCGAGGCGGCTCATCTCCGACTTGACCCGCTCCGCGAGCGCTTCCGGCGGGCTGCCGAGCGGCTCCATGCCGGCGGCGAAGAACTTCTTCTTTGCGTCGTCGCGCCGCAGGAACGGCACGATCACCTGGTTGAGGCGGGCGACGACCGCCTCCGGCGTCCGCGCCGGGGCGAAGATGCCCTGCACCGACACCAGCTCGTAGCCCGGCAGGCCGCCGGCGGCGACCGTCGGCAGCCCCGGCAGCAGCGCGGAGGGCTGCGCGCTCGTCACCGCCAGCGCCCGCAGCCGTCCCGATTTCCTGTGCGGGGCGGCGGCGCCGGCGTTGGCGAAGAAGACCTGCACCTCGCCGCTCATCAATTCGGCCATGGCGAGCCCGCCGCTCTTGTAGTTCACGCGCACCATGTCGGCGCGCACCATGGACTTGAACAATTCCGCCGCGAGAAAGCCCGAGCCGCCGATACCCGAAGTGGCGTAATTGAGCTCGCCCGGCCGCGCCCGGATGAGGGCGATCAGTTCCTTGACCGACCTGACCGGCAGCGAGGGGTGCACGAGGAGGATATTGGGCGAAGTGACGACCAGCGTGACCGGGGCGAAATCCTTCACCGGGTCGTAGGGCGTCCGGCGCAGGAACGGCGTGATCCAGAGCGGCGCCGCGGACAGGCACAGGGTGTAGCCGTCGGGCGGGGATTTCGCGACGATCTCCGCCGGCATGTTGCCGCTGCCGCGGTTGTCCACGATGATCTGCTGGCCGAGGGCGGGCGAGACGCCCTGCGAGATCAGCCGGGCCGCGAAGTCACCGCCGCTGCCGACGCCGGTGACGACCATGCGGATCGGCTTCGTGGGGTAAGTCTGAGCAATGGCCGCACCCGCGCCGCAGAGCATCGCGGCGGCCGCGACCAGTTGAGCAACAACGCTGCGTTTCATGACGACACCTCCGTGCTCGATCTCAGTCGAGGTGCAGGCCGATGCTGCGGATCACCGCCGCGTAGCGCGCGGTCTCGCTGCGCACGAGGCCCGCCAGCTCCTCCGGCGTGCCGGGCCAGGGATCGACGCCCATGGCGGCCAGCCGCTCGCGCAGATCGGGCGACTCCAGCGCGCGCACGACCTCGCGGCCGAGGCGGGCGACGATGTCGGGCGGCGTGCGCGCCGGCGCGAACACGCCATACCAGACGATCACCACGAAGTTGTCCACCCCCGCCTCCTTGGCGGTCGGCACCTCCGGCAGGGGCGCCACGCGCCGGTCCGCGAGCACCGCCAGCGGCCGCACCTTGCCGGCCCGGATCTGCGGTATCGCGGAGGCGACCGGAACGATCACCTGGTCCACCTCGCCCGAAATCATCGCAATCATGCCCAGGGTCGCGCCCTTGTACGGCACGTGTACCATGTCGATTTTCTCGAGATGCTTCAGCAGCTCGTTGGCGAGGTGGTTGGTGGTGCCGGGGCCGCCCGAACCGAAGTTGATCTTGCCGGGATGGGCGCGCGCGAGCGCGATGAACTGCTTCAGTGTCCTCGCGGGGACCGACGGGTGCACGACCATGATGTTGGGGATAGAGGTCACGCGCGCGACCGGCGCGAAGTCGCGCGCCGCGTCGTAGGGGAGCTTCGAGTAGAGCGAGGGGCTGATCGCGATCCCGGGCGTGGCCAGCACGATCGTATAGCCGTCGGGCGGCGATTTCGCCGCGGCCCCGATCCCCACGTTGCCGCCGGCGCCGGGCCGGTTGTCGGCCACGACGCTCGCGCCGAGCTGCTCGGAGAGCTTCTGGCCGAGCGCCCGTCCCACCAGGTCGTTCGGCGCGCCGGGCGGAAACGGCAGGATGAGCCGGATCGGCTTGGCGGGATAGGCCTGGGCGAAAGCCACGCCGGCGCCGCATGCCAGCGCGGCAACCGCGAGCAGTCCAGCAGCAATGCCGGGTTTCATGACGTGGCCTCATTGCTCGAAACGGACAAGGGATCCGTCCGATGGGCGGGATCAATTATA
>DASWIC010000069.1:0-2802 GCA_036397875.1 Burkholderiales bacterium
GTGGGCAAGACCGCCGAGGAGATGCGCCAGGCCCTGATGGCGGGCATCCTGTGCTTCAACGTCGAGTCGGAAAGCGAGCTGGCGCGGCTCGCCGCGGTCGCGGCGCAATGCGGCAGGACCGCGGCGCTCGCCCTGCGCGTCAATCCGGACGTCGATCCGCGCACCCATCCGTATATCGCGACCGGCCTGAGGCAGAACAAGTTCGGCATCCCCATTGAGGATGCCGCGGCGCTCTACCGGCGCGCGCGGGAGATGCGGCACCTCACGGTCTCCGGCATCGGCTTCCATATCGGCTCGCAACTGACGGAGCTGGCGCCGTTCGTCGCGGCGCTCGACCGCGTGCTCGAGCTCGCCGACCGGCTGCAGTCCGAGGGCCTGGCCCTGGCCCACGTCGACATCGGGGGCGGTCTCGGGATCCGTTACCGCGACGAGTCGCCGCCGGCACCGGCCGACTATGCCCGGGCGCTCACCAGCCGGCTCGGCAGCCGCGCGCTGAAAATCCTGCTCGAGCCCGGGCGGGCCCTGGTCGGCCAGGCCGGGTTGCTGCTCACGCGCGTGGAGTACCTCAAGCACGGTCGCGAGCGCAATTTCGCGGTAGTGGACGCGGCGATGAACGACCTGCTGCGGCCTGCGCTCTACGACGCCTGGCACGACGTGCTTCCGGTCAAGGCCGGCAGCGGGGGCCCGAGCTATGAAATCGTCGGCCCGGTGTGCGAGACCGGCGATTTTCTCGCCCACGACCGGGCCCTGGACCTGCGCGAAGGCGATCTCCTCGCGGTGCTGTCCGCGGGCGCCTACGGCATGAGCATGAGCTCGAACTACAACACCCGCCCGCGCGCGGCCGAAGTCATGGCGGACGGGGCCGCAATGCACTTGATCCGCGAGCGCGAGGCGGTATCCGAGCTGATGGCGCGGGAGATGCTGCTGCCATAATGCAACGCATTCTGATGCCCGGCCGGACCGGCCAGGTAGGTTGGGAATTGCAGAGCGCGCTCGCAGCGCTCGGCGCGGTGATCGCTCCCGACCGCCACCAGATGGACCTGACGAACCCCGATTCGGTCCGGCGCACCATTCGGGACGCGAAGCCCGATATCATCGTCAACGCCGCCGGCTACACGGTGGTGGACAGGGCCGAAGCCGAGCCAGAACTTGCGATGCAGGTCAATGGCGTCGCCTCGGGAATCATTGCCGAGGAGGCGAAGCGTCTCGGGGCCCTGCTCATCCACTATTCGACGGACTACGTGTACGACGGTGCGCTCGACCGCGCCTATGTCGAGGATGACGCGCCCAATCCGGTCAACACCTACGGGAAAACCAAGCTCGCCGGCGAGCATGCGATCACTGCGGTCGGGGGGCAGTACCTGATCCTGCGCACCAGCTGGGTATACAGCGCCCGCCGCACCAATTTCGTGCTGACTATCCTGCGCCTGGCGCGCGAGAAACCGGAACTGGCGGTGGTGCGGGACCAGATAGGCTCGCCGAGCTGGGCAAGGGCGCTCGCGCAGGCTACGGTTGAACTGTTGCGCCGGCGGGAACTTATTCCCGGCAACAGCGGGATCTACCACATGGCTGCCGCGGGTCACGTGTCGCGCTACGATTTCGCCCGCGCGATCATACGCATCGGGCGCGAGCTCCCGGGCGAACACGCCGGATGGGCGGAAGTACGACCGATCACTTCAAGCGAATTTCCGCTGCCCGCGAAACGGCCCGTTCACCCGGTTACGACCAAGGAGAAAATCAAGCGCGTCTTCGGCGTCGAGATGCCGCACTGGGAAGCGCAGCTTCGCGCGTTCCTCGTGGATCATTTTGCCGCGAGTTGAACGGCGCCTAGATGGGGTTGCCGCAGCCCCCGCACGCCCGAGGCGTCCGTTCGAGCTCGCGGAGATAAACCGGCGCGCCAGCGTCCGGGTTTATCAGGGATTGAGCTGGCGATACACCGCGGTCGCGATGCGCAGCAGCTCGCTCCGGTCCACCTCGCCCGAGAGGGCATAGCCGAGCTTGCGGTCGAGCCAATAGAACACGCCGACGCGGTGTTCCTGCGCGAAGCGAAACGCGGTCTCGCGGCTGTCGTCGCGATTCACGCGGACATAGAGCGTGAGCCGCTGGCCCTTTCCATCCTGGTACATGAATTGGGCCACCGGACCCCGCTCGCCCGGCAGCAGCCGCCCGCCGACCAGCGCGTACCCCTGTTCGCCGAGCTGGGGCACCTTGAGCGGCGTGCCGAGACGCTTCGACAGCCAGGTCACGAGATGCTTTTCCTGGTCGGCTGCGACCTCGACCGGGTGGCGCACTTCCGGGCTGTAGACAACGTGCGCGATCGCCGCGCTGCGCGGCCATGAGGTCGCTTCGGCGCGCTGGTCCGAGGTATAGGCATTGAGCTGCCACCCGATCACGCCGCCCAGCGCGAACCAGGCGACCATGGCGGCGTAGCGCAGCAGCGGGCGCAGCCAGACCGGCCGCGGCACCCTCAGCCGGGGCGGCGGCGGCTCCTCCAGCACCGGATCGAATTCCCGGCGCAGGGCCGCCCTCTGCTCGCGATAGGCGGCGAGGCGCGCCTGCTCATCGGGGCGCTCGGCCAGGTACGCTTCCACCTCGGCGGCACGCCCCAGAGGCAGCACACCGTCGACGTACGCGTGCAGGTCGGCTTCGGTGACGATCTGCCGGCTCATTTCACCACCTTGAGGGCGGCCGACCTGAAATCACCGCCCAGCAGCGCGCGCAGTCGCTCGCGGGCGCGCGACAGGCGCGACATGATGGTCCCGATGGGGACGTCCAGCACCCGCGCTGCCTCTTCGTAGGTGA
>DASWIC010000070.1:0-1542 GCA_036397875.1 Burkholderiales bacterium
GCTGCGCGACTATGTATTCGCCGTGATTCCCTTGTTCATGCTGATGGGCGAGTTCATCGCCCGCTCGGGCGCGGTGACCGATGTCTACCGGGGCATCAACCGCGGACTGCGCCGCCTTCCCGGTCGCCTCGCGCTCGCCACTGTGCTCGGCAACGCGCTGTTTTCGCTGGTAACGGGGGTGAGCATCGCCTCCGCCGCCGCCTTCTCGCGCATCTCCTATCCGGAGATGAAGCGCCATGGCTACGACCGCAGCTTCGCCCTGGGCGCCATCGCCGGGTCTTCCTGCCTCGGCATGCTGATCCCGCCGAGCGTGCTCATGATCGTCTGGGGCATCCTCACGGAGAAGTCGATCGGCGCGCTGTTTCTCGCCGGCGTGGTCCCGGGCCTCCTGGTGGCGGGCATGTTCTGCCTGTACATCCTCGCCACGGCGATCCTGCGGCCCGAAACAGTGGGTGCGGGCCGCGGCGCCGAGCTGGCGCAGGCCGTCGAAACGCTCGACCCATGGTCGCTGTGGACCAGCTCGATCGGCATCGTGCTCGTCGTCGTGACGGTGCTGGGCGGAATCTGGTTCGGCCTGTTCACGCCGACCGAGGGTGCCGGCGCGGGCGCCTTCATCGCCCTCGTCCTCGGCATCGTCAAGGGCATGCGCTGGCGCGAGATCATCCAGTGCATCCTGTCGGTAGGCAGGACCTCGGCGCCGATCCTGATCCTGCTGGTCGCGGCCTCGCTCTACGCGCGCACGCTGGCGATGACCGGCGTGACCAGCGCGATCCGCGACGCGTTCGTGCACAGCGGCCTGACCCCGGTCCTCATCCTGGCGATCATGATCGGTATCTGGTTCGTGCTCGGCATGATGATCGACTCCATCTCCATCATGCTGCTCACGGTCATCATCTTCGAGCCCATCGCCGTCGCCGTGGGCTTCGACTCGATCGCGTTCGCCGTGATCGGCATCCTCGCCATCGAGGCCGGCCTGCTGACGCCGCCCTTCGGCATCCTCGTCTACACCGTGAAGTCTTCGATCGACGACCGCGATATCTCGATCTGGCGTATCTTCGCCAGCTCGATGCCCTACTGGTTGATTCTGCTGATCGCCGTGGTCCTGGTCGCGATTTTCCCGGGGATCGCCACCTATCTGCCGGGGCTGATCTTCTAGCCCGCCGCCCGTCCGCCGGCACCCTCCGCTCGTCGAGGGCCCCGGTCAGACACTGTCTGGGACGGGACTCCTTCCTCGACCAACAGCCCCCGGTGCTCGATGCTGGGGGCGCAGGAGGTGGCACATGAACGCGCTACAGCACAGTACCGAGTTCATCCGGCTGGAGTCCGATCTGGCCGCGCGTCTGGAGATGCTGTTCCAGCGCTGTCCCGAGCTGCACGGCTTCTCCGTGCAGGCCGGCTCGGGCGTGACCCGCGAGCGGGTCGTCGCCGGCCTGCAGGAAGACCTCTACCTCGCCGACGTCATCTGGCACCAGCCGCTGAACGGCGAGCAGGCCGCGACGCTGGTCGGCGAGATCTCGCAGGCGCTGCTCGAGCTGGTGGACG
>DASWIC010000071.1:0-12539 GCA_036397875.1 Burkholderiales bacterium
GCGCGAAGCGCGGACCAGCACGTGGCCCTCGAACATGCGCCGCTGGGTGCGGAAGAAGGCGCCCTGCGCTGCGTGCCACTGCCCTTCCAGCTGACGCACGCTCGCCGCAACCGTCAGCACCCCGGAGGGCATGGCGATCCGGATTTCCGCTTCGGGATTGTCGGTCGGGCGCATCACCTCGTGCACGACGCTGCCCGGGAGCCGCGCCGCCACCGCCATGCAGAGAGAGGCCGTCAGCGGCAGGGCTCGGTGCGGCTGCCCGTTCGACATCATGCGGCCGGTGAGGTCGACCTCCCCCGCTTTCAACGTTTCTCCGGTCAGAGACTTCGCGTCCTGGGGTCCCGAAACGAATCCCACGAAGGGCACCGACGCGCGTTTCGCCGCATCCTCTGACGTCTTCGTGACGCCCATTGCGATCGAAGCGGCGATGCGGATTGCGGCGAGCTTTTTCAGGAGCCCGGGATTGGCGTCGATCTCGTCCGGCAGCTCCGTGCCCTTGATGCCGAGGTCGGACGCGCGCGCGAACACGCACGCATTGGCCGCATCCACCATCGACACGCGGAATTTGCCGATGCCCGGCAGATCCAGCGTGTCCGCGACGTTGCCCGTGGGCAGAAGCTTTCCGGTCGTCGCGCCGCCCGGCTCGCGGAACTCGAGCTTGACCGGCGCTCCGGTGCCCGCTACTCCCGGTATTGCGAGGTCGCCGTCGACCGCCGCCGTGCCGTTTTCGAGCGGAAACCGCGACCAGATGATCTTCCTGGTGTTGGTGTTGTGGACCCGCACCAGCGCGTCGGGCCCTGATACCTTCACCAGCCCCTCGTCCACCGCGAACGGCCCCATGGCGGAGGACATGTTGCCGCAGTTCGCGCCGTAGTCCACCCGCGCCTCTTTCACCTGCACCTGCGCGAAGGTGTAGTCGATGTCGGCGTCATCCCGGCTCGGCGGGCCCACGACGCAGACCTTCGAGAGCGAGGACACGCCCCCGCCCATGCCGTCGAGCTGCCGCCCGTAGGGATCGGGGCTGCCGATCGCGGCGAGAAAGATCTCGTCCCACAGCGCGCGATCGCGCGGCAGGTCCTTCACGTTGAACACGACGGCGTTGCTGGTGCCGCCTCGGATGAATGCCGCCGGTATCTTCAATTGCTTCATGGAGTGACTCCGTTATGGTCTCGTCATTCCCGCGAAGGCGGGAATCTAGGAACTTCGAAGCGTCCCTGGGTCCCCGCCTTCGCGAGGACGACGTTATCGTAGATCACGTAGCCCGACGGGTAAACTGACGTTATTGTAATTGACGTAGCCCCCCGGCACCTGCACGAATCACAATTCACGAATCACGAATCACGCGTCTGATGACACTGGCCAAGATCATCTCCGGCGGACAGACCGGTGTAGACCGCGGCGCGCTCGACGCCGCGCTCGAGGCGGCTTTTCCGTGCGGCGGGTGGGCGCCCGGGGACCGGGCGGCGGAAGACGGGCGCATCCACGCGCGTTACCCCTTGCAGGAACTGGCAGGCGCCGGCTACGAGGAACGCACCCTGCAGAACGCGCTCGACAGCGACGGCACCGCGATTCTCCATTCCGGGACGCTCGAGGGCGGCACGCGCCAGACCCTGTTGAACTGCATCGAGCACGGCAAGCCGTTCGAGCTGGTCGATGCCGCTCGCATCGGGCCGCGCGAGGCCGCTTCCAGGATCTCGGCGTTCATCGAGCGCCACCGCGTCTCCGTTCTGAATGTCGCCGGGCCGCGCGCGAGCAAGTGGCCCGAAGGGCATCGATACGCCCATTCGACAGTGCAGCACCTCCTCTCCGGGCGCGGCGATTCCGTCATTCCCGCAAAGCCTGCCCTCGAGTGATTTAGTCGGGGGGCGGGTATCCAGTAGTTCAAGCGCGCGCCGCGCTGCGGCCGGCGATGCGGCCGAATACCGCGCCGGACATGAGCCCGGTGCCGAGGGGATAGTTGTAGTGGAAGAGCCCGCCGACCATCTCTCCGCAGGTATAGAGACCGGGTATCGGCTTCCAGTCGGTTGCGATCACCTGCGCGTCCTGGTTGACCTTGAGCCCGCCGAAGGTAAACGTAATGCCACCGGTGACGGGCCATGAAACGTAAGGCGGGGTGTCGAGCTTCAGCGCCCAGTTGGTCTTGGGTGGGTCGATGCCGTCGGTGTGCAGCCCGTCCAGCACCGCGGGATTGAACGGCCCGCCGTGACCCGCCGCGCGGTTGTATTCCTCGAGCGTCTTCAGCGCCTGCCTGTGATCGACCTTCAGCTGCTTCACCAGCCCTTCCAGCGTGTCCGACCGCAACGGCTCGCTCGTCGAGTAGCGCGGCTCGAGCAGCTTCAGCACCTTGCTGTCGAAGATCTGGTAGACGAGGCTTTGCGGCTGCTTGAGGATCATCCCGCCGTACTGGGCGTACGTAAATGAGTTTAAGTCGGCGCCCTCGTCCACCCAGCGCTTGCCGTCGACGTTCACCATGACGCCCAGGAAATAGGACAGCCGGTTGGTCTTGTCGGTCAGGTTCTGCACGCCGTAGTCGGACGCCTCGGCGTTGATCGGCGTCGCATGGCAGCCGCTCCAGTGTCCCCACGGCATGGCGCCGATGTCGAGCGCCATTTTCAGCCCGTCGCCGTAATTGAAATTCGACCCGCGCACCTTGGCGTGATCCCACGGCGCGCCGAGATAGCGCAGCCGCCACTCCGGGTTGGTCTCGAAGCCGCCGCAGGCGAGCACCACGGCTTTCGCGCCGAAGGTGACGAATCCTTCCGGCCCGCGCGCGACGACGCCGTTCACGCGCCCGCTCTCGGCCTGGGTGAGCCGCTGCGCTCCGGTCTCGTAGCGGATCTCGATGCCCCTCTTCTCTCCGGTCTCGAACCACGTCTTCGAGAGTCCGACGCCCTCGTGCACAGTGCGGATCATGGCGCCGCGCGGCCACTTCACTTCGTTGCCGACGCGCACGCCCATGACCGACACGGCAAGCTCGAACTTGTGCCGGCCGATGTCCTGCAGCCAGCACATCGTGTCGTAGGAGTTTTCGATGAGGAGCGCCGCGAGCTCGGGGTCGCTCCGGCCCTGCGTTACGCGCATGAGGTCCTCGCGAAACACGTTGACCGGGTAGGGCTGCACGCCCTGGTGGAACCCGGGGTAGTCCCGTTCGGCAAGCGGCACGAAACGATCCAGCTCGGAAACGTCGTTGTAGATGAAGCGGAACACCGCGCCCGAGAAGTGCGTGTTGCCACCGCGCTTTTCCCGGGGAGCCTTTTCCAGCAGCAGCACCCGTTTGGCCCCGCTGTGCCGGGCGGAAATGGCGGCGGAGAACGCCGCGTTGCCGCCGCCCACCACGATCACGTCATAGTCCATCGATCTCCCTCATCACTCATCACGGCTGTTAGAATACGCGCAACGTTCGTCCCGATGCCACCGGAAGGGACCATATCATGAACTCCCCGCGCCAAGAGGTCTCCGCTCCCACCCGTGAGATTGCCCGCTGGATTTCTCAGCTGCGTTACGCCGACCTGCCGGCGCGCACGCGCGGAACCGTGCGCATTGCGCTCCTCGACACGCTCGGCTGCGGCGCTTACGGCCACTCGACGCCGTGGGCGAGGATGGTCCTGCAGTGGGCGAGAGCGGGCGCGCCGGCGCGGGGTGAAGCGACCGTCTGGGGCGAGGCTGCGCCATCGCTGCGCGCGGCCGATGCGGCGCTCGTCAACGGCGTTGCCGCGCACGGCTTCGAGCTCGACGACTATCACAATGCCAAGTTGCACGCGGGCGCGGTCGTCATACCCGCGGCGCTCGCGATGGCGGAAAAACTCGATGCGAGCGGGGAGCGCCTGGTGACCGCGATCGCCGCCGGCTACGAAGTGATGATCCGTTCGAGTCTCGCCATGCATCCGTCCGCGACGCGTCTTCGCGGCTGGCACATCACCGGCGTGTGCGGCCCGTTTGGCGCGGCCGCGGCGTGCGCCGTGCTGCTCGGGCTCAACGACGAGCAGACGGCCTGGGCGCTGGGACTCGCCGGCACGCAAGGCTCGGGGGTGTGGGCGTTCAACGCCGACGGCACGATGAGCAAGCGCTTCCACGCGGGGCGGGCGGCCTATTCGGGCGTGCTCGCCGCGGAGCTCGCCGCGCTCGGCTTCACCGGGCCGACCCAGATCTATGAATTCCACGACGGCGGCGTGTTGAAGGCATACTCCGACCGGTCGGACCCGGCGCCGCTCACCGCGGAGCTCGGAACGGTCTACCGCCTCGACACCAACCGCATCAAGCCCTATTCCTGCTGCGGCAGCACGCATTCCTACGTGGACGCCGCGTTCGAGCTGCGCCGGCGGCTCGGCACGCCGTGGGATGCGAAGCGCCGCGTGCGCGTGGGGCTCGCGAACGTGGTGGACGTCCAGTGCGGCTTCAAGTACTTCCCCACCAGTGCGCTGAACGCCCAGATGAGCCTGCGCTACGTCGTCGCCGCGGCGCTGCTCGAAGGCCAGGTACTGCCGCCGCAATTCTCCGAGGCCAAGCTTTCCGATCCGGCGATCACGGCCCTGGCGGAAAGGCTCGAGCTCGAGCACGACCCCGCGCTCGACCAGCTCTACCCCGAGCGCTTCGCCGCCTGGATCGCCGTGGAGGACGCCGGGAAGTGGGTGCGCGTCGACGTGCTCGATCCGCTCGGCTCGGACGCCAATCCCGTCGGGGAGCGCGGCGTCATCGAGAAATTCCGCGGGATCAACCCGCAGCTGCCGGTGGATGCAATCGCCGACACCGTCCTGAGCATCGAGCGCCACACCGTCAAGCACCTGCTGACGCTGCTCGCGGGCAAGCGCGCGCGGCAGCTCCAAACGGCGTAAATCCCCCGCTCGCATCGCTGCCCCTGCTCGCCGCCCCCTTTGTCAAAGGGGGCAGGCTTGACACACACAAGGCAGTGCGTCGAACGCCGGGGGATGCTCGCCGCCCCCTTTGTCAAAGGGGGCAGGCTTGACGCACACATGGCAGTGCGTCGAACGCCGGGGGCTGCTCGCCGCCCCCTTTGTCAAAGGGGGCAGGCTCGACGCACAAAAGGCAGTGCGTCGAACGCCGGGGGATTTCAGGTATGGAGCTCGACGACGTCGCCGTCGGCGACGGCGTGCTCTCGCCCGACGTGCTGCCCCGGAATCCCGGATCGGCTCCACACCCGCGCGTATTTGAGCGAGTGCGCGAGGTCCTTGTGCACGAGCCGCGCGACATCCTCTATCGTCTGTCCGCGGCGCAGCGTGAACGGCCGCTCCTTCTCCGCCGGCTTGCCGGGGGACTTGGTGTAGACGCGCACGATGCCGAGATGCCCGAAGAGCCACGCGCCGACTTCCGCCAGCCCCTCCCCGGTCTGCGCTGACACCGCAAGCGCGGGGTAGTTGAAGCCGGTCAGCTCGCGGAACGCCTCCACGTCCGCTGCTTCATCGGCAGCCAGGTCCGCCTTGTTCGCAAGCATCAGCGCGGGCAGCCTCAGCGCAAACGGGTCCCCGTTGCCCGGCTCCGCGCTGGCCGGCGCGGCCTCCCAGCGCCCGGTCAACGTGACGCGCTTCCCCCGCAGAATGGCGTGCACCGCCCGGACCGCCTCGACGCAGGACGATTCTCCGAGATCCACCACCAGCAGGCAGGCATCGGCCGTCTGCAGCGCGGAAGCCAGCCAGGGCACGGGGTGCTCGGGCGATACCGCCGGCAGGTCCACGAGCTGCAAGTGGATGTCCTCGTAGGTCATCATGCCCGGCTCGGGATGCTGGGTCGTGAACGGATAGGGCGCGATGTGCGCGCTGGAGCCGGTGAGCAGCGCGTGCAGCGATGACTTGCCGGAATTGGGCGGCCCGATCAACACGAGCTGCGCCGCGCCCTCGGGGCGCACGACGTGCGAGACCCCGCCGCGGGCGGGGCCTTTTTTCGGCGCCTCGAGCTCCTCGGACAGCTCCTTGATGCGGCTCTTGATGTCCGCCTGCAGGTGGTCGGTCCCCTTGTGCTTGGGGATGGTGCGCAGCATCTCGCGCAGCCCGTCCAGGCGATCGCGCGGGTCGCGCGCCTTGCGAAAGGCGGCCTCGGCGGCCTTGTACTCGGGGCTGAGGTTGGCGGGCACAGGGTCGACCGTTTCGATTCCCGCCCCATTAGTATCGGCCGCAACGCGAGCCCGATTCAAGATCGAATCGCGGATAGCGTGGATGGCGCGTAACTCAGGCGCCGAGCTGCCTGTGCGCCTGGCTAATTGATCCTGATTCCGGTTTCCTTGCGAATGCGGACCCACCTTGCGTAATCCTGCTGCAGTGTGCGCGTGAACTCCTCGGCGGAGTTGGGGATGACCTCGGCGCCGAGTTTCTCGAACGCTTCGCGCGTGCGCGGCCGTGCAATGACGGTATCGATTGCAGCGCGCAGCTTCTGAACCGCTTCCTTGGGCGTTGCGGCCGGAATTCCGAGCGTGGTCCACGTCGAATAATCGTAGCCGCGGATCCCCGACTCGTCGATCGTCGGCACGTCGGGCAGGAGCTTCGAGCGCTGCGGAGTCGTCACCGCCAGCGCGCGCAGCTTTCCTGCTTTGATGTGTGGTCCCGAGGAAGTGACCTGATCGAATGACAGATGGATGTCCCCGGTGAGGATGGCGACCGACGCGGCGGCGCCGCCTTTGTATGGCACGTGCGTGAATTTCACCTTCGCCATCGACTGAAACAGCGCGCCCATCAGGTGCCCGCCGGAACCCTGGCCCGCCGATCCCATCAGGAGCTGTCCTGGACGCGCCCTTGAAAACGCGATGAGCTCCTTGACGCTGCGCACAGGCAGCGAGGGGTGCGTGCTAAGGGCGCTCGCAACGAGCGAAATGCGCGACGTGTACACGAAGTCGCGCAGCGGCTGATACTCGACATCATCGCGAAACACTGGCTGGGCCACAAGCGTGCCGGGTGCGCCGAGCAGGACCGTGTATCCGTCGGGCGGCGATTTGGCGACCTGAGTGGCACCGATCCTGCCTCCCGCGCCGGCGCGATTCTCGACGATGACGGGTTGGCCCAGAACTTCCGTGAGTCCGGGAGCAATAATCCGCGCCGTGACGTCGATGTTTCCACCGGGGGCGAACGGGACGACGATGCGGATTGGTTTGGATGGGTAGCCTTGGCAATAGGCAGTTGCGGGTGCAAGCAGCATCATTCCGCCCATCGCGAGCCAGAAGGGTTTGGCCATGCGTTTCTCCTCGAAAAGTTTTTTGGTGAATTGATGGCAATGTGTTCCCAATCAGATAGCCCGTCAAGCGCCGCAGGTATCGGATTGGGAAGTTCACGGTTCGGGGCAGCAGGCGAAATTAGCTTGTGCTAATCAACCTCCAGACACCGTCGGCTTCGCGCACCCGGCCCTCGCGCGCGAGCTTGATCAAGTGGGCGTGCAGCGAGCGGCGCGCCACGGGATGCACGCTTTGGGGCACGTCGTCGTAGACGAACGGCAGCAGCGCGTCGAGCGTCGCGGGGTTGGCGCGCTGGAACGCGTCGATCACCTTCTGCTCGCGCTTCATGCGGTGCGCGATCAGGCGCCGCACCTCGTCATGCGGTTTCTCGATCACGTGGCCGTGCCCCGGCGCGATCGCGGCGAGATCGAGCGCGAGCAGCCGTTCGAGCGAATGGAGGTAGGCCGCCATCTCTCCGTCGGGCGGAGAAATTACCACGGTAGAGCCCTGCATGATGTGGTCGCCGGTGAAGAGGAGCTTCTGCCGCTCCAGCAGATAGCACAGGTGGTTCGACGCATGTCCCGGCGTGTGCACCGCGCGCAGCTGAAATGCGCCGCAGTCGAGCCGGTCGCCTTCGCGCAAGGTCCGGTCCGGCACGAACGCGGTGTCCTGCCTGCCGTCGTCAGGAACCGTGCCGAAACCCAGCACCTGGGCGCCGGTTTCCGCCTTCAGCGCCCTTGCACCCGGCGAGTGATCGAGGTGGGTGTGCGTGCACAGTATCCACTTCAGCCGACCTCCCGCCGCATCGAGCATCGCGGCGAGATGCACCGCGCTCTCCGGCCCCGGGTCGATCAGGGCGATCTGGTCGGTGCCGATCAGATAGGTATTGGTTCCGGGGCCGGTCATCATGCCCGGATTCGGCGCGGTGACGCGCCGGACCAGGTCGTTCAGTCGAACCAACCTGCCCGGGACGATTTCTTCAGGCTTCATCGTAGCCCGGCTCGCCTGGGAGCACGCTCCTCCCGTCCCGCGTCGTCCGCGGCAGCAGGGCGCGCACTTCGGGCGATGACTCGATCTCCGCCATCAATTCGGCGGTCGTCGAGCACGCCACGAATCGCTCGAGGGTCCTGATGGTCGGCAGGCGCATGTTGATCGCCTCCCGCGCGCACAGCTCGAGCGCCTCCACGGGGCACACCCAGGCATGCGCGATGGCCTCGCGGTTGTCGTGCCGTACCTCCTGCCCCTCCGGGGCGGCCGCGATGAAGAAGCGCGTATCGTACCGCCGCGGCAAGCCGACCGGAGTAATCCAGTGGCCGAAGTAGCGCAGCCGGTCCACGGCAAGCCTCAGGCCCTCACCCTGCACAAAGTCCACGAAAGCGGCATGGCCCTCGTCGAGCGCCCGGCGATGGGGGCGATAGCGCTCCGCCTCGGCCTCGTTCAGGGACACGATCCTGCCGCCGGCATCGTATGCAAGCAGGATGCCTGCCTCCTCGAACGCCTCGCGGATCGCCGCGATCCAGTACGCGAGCCCCCCGCGCTCGACGCCGAGCGTCCGGCTCGCCGCGGCATCATCGAGACCGGCGCACAGCGCGTGCAGCGCCGGGGAATCGTCGGCGGCATCGAGCGCCCCGCCGGGAAACACGTGCACGCCCGGCATGAACGCAAGGTCGAGGCTCCGCTGCAGCATGAGCACCTCCAGCCCGCGCGGCGCATCGCGCACCAGCGTGACCGTCGCCGCCGGCTGCGGAATGACCGGCTTCCTCTCAGCCATCGCTCAGCCGCGCTTCACCAGCTCTATCGTCCTCGCAGCCGGATCGACGCGCACGGTGTCGCCGGTCCGGATGCACGCGCGCGGGTCGCGCGACCAGCCTTCGGTGATCGTCATGCCCGCGAACACCGCGCCCTGTACCATGACCGGATTAGTCACGCCGAAAACGAGCGCCCGGGGCGCGATGCCCTTGGTCTTGATGTCGTGGAACGCCCAGCCCGCCGCGATGCCGCCCTTCGCGGTCGGGAAGAACAGGATCTTGTCGCGGATGTTGACGCCTTCGAGCCGGTGCCCGGGCTTGGTGATGACCCCGCTCCAGCGGTCGAGATCGTAGCGCGGGCTGAAGCCCTCCTCCGACACGACCGCCTCGCCCTCCACGGCGCGGCCGAAGGCGCGCTTCACGCGTATCGTCACCCTGGCGCCGCTCACCGGTACACCCCGCTGCAGGCGATCTCCACGCAATCCTCCGTGCGCCGCAGTATGGTGTTGAACTTGTGCGCGGTGATCGTGTTCACGATCTTCGCCGAGTTCGAGATCATGTTGGTCCAGCAGTTCGCGGCGCGCATGTGCGAGAGATTCTGGAGGATATACACGCAGACGCCCTCGAGTATCGTGACGCCGGCCGCCTCCAGAGCCTGGGCGTAGCCCAGCGCGCGGGCCTGGGAGATCACGCCGTTGCCGGTGGTCGCGAACACCGTCGTGCCGGCGTGAACCCGGCGCCCCTCGAAGAGCTGTGCGAGGCGCCGCATCTCCAGGAGGGAAAGCTGCGGCCCCGAGAACACGACAAAATTGCAGCTCCCGTCCGGATTCCTGTAGCTCCGGAATACGCGCTCGATGTCGGCGCGGGTGATCCTCATCCGGCCCGAGGGGCGGCTGCCCCCGAGCGCGGCTTTCAGCGTCGGCGCCTCGGGCGTGACGCCGACCATGTGGTACATCGCCATCGAGCCGTAGCTCGCGAGCGACGTCCCGAGGTGCTTCAGCTCGTCGGCCGTGGGCGCCCGCCGGACGCCCGTGAAAACCGGGACGGCGAAATAGCTCTGGTGCGATTCGCCGACGAGCTTGCCCAGCGCGCCCCACTCGGCAAGATCGTCGAGCCCGGTCGCGACCTCCACGACGAACGTGCCTCGCCGGTGCCGATCGAGCTGGAACCCGTACTCCGGAACGCGCCCGGTCATTCCGGCGGCCATGGCCGCGGGGCCGGACTCGAAATTGCTGCGCGCGCCGCACACCGAGTTGGCCCAGATGACGGTCCCGGTGTCGCCCCACGCCAGGCGCTCGCCGAAGTGCGGCTGGTACACCGTCTGGTAGTTGATGCAGGTGTCGGTCGTGGCGATGTTCATCCGCCGCAGGCAACCGATCAGCTCGCGCTCCTTGGCCGCTTCGCCCGGGTCCTGACCGAGCCGCTCGACGTGCGCGAAGTCGAAGCAGCGCGCGTTCGTGGTGACCGCGACCTCGCAGCGCGCCCCCGCGCCCTCGAGGCGCCTGAGGTGCGCGAGGCCGCCGTCGCCCATCACCTCGATGTCGCCCATCATGTGCACGTTGGTGACCGGCACGAAGCGCCGCGCCCCGTAAAACTTCCCGACCTCGAGCTGGAGCTCGAGCGCGCGGCGCACCGGCTCGCCGCGGCTCCCGCGCAGCATCGCCCGCTCCTCGGCCGTTAATCGCATCATTTCGAAATTGCCTGTTCCGCCGAGCTCGGCGTTCCCCCCATCCCACCCTTCCCCCACAAGCGGGGAAGGCGCAGCCGTCAGTCGGTGCCCTTGGCGCCGGACAGCTTGACCAGCTGCGCGAATTTCTCGGTCTCGGCGCGCACGAACTTCGCCAGCGCCTCGGGCGTCGTGCCCACCGTCTCCGCGCCCACGCTGGCAAGCTTTTCCTTCACGTCCTGGAAGCTGAGCCCGCGATTGACTTCCGCGTTGAGGCGGGCGATCAAGTCAGGCGGGGTCCCTGCCGGCACGAAATACGCGAACCAGTTGCTGATGTCGAAGCCCGGCACGCCCGCCTCTGTCATGGTGGGCACGTCGGGCGCCGCGGGCGAGCGTTTGGTCGTCGTCACCGCCAGCGCGCGCAGCCTCCCCGCTTTCACGTGCGGCATGGCCGGCGGCATGCCCGAGAAGAACATCGGGATATGCCCGCCGATCAGGTCCGGCATCACCGGCCCCGCGCCCTTGTACGGCACGTGCGCGATGTCGAGCTTCATCGTGATCTTGAGCAGCTCGCCCGAGAGATGCTGCACCCCGCCGGTGCCGGCGGACGCGTAGTTCAACTGCCCCGGCCGCGCCTTGACGAAGGCGATCAGTTCTTTCACCGACTTCACCGGCAGAGAGGGATGCACGACCAGAATGAGCGGTGTCACCGCCGCGAGGGATACCGGTGCGAAATCCCTGGGGACGTCGTACGGCATTTTTTGCAGGTGCGGCAGTATCGCCATTTCCGCGGGCACCGCGATCAGCACGGTGTAGCCGTCCGGCGCTGCTTTCGCCACGATATCCGCCCCGATCACGCCGCCCGCGCCCGGACGGTTATCCACCAGCACGTTCTGCTTCATGGCCACCTGCATCTTCTGCCCGACCAGGCGCGCGGTCAGATCGGTCGCGCCGCCCGGTGCGTACGGCACGACCACGCGGATCGGCTTGGTGGGATAGGCCTGTCCTGAGCCTGTCGAAGGGGCCTGCGCGATGGCGCCACCGGCTGCGAACGTCAGGCCGCAAGCGGCGAACGCAACCAGCAATACGTTCTGGGGAAACATGTCAGATCCTCCTCCTGATGGGTGATCCCTCACTGTGGCGTCATGCCAGACGCCTTCATGATCTTCCCGTATTTCGCGGCTTCCGCGCTGGCAAAACGCGCCAGCTCCTGCGGCGTGCCGGGCACGACATCGACTCCGGTAACGTTCTCCAGGTAGTTCACGACGTCCGGCAGCTTGAGGATCCGCACGAGCTCGCCGTGGAGCCTGCTGATCACGCGATTGGGCGTGCCGCTGCGCACGTAGAATGCGAACCAGATGCTGGTGTCGTAATCCTTGAGCCCGCCCTCCTGGGCCGTCGGCACCCCGGGCAGCAGCTTCGAACGCCTGGCCGTCGTGATCGCGATCGGTTTGACCCGGCCCGCCTGGATGTGCGGTATCGCGGGCCCCATGCCGACGATGCCGAGCTTGACCTCCTGTCCGCCCAGCAGCGCCGCGGCCAGCGGGCCGCCACCCTTGTACGGCACGTGGACTGATTTGGCTCCGATCAGGATGTTGAACAGTTCCAGCGACAGGTGCATCGGCGTGCCCACGCCCGGTGTCCCGAAGGACACCGTGCCCGGCGCGGCCTTGGCGAGCGCTATGATGTCCTGCAGCGCGTTCCCCGAAAACGAGGGATGCGCCGCGAACAGCATCGCGGAAACCGTGCCGAGCGTGATCGGCGCGAAATCCTTCCGCGGATCGTAGGGCAGCTTCCTGAACAATACGGTGTTGATCGAGACCTCGCGGCTCGATGCGACGAACACGGTGTAGCCGTCGGGATTGGCCCGGGCCACGATGTCCGCCGCGATGAAGCCGTTGCCGCCCGGCCGGTTGTCCACCACGATCGGCGTGCTCCACGACTCGGTCATGCGCTGGGCAACCACGCGCGC
>DASWIC010000072.1:0-10817 GCA_036397875.1 Burkholderiales bacterium
AAATGGAGCGGCCCGGTAGGCGAGGGCGCGAAGCGCCCACGATAGCGCACGGCGCCCTCTAGTATCGAGGCCGCGAAGGATGAAGGCGGAAGGCGGAAGGATGACCCGGTATGGCAAGGATGAAGGCGCGCAAGCACGAGCTCCGCAGTGCGGGATCGGGAATCCGGTCATCCCTCATCGTTCATCCCTCATCCTTGCCCTTCGACTTCGGCGAGCAGCTTCCGCGTCGCGACGGCGGCTTCGCGCGCGACCTCCTCCGGCGGCCTGGCCCAATATTCGGGATTGGGCGCTTCGTAGCTCAGAAATCCGGTGTAATGCTTCTCCTGCAGGAGCTGGAAGACCTCGCGCCAGCGCACTTTCCCGCGCCCGGGCAGCAGGCGGTCGGTGGGCCGCTTTGCCGCCGAAGCGGGGCCGGCCGGCACATCGCTGTACTGAAAAGCGAAAATCTCCCCGGGAGCAACATCCTCGAAGCCGCGGCCGCCTCCGCCGCTGCGCTCGAGGTGGTAGGTGTCGAGCAGCAGTCCACAATTCGGGTGGTCCGCCTGCGCCACGACTTCGCGGCCCGCCTCCAGGCTGTTGATAACGGCGTGCGCCGAGTTGAACTCGAGTGCGAAACGCACCCCGTGTGCCTTCGCGATTTCGCCGCCTTCCCGGAAATTGGCGGCGCCCTCGCGCAGCGTGCCCGGCGGGTTCTGTCCCGGCGCGATCATTACGAGATCGCAGCCCAGCGCGACGGCGTTGGCGCAGGTCTCGTCGAGCACCTTCAGCAGCAGCCTCTTCTCCTGTCCTTTGGCGAAGATCAGGCCGTATTCGGTTCCCACGCACGCGACCTTGAGGCCGCTCGAGCGCACCAGCTTGAGGACCTGCGCGTTGGTCATGCCCGCCTCGAAGCAACGGGCGAAATCCACGCGGCGCAGCTCGATCGCGTTCCAACTGCCCTTCTTCGCGGCGTCGAGCGCGGCGGGCAGGGGCGTCGTGTCGAGCGTCCACGTGTGCAGCGCGAGGCGGTTCTGCATCCGGCTCGTCGATCCACCGGCGGGATGAACCGGCGCGGACTGGCGTTGATCGCCTTTCACCTGCCACCCGTCGTTCGTCAAAACTGGACCTTGATGCCCGCTTGTTTCACCAACTTTACCCACTTCGCAAGATCGGAGCGGATCCACGCCCCGAGCTCCGCGCTGGTGCTCGGCCGCACCTCGGCCCCGAGCGAAGTGAAGCGCTCCTTGATGGCCGGCGCACCGAGCACTTTGACCAGCGCGGCGTTCAGTTTCTGGACGATTTCGCGCGAAGTTGCAGCGGGCGCAAGCACCCCGGTCACCGTGCTCTCATCGAAGCCCGGCACGCCGGATTCGGCGAGCGTCGGCACTTCGGGGAGCTGGTCGGAACGCTTCGCCGTCGTCACCGCGATCGCGCGGATCCTGCCGGCGCGAATGTACGGGAGCGCGGAAGAGATCTGGTCCACGTGCGCGAAGACGTGGCCCGCCAGCAGATCCACGAGCGAAGGGCCGCTGCCCTTGTACGGAATGAGGGTCATGCGAATCCCGGTGGAGATCATGAACAGCTCGGTGATCAGATGATTGGTGGTGCCCACGCCGGTGTTCGCCATGAGGAGCCTGCCGCCCTGCGCCTTCGCGACCGCGATGAATTCCTTCGTCGTCTTCGCCGGGAGCGAGGGGTGGACGACGAGCGCCAGCGGCACGACAGCGACTCGACCCACCGGGGCGAGATCGCGCACAATATCGTAGGGCAGCTTCGGGTACAGCGCGGGACCGTTCACCATCACGCTGCTGGAGGCCAGGAGCAGCGTGTAGCCGTCAGGCGCGGCCTTCGCGACATGATCGGTCCCGATGCTGCCGCCGGGTCCACCGGAGCGATTTTCGACGACCACCTGCTGGCCAAGCTCGGCGCTCAACGGCTGGGCGACGCTCCTGGCGGTGATGTCCACGTTGCCTCCCGGAGCGAACGGCACGATCATGCGGATCGCGCGCGTTGGATAAGTCTGGGCGACGCTGACCGAAGAAGCGCAAAGCAGGGCGATGGCGGCGACCGTAATGGCGACGGCACGTGTCATGAGATGATCCTCCCTAGTCGAATTGCAGCCTATTCTACGAGCTTTGCCGCGCTACAGGCCCGTCATTCCGGCGGAGGCCGGAATCCAGTAGATTCTACCCAAGGACATTTCTCTCCATGCCAAAGCAACCGTGCGTCTATATTGTGGCCAGCCGTCGTAATGGAACGCTTTACGTCGGCGTGACCTCGAATTTGGTGAAACGCATCTGGGAGCACAAGAGCGAAGTTATCCAAGGATTCACCGCGCGCTATCGCGTGCACACTTTGGTGTGGTTCGAACAACACGATACGATGGAATCCGCCATTGCCCGAGAGAAAGCGATCAAAGAATGGAAGCGACACTGGAAGCTGAAATTGATCGAGAGGCAGAATCCGAAA
This sequence comes from Burkholderiales bacterium, assembly GCA_036397875.1. Classification (GTDB taxonomy): domain Bacteria; phylum Pseudomonadota; class Gammaproteobacteria; order Burkholderiales; family SG8-41; genus SG8-41. The sequence continues at coordinate 2,449 of DASWIC010000072.1, forward strand.
TGGCGGGACTTATCTGCCGAAATTATCTGACTGGACCCCGGCGTACGCCGGGGTGACGGAACCTGGCGATGGTTGAAACACATAGCGTCGTGACCGTCGATGGCGGCGCCATGGAATGATGAATGATGAATCAGGCACTCAAACAATCTGGGGCGGGGTCGTGCACCAGATCGTGATCGTTGGGGGAGGGGCGGGAGGACTGGAGCTTGCCACCCGCCTGGGCGACACGCTCGGTCGCAAGGGCCGCGCGCGCGTGACATTGATCGACCGCTCGCGCACGCACCTGTGGAAGCCGCTGCTGCACGAATTCGCGGCGGGCAGCATGGACCTCGATCACCACGCGCTCGACTACCTGGCGCAGGCACGCTGGCACCACTTCCGCTTCCAGCTCGGCGAGATGGACGGCCTCGACCGTGGCCGCAAGGTCGTGCAGGTCGCGCGCACGCTCGACGAGGACGGGCGCGAGCTGATTCCCCGCCGCGAGATCCCCTACGACACGCTCGTGATGGCGATCGGCAGCCAGTCCAACGACTTTGGCACGCCGGGCGCGCTCGAGCATGCCATCAGCCTCGACACGGCGGCGCAGGCGGAGCGATTCCACCAATTGCTGGTCAACGCCTGCATCCGGGCCAATGCCCAGCGTGAGCCGCTAGCGCCCGAGCAGCTGAAAGTCGCCATCATCGGCGCCGGGGCGACCGGCGTCGAGCTCGCGGCGGAATTGCACAAGACCACGCGCGAGCTGGTCGCCTACGGGCTGGACAAGATCAATCCCGAGAAGGACGTTCGGTTGACGATCATCGAGGCGGCGCCGCGCATCCTGCCCGCGGTGCCGGAACGGGTGTCGAAGGCAGCGGCCGAGCTGCTGCGCGGTCTCAATGTCCGCGTGCTCACCGGCGAGCGCGTGACGGAGGTGCGGCAGCACGGCGTCTGGACCGCGAGCGGCAAGCGGATCCCGGCCGAATTGACGGTGTGGGCCGCCGGCATCAAGGCGCCCGATTTCCTCAAGGACATCGGCGGCCTCGAGTCGAACCGCCTGAACCAGCTCGTCGTGAAGCAGACGCTCGACACCACGCGCGATCCCGATATCTTCGCCATCGGCGATTGCGCGGGCTGCCCGTGGCCGGGACGCAGCCGCGACGTGCCGCCGACCGCGCAGGCGGCGCATCAGCAGGCGTCGCATCTCGCGCGCATGCTGCCGCGCCGGCTCGCCGGCAAGCCGCTCAAGCCCTGGGGCTACCGCGACTTCGGCTCGCTGGTCTCGTTCGGGGAGTACTCCACGATCGGCAGCCTGATGGGCGCGCTGCTCGGCGGCACGATCTTCATCGAGGGGCTGTTCGCGCGCTTCATGTACATCTCGCTCTACCGCATGCACGTTTACGCGCTGCACGGCTTCGCCAAGATGGCTTTCGACACGCTGGCGAAGCTCATCACGCGGCGCACGGAGCCGCGAGTGAAGCTGCACTGACGCGCGGCTTCACGTGGGAATACGGGATGACGGATGAGGGAAACCCTCGTGATATGATGCGCGGCCCTTTCTGCCGGCGCCCGTGATGGCCACTGTCGAGCTCACCAAGGAGAATTTCGAGGAGACCGTGACCCGGAACGGGATGGTCATTGTCGACTTCTGGGCTCCGTGGTGCGGGCCGTGCCGGAGCTTTGCGCCGGTATTCGAGGCGGCTTCCGAGCAGCATCGGGACATCGTGTTCGGAAGAGTCAACGCCGATAACGAGCAGGAGCTGGCGGCGGCATTCAGCGTTCGCTCGATCCCGTTCGTCATGTTGTTTCGCGAGAAGGTGGTCCTCTTTGCCCAGGCCGGCGCGCTGCCGGCCGCGGGACTGGAGAGCGTCATCGGCCAGGCGCGCGCGCTCGACATGGCGCAGGTCCATCAGGAAATTGCCGCGCAGCAGGCCCAGCAGCAACAATGATGATTGCGGGACGATGAATGCGGAATGAGATCCGCATTTCCTGCGGTTCATCGTTCATAATTCGTCATTCGCCATTGCCCTTTGGGCCCCGAGCGGGCAGGCAGGAACCTTCCATGATCCTGAAGCGCGTGTGCGGTATCGCGTTGTCGGGCCTCCTCGCGTTCGTGCCGGCGGTGCAAGCGCAGCCGTCCAAGGCCAAGCCGGCGGGGCTGCCGGTCAAGGCAGCGCCGGTGAGGGTCGGTACAGTCACCCAGGACGTCACGGCGGTTGGAACGCTGCTCGCGAACGAATCCGTGATGATCCGTCCCGAGGTCGCGGGCCGGGTCGCGGCGATCCATTTCAACGAAGGCCAGGCGGTCGCGGCGGGCGCGCGGCTGGTCGTGCTCGACGCCGCCGAAGTCCGCGCCCAGCTCGACGCGAGCCGTGCGGACGAGCGGCTGACCGCGCAGCGCGCGGACCGCGCGGCCGAGCTCTTCAAGAAGAACTTCATCAGCCAGCAGGCGCTCGAAGACGCGCGCGAGGCCCACAAGAAGGCCACCGCGCAGCGCCAGGAGAACGAGGCGCGGTTCTCGAAGGCCGATATCCGCGCGCCGTTCGCCGGCATCGTCGGGCTGCGCCAGGTGAGTCCCGGTGCCTACCTCAAGGCGGGCGATGACATCGTGCGGCTCGACATGATCGACGCGGTGAAGCTCGATTTCCGCGTGCCCGAGGTCTATCTCGGCAGGATCCGCCGCGACCAGCCGGTCACGGTGCGGGTGGACGCGTTTCCCGGCGAGGAATTCACCGGACGGGTGTACGCGGTCGAGACCACGGTGGACGAAAGAACGCGCACCGTGCTGCTGCGCGGGCGCGTCGAGAACCGGGGCGCGCGACTGCGGCCGGGCATGTTCGCGCGGGTGACGCTCGAGTTGGGGACGACCGATAAAGCCGTTCTGGTGCCGGAGCAGGCGATCGTGCCGCGCGGCGGACGGAATTTCGTGTTCCGCGTGGTCGACGGCAAGGCGGCGCTTACCGAAGTTGCGCTGGGGGCACGGAGCCCCGGTCAGGTCGAGATCGTCAAGGGCGTGAAGCCCGGCGAACAGGTGGTGACCGACGGCCAGATCAGGCTCCAGGACGGCGTGCCGGTGATGGTGCTGCCCGACAAGCCGCGGCCGACGGCATCCCCGTCGTCGCCCAAGGGATCCTGATCATCCATCGTCCCTCGCATGTTCTTGCCTGAACTCTCCATACGCCGTCCCGTCCTGGCGACGGTGATGAGTCTCGTCATCGTGCTCCTCGGCGTCATCTCCTTCCTGCGCCTGTCGGTGCGCGAGTACCCGAAGATCGACACCCCGGTGGCCTCGGTGCGCACCGTCTACACCGGCGCCAGCGCGCAGGTGATCGAGTCCCAGGTTACCCAGCCGCTGGAGGACTCGCTCTCCGGCATCGAGGGCATACGCACCATCAAGTCGGTGTCGCGCGAGGAAGTCTCGCAGATTACGGTCGAATTCGTGCCCGAGCGCGACGTGGACGCCGCGGCGAACGACGTGCGCGACCGCGTGGCGCGGGTCCGGGGGCTTCTGCCGGACGAGGTGGACGAGCCGGTCGTCTCGAAGATCGAGGCCGACGCGCAGGCCATCCTGTGGCTCGCGTTCTACAGCGACCGGCACGATGCGCTGTTCATCACCGACTACGCCGACCGTTACGTCGCGGATACGCTGAAGGCGCTGCCCGGCGTCGCCACCGTGATCATGGGCGGCGCGCGCAAGTACGCCATGCGCGTCTGGATCGACCGCGACCGGCTCGCCGGGTTCGGGCTCACGCCGCTCGACGTCGAGAACGCGCTCCGGCGCCAGAACATCGAGGTGCCCTCCGGCCGCATCGAGAGCCGGGCCCGCGAATTCACGGTCCTGACCGAGACCGATTTGAGGACACCGGAGCAGTTCAACGACCTCATCATCACCGAGGCGCGCGGCTACCCGGTCCGGCTGAAGGACATCGGGCGCGCCGAGCTCGGCGCCCAGGACGAGCGCAACGTCGTGCGCGTCAACGGCAATGCGGCGATGGGGATGGGGATCGTGAAGCAATCCACGGCCAACACGCTGGCGGTGGCGCAGGCGGTGAAGTCGCAGCTTTCCCGCATCCAGTCCGCGCTGCCGGAGGGCATGAAGGCATTCGTCGCGTTCGATTCCTCGCTCTTCATCGAGGCTTCGATCAAGGCGGTCTACCGCGCCATCCTCGAAGCGATGCTGCTGGTGACGCTGGTGATCTTTCTCTTCCTGCGCTCGTTCCGCTCCACCCTGATCCCGTTCGTCACCATCCCGGTGTCCCTCATCGGCGCCTGTTTCTTCCTGTGGATATTCGGATTCACCATCAACATCCTGACGCTGCTCGGCATCGTGCTGGCGATCGGGCTGGTGGTGGACGACGCGATCGTGGTGCTGGAGAACGTTCATCGACATGTCGAGGCGGGCATGTCGCCGCTGACGGCGGCGCTGCGGGGCAGCCGCGAGATCGCCTTCGCCGTCGTGGCCATGACGATCACGCTCGCGGCCGTGTTCGTGCCGCTCGTGTTCTCCACCGGCAATACCGGCAAGCTCTTCACCGAGTTCGCGCTGACCGTGGCGATGGCGGTGCTGGTGTCGGGCTTCGTGTCGCTCACGCTCACGCCGATGATGTGCTCGATGCTGCTCAGGCATCAGGCCCGGCACGGCGCGATCTACAACGCAACCGAGCGCTGGTTTGCGGCGTTGAACCGCGGCTATCGCTGTTCCCTCGGCTGGACGCTGCGCCATCGCAACTGGACGGTGGCCGGCTATGCCGCGGTGCTCGCCGCCATGATCGGAACCGGGGCCGCGCTGAAATGGGAGCTGGCGCCGAACGAGGACCGCGGGTTCATCCTCGGCGTAATGCTCGCGCCGGAGGGCGCGACCCTGGAGTACACCGACGGCTATGCCCGCATCTGGGAGGAGATCTACCAGGGAGTGCCGGAGATCACCAGCTATTTCGTGGTGGTGGCGCCGGGGCTGGAGCGTCCCAATCCGGTCAATTTCGCGCTCTCGTTCGTGCGGCTGAAGCCGTGGGACGAGCGCCGCCGCAGCCAGTTCGAGGTCTCGCGGGAAGTGGGGTCCAGGATGTTCGCGATGATGCCCGGCGTGCTGGCCTTTCCCAACGATCCGCCCTCCCTCGGCCAAAGCTTTCGCAGCCAGCCGGTGCAATTCGTGATCCAGGGCACCTCGTACGAAGCGCTCGAAAAACTGGTGGATCGGTTCGTTGCGCAGGCGCGCAAGAACCCGATGCTCGTCAACCTCGACAGCGATTTGAAGCTCAACAAGCCGCAGCTTGCGGTCGACGTGGATCGCGAGAAGGTTGCCGCGGTCGGCGCCGAGGTGGACGCGATCGGCCGCACGCTCGAGACGCTGCTCGGCGGGCGCCAGGTGACGCGCTTCAAGCGCGAGGGCAAGCAGTACGACGTGATCGTGCGGCTCGAGGACAAGGACCGCGTGCAGCCGACCGACCTCACCTCGATCTACGTGCGCGCGCGGGATGGCCAGTTGACGCAGCTCTCCAACCTGGTTCAGCTCAGGGAGACGGTTGCGCCCAAGGAGCTCAACCACTTCAACCGGCAGCGCGCGGCGATCATCACCGCGAGCCTCGCCCCGGGCTACACGCTCGGCGAAGCGCTGGATTTCCTGGAGAGCCTCGCGCGGGACGAGCTCGGTCCGACCGCGCAGACCGCGCTTGACGGCGGATCGCGCGAATACCGCGAATCGGGCGAGCAGCTGCTGCTCATCTTCGCCCTGGCGCTCGCGTTCGTCTATCTCGTGCTGGCGGCGCAGTTCGAAAGCTTCGTCTCGCCGTTCGTGATCATGCTGACCGTGCCGCTCGCCATGACCGGCGCGCTGGCGGGGCTGCTCCTGCTCGACGCCACGCTTGGCACCGGCGGGACGCTCAACGTGTACAGCCGGGTCGGGCTCATCATGCTGGTCGGGCTCATCACCAAGCACGGGATCCTGATCGTCGAATTCGCCAATCAGCTGATGGATCGCGGCCAGGAGAAGTTCGAGGCGGTGGCGGAAGCCGCGGCGCTGCGCCTGCGCCCGATCCTGATGACGACCGGCGCCATGGTGCTGGGCGCGGTGCCGCTCGCGATCGCGACCGGCCCCGGCGCCGAGGCGCGCCGTCCGATCGGCTGGGTGATCGTCGGGGGGCTGCTGCTCGGCACGCTGCTGACGCTCTACGTGATCCCCGCCGCCTACACCCTGCTCACCGGAACACGGCGCGCTACGCCCGACGAGGCGCTCGGCGGCGCGCCCCTGCACAAACCGGCCAGCAAAGCCTGACAGGGAAAATTTCGTCGCTCCCGCGAAGGCGGGAGCCCAGGCCCCCCATCCTACTTCCCCCCGAGTGGGGGAAGGGGATACCCGCCGCCGCGGGAATGGCGTTGCGGCGGTTGATTCGCCGCCCGCCTGCCCCCATCTTCGGGGAATGTTGGACGAGGCCGGGCGCGAACCCAATTCCCTGCCACACGAAGGGGTATCGAGCGACGCGGAGCTGCTCGACGCGTACTCGCGGTCGATCACGCGCGTCGCCGAGACGGTCGGCCCTGCCGTGGTGCGGCTCGAAGTCCAGCGCCGCGTGCGGGGGCGTGAGATCGGCGGCACCGGCTCCGGATTCATCTTCGCGCCCGACGGCCTGATCGTTACCAACAGCCATGTCGTGGCCGGCGCGTCGGCGATCGACGTGACGCTCAACGACGGGCAGGCGTTCCCGGCGCAGTTGATCGGCGACGACCCGGACACCGATCTCGCGGTCGTCCGGATCGCCGGACACAAGCTGCCGAGCGTCGCGCTCGGAAACTCGCGCGCGTTGCGCGTCGGACAGCTCGTCGTGGCGATCGGCAATCCGTATGGATTCCATTGCACCGTCACCGCCGGCGTCGTGTCGGCGCTCGGGCGCTCGCTGCGATCCCAGAACGGCCGCCTGATGGACGACGTGATCCAGACCGACGCCGCGTTGAATCCCGGCAATTCGGGCGGGCCGCTGGTGGCAGCGAGCGGCGAGGTCATCGGCGTCAATACCGCGGTCATCCTGCCGGCGCAGGGAATCTGCTTTGCCACGGCCGTCGATACCGCGAAGGTGACCATCGGGCAGCTGCTCAGGCACGGGCGCGTGCGGCGCGCGCGCCTCGGCCTGGCGGGCCAGAATATCGTGCTGCCGCGGCGGATGGTGCGGCACCACCAGCTCGCGCACGACGCGGCGGTGCAGGTCGCCTCGATCGAGCGCGGCGGGCCCGCGAGCCGCGCGGGATTCGAGCAGGGCGACATCATCGTCGCGTTCGCCGGCCAGCCGGTCGCCGGGTTCGACGACCTGCACCGGATGCTGACGGAGGAGACGCTGGGCGAACGCGTCGCGATCGACGTGCTGCGCCGGGGCCGGCGGCAGACGCTGCGGATCGAGCCCGAGGAGTCCCATTAGATTCCGGGGATTGGCTATGATGGAGGTGTGGAGAGCGTCATGAAGAAGGTCATCAGCGTCCACCGGGGTCCGCCGGCCCACTGGGTCGGGAACGGCTTCCACGTTCGGAGCTTATTCATGTACGAGGGGCAAGCGGAAGTCATCAGCCCGTTCCTGCTACTCGATTACGCCGCTCCCGAGGAATTTCCTCCGTCGGGCGAGCCTCGCGGCGTGGGCAGGCATCCCCATCGCGGCTTCGAGACCGTCACCATCGCCTATCAAGGTGGAGTGGAGCACCGCGACTCGGCCGGCAACCAGGGCGTGATCGGCCCCGGCGACGTGCAATGGATGACGGCGGCGTCCGGCATCGTGCACGAAGAGTGGCACGAGCGCGGGTTCACGCGCCGCGGCGGCACAATGGAGATGGCGCAGCTTTGGGTCAACCTGCCCGCGAAGGACAAGCGCGCCGCGCCCGGCTACCAGGACATTCGGAACGGGCAAATCCCGGCCGTCAACCTGGGAAACGGCGCGAGCGTGCGGGTCATCTCCGGAGAATTCCGCGGGGCGAAAGGACCCGCCCGCACCTTCACGCCGATCAACGTGTGGGACGCGCGGATCCGGGCGGGCCAGCGCATCGAGATCGATTTCCCCGAGGGCTACACCACGCTCCTCGCCAACCTGAAAGGCCGGGTGCGGATCAACGGCGAGGAAACCGCGCACGCGGCGGAGCTCGCGGTCCTGGAGCGCGCGGGCACGCGCGCCGTTCTCGAAGCGGTGGAGGATGCCACCGTCCTCGTGCTGAATGGCGAGCCGATTGACGAGCCCGTGGTCGGCTACGGGCCGTTCGTCATGAACACGCACGACGAGATCCACCAGGCGGTGCGCGACTATCAGAGCGGGCGGCTCGAACGCGCCAGCGCTGCCCCCTGATTACGGAACGAGGAGACGCAGTTGCTGACGGTCCGGAAAGCGGATGAACGCGGCCACGCCAATCACGGCTGGCTCGAC
>DASWIC010000073.1:0-4499 GCA_036397875.1 Burkholderiales bacterium
TTCGAGCCACCGCACGCTGCAGATCATGTTCTGGGTGGTGGTGGTGTTTCTGCCCATCGTGCTCGCCTACACCGCCTGGGTCTACCGCGTGCTGCGCGGCAAGATCACGGTCGAGCAGGTGCGAGCGAAACCGCGCAGCCTCTACTGAAAAGGAGCATTCCATGTGGTACTTTTCGTGGATACTCGGCCTCGGCCTCGCGCTCGCCTTCGGCATCATCAACGTCATGTGGCTCGAGGCGAATTACGCCTTCGGCGACCTCGACGAGCGCGACACGAAGCAGCGCTTCCAGGACCGCAGCGAATAGCGCCCCGGTGCCGGCGTTACGACGGCTAACCGGGTACGGCGCTTGACGTTTCGAGCATGGTGAGGCGGCATCAGTAGAATGAAAGCCGCCATTGAATATGCTTATGTGTCCGGGTTCAGGGGCATGTCGATAACGGCGGACGGCCGAATGGAACCAATGCTTGACTTCGCGATAGGCCGGACTAAGACTATCCACGCCTGACACCAACAAGAACCGTCAGGCAACTGTCTCTGCGGGTCGCACAAGTGGCGTAACGAGAGATCATCCGAAAAGGGGGAGACCATGGCAGCACAAAATTGGCGTACCGAGGACTGGGTAGCGGTCTACCTGGGTTTCTTCATCATCGCCGCGGCGCTGGTCGTCTTCAGCGGGAAGCTCTTCGATCTCGGGCAAGTGAGGTCGACGTTTCGCTGGACGACCGACGCGCAGATCGCCTCGCGCGCGGGAGACTGGACGGGGGCGCTCGATGGCGTCATCAAGGACGCCGAGGGCAGGGGCGAAAAGGGCAAGGCGGTCGCTGCAGCCGCAACCAATCTCAAGGCGGCGCTCGCGCAGAACGACCGCAAGGCGATCGAAAGCGCTGCCGGCGCGCTGGCGAAGGCCGGGGGACGGAACACGGTCGCCGGCTCGGTCGGCAGCCAGGTGCGAGGGCACGCCTCGGCTTCCGCCGCCAAGGTCTTCTCCGGCGGCAATATCGGCAAGGGCGTCACCATCGGCATCGCGGGGCTGGTCGTCGGCGCGATCGGTTTTGCGCTGATCGGCGGCAACGTCGGCGCGTTCCTGGTCGGATTTCCGGTCGTCTTCATCCTCGCCTGGATCGCGCGCATGCTCGCCGGCAACGGGCTGTTCGTCGAGTACGGCGTGGAATACGTGATCTTTGCCCTGTTCCTGGGCCTGCTGATCAGCAACACCATCGGCACGCCCGCGTGGCTCAAGCCCGCCGTGCAGACCGAGTACTACATCAAGACCGGCCTCGTGATCCTCGGTGCCGGCCTGCTGTTCCTGGAGATCGTCCAGGCCGGCGCGCTGGGCATCGTCCAGGCGATTCTCGTGGTGAGCGTGATCTGGTACGTGTGCTTCTGGATCGCGCGCAAGCTCAAGGTGGACGACGATTTCGCGGCGATGCTTTCCTCGTCGGTCGCGATCTGCGGCGTATCCGCCGCGATCGCCACCTGCGGCGCGATCCAGGGGGACAAGAAGAAGCTCTCCTACGTGACCTCGCTGGTGCTGATCGTCGCCGTGCCGATGATGATCCTCATGCCATGGCTGGTAAGGGCTTTCCAGATCCCCGACATCGTGGCCGGCGCGTGGATGGGCGGCACGCTCGACACCAGCGCGACCGTGGTCGCCGCGGGCGCCCTCATCAGCGACGCGGCCATGAAGACCGGCGTGATCGTCAAATTCTCGCAGAACGCGCTGATCGGAGTCGCGGCCTTCATTCTCGTCGTGTGGTGGACCTACAAGGGCACCACCGTGGGAGCCGCGAAACCGAGCGCCGGCATCATCTGGGAGCGCTTCCCGAAATTCGTGCTCGGCTTCCTGATCGTCTCATTCGTGTTCTCGTTCTTCCTGCCCACCGACACGGTGCGGGGCACCGGCGGCGCGCTCGGCGAGCTGCGCACGTGGTGGTTCGCGCTCGCCTTCGTGTGCATCGGGCTCGAGACCAAGTTCGTGGACCTGGCGACGATGGAAGGCGGCCGTCCGGCGGCGGCGTTCCTCGCGGCCCAGTTCGTGAACATCTTCTGGACGCTGCTGCTCGCCTACCTGCTGTTCGGCGGTGTCATCTTCCCGGTGCCCGACATCAAGTAGCCGCGGCGCCGTGGACCCCAGCCCCGAGCGGGCGGCCCGGCCGCCCACTCGGGGCTTGTCGTTTGGAGGCTACCCAGCGCCATGACGGCGACGATCCGGCGCGTCGTGAGCTGGCTCAAGGGGTGCAATGCACTGAAGCAGCCCCCCGTCGTGCTCAGCCGGGCCGCTCGCCTGTTCTCGAAGGAGCGCGATCTCCGGATGGTATGGAAGGTGGCAAAGCGCGGGCGGCACTCGGTCCTGGCCGGCACCGCGCACTTCTTCCCCTACCGGTTCCGGCAGGCGCTGCGCGAGCATATCGGCGCCGCCAGCACGGTCGTGCTCGAAGGCCCGCTGGACGACGCTGCGCGGCGCAAGGTTGTCTCGGCGGGTTCCGGCAGGCGCGGGGCGTCCCTGTACGACGCCCTCGATGCGGCGACCCTCCGCAAGCTCGAGCAGGCGCTAGGAGCGGCGGCGCGGCCGCCGAGCGGCAGCGCTCTCCTGTGGGAGCTGCTCCACGGCGGCCCGGCGAGCCGGCTCAGCAATGAATTGAGGCCGCTCGAGCCCTGGATGGCCTTCTTCCACATCTGGACCGAGCTGCGAACGCGCGACGGGTGGATCTACTCGATGGATCTCGACGCCGCGCGCATCGCCGCCGGGCTGGGCAAGGACGTGCGCTATCTCGAAACCATCGAGGAGCAGATCGAAACGCTGGAGCGGGTTCCGCTCCAGCGCTGGGTGGATTTCCTCAAGCGCGCGGACTGGGACGCCTATCGCCGCGACTACGTTCGGTGCTTTCTCGAAGGCGATCTCGCCGCCCTCACGGCCCTGGCGCAAGGCTTCCCGACTTTCTGCGCGCCCGTCATCGAGCAGCGGGACCCCGTTCTGCTCGAGCGGATGCTGCCATTCCTCGAGCGCGGCAATGCAGCCGCCTTCGTTGGAATCACGCACTGCCGCGGGCTCATCGCGTTGCTGCAGGCCCGCGGCTACCGCGTGACGCAGGGCAGTCCGCGCGGCGGGCCCCAACCGCACTAGGCCGCGCTCGCCGCCGCCGTCGCCTTCTTGGAGGCCGCGCGCGAGCCGACCGTGGGATACGGATAGAGCATGTTGAGTGCGATGCTCTGGTTCGCGGTCTGCACGATGCGCACGTGCTCGCGCCTGAGCTCGCGCGCATGACGGCAGCCGCAGGAGTGCGCGATCATGTCGATCTCCACGTTCATGTTGCGCGCATAGTTCGCCACGCGCAGGTACTTCTCCTCCACTGCCAGTCCGCGCTGCAGGCGCTTGTTGTGGGTGGTGACGCCGGTGGGGCAGGTATTGGTGTGGCAGCGCAGCGCCTGGATGCAGCCGAGCGAGAACATGAAGCCGCGCGCCGTAACCACGAAATCGGCTCCCGCGCACAAGGCCCACGCCGCGCGCGCGGAGGTCACGAGCTTGCCGGCCGCCACGACGCGGATGCGTTTCTTGAGATCCGATTGCAGGAGCGAATCCACCACCCGCGGCAGCGCTTCGGCAATCGGCAGCGCCATATGATCCATCAGGGTCTGGGGCGCCGCGCCGCTGCCGCCCTCGCCGCCGTCGATGTGCAGGAAGTCGGGCGCGTACTCCTGTCCGCGCTGCAGGACCGTGTCACACAGTTCGTTGACGAATTCCCAGCCGCCGATCGCGGTCTTCACGCCGACCGGCCGGCCGGTGAGATCGCGCAGGGTGGCGACCTTGTCGAGCAGCTCGCCCATGTTGGCGATGTCGTAGTGGCGGTTGGGGCTGATCGAGTCCGAGCCGGCCGGAATGCCGCGGATGCGCGAGATCTCCTCGGTCACCTTCGCCCCCGGCAGCACGCCGCCCTTGCCCGGCTTCGCCCCCTGCGAGAGCTTGATCTCGAACGCCTTCACCACCTGCCCCAGCTCTTTCGCCCGTTCCGGGGAGAAGCTCCCGTCGAGGTTACGCATGCCGTACTTGGCCGTGCCCATCTGCATGACGATATCGCACTCGCCTTCGAGATGATGGGGCGCCAGGCCGCCCTCCCCGGTGCCGAGCCAGCAGCCCGCCTCCGTCGCTCCGCGCGAAAGCGCGCGCACCGCCGGGGCCGAGATCGCGCCGAAGCTCATGCCGCTTATATTGACGAGGGAACGCGCCTCGAACGGGTGCCGGCAGTAGCCGTCCCCGATGAGAAGCGACGGCGTCGGAAGGCGGTCCTCCTCGAGCACCGGGAACGGATGGTTGACGAAGATGATCGAGCCCGGCTCGCGCAGGTCGTTGGTCGAGCCGAAGCCGATGATGCTGCCTTCGCCCTTGGCAAGGCGATAGACGAAGCCGCGGGTCGCGCGGTTGAACGGCAGCTCGGCGCGGTCGCCTGCGAAGAAATACTGCCTGAAGTACTCGCCGAGACTCTCGAAGAAGAAGCGCAAC
>DASWIC010000074.1:0-11114 GCA_036397875.1 Burkholderiales bacterium
AACTGACGAGTTTCATTCCAGCGGCTGCCGCAGCACGTCCCTGAGATAGGCGCCGTACGGGCTGTTGCCGATGGCGGCGGCCAGCCGCTCGAGCTCCGCAGCGCTGATGTAGCCCATGCGAAACGCGATCTCCTCGGGACAGGCGACCTTCAATCCCTGGCGCTTCTCGATGGTCTCGATGAACATCGAGGCGGCGAGCAGCGCGTCGTGCGTGCCGGTGTCAAGCCAGGCAATGCCGCGCCCCAGCAGCACCACCTCGAGCTCGCCGCGGCGCAGGTACTCCAGGTTAACGTCGGTAATCTCCAGCTCACCACGGGCTGACGGCTTGAGGTTGCGCGCGATATCCACCACCTCGCTGCCGTATAGGTAGAGGCCGGTCTGCGCGTAGCGCGATTTCGGCCGCTTCGGCTTCTCCTCGATGGAGATCACCTTGCGGCCCCGGTTGAACTCGATGACGCCGTAGCGCTCCGGATCGTGCACCGGGTAGGCGAAAATCGTGGCGCCCTTGACGTTCGTCACTGTCCGTTGGAGATCGGCGGACAGATCGTGGCCGTAGAAGATGTTGTCGCCGAGAATTAGCGCGCACGCGTCGCTGCCGATGAAGCCCGCGCCGATGGTGAATGCCTGCGGGATACCCTTGGGTTCGGGCTGCACGGCATACGACAGATGGATGCCCCAGCGCCTTCCATCACCCAGCAATTGCTCGAAGCGCGGCGTGTCCTGCGGTGTGGAGATGAGCAGCACCTCGCGTATGCCCGCGAGCATCAACGTGGTGAGGGGGTAGTAGACCATCGGCTTGTCGTAGACCGGCAGCAGCTGCTTGCTGACAGCCTGCGTCGCGGGATAGAGCCGCGTGCCGCTACCGCCCGCGAGGATGATGCCCTTCACGCCTCCCCCCGCTTCGCGTAATTGGTCTCGATCCAGCGCTGGTACTCGCCGCTCGTGATCCTCTCCCCCCATTTCATGTTGTCGACATACCACTCGACGGTCTTGCGCAGCCCGGTCGCGAAGCTCTCCTGCGGCTTCCAGCCAAGCTCGGCCCGGATCTTCCGCGCGTCCATAGCGTAGCGCCGGTCATGCCCCGGGCGGTCCTTGACGAAGCTGATGAGCTTCTCGTGCGGCGCGTGAGGGGGGCGGGCCTCGTCGAGCAGCGCGCAGACCGCCTTGACCACGTCGAGGTTGGTCATCTCGCCGTGGCCGCCGATGTTGTAGGCCTCGCCCGGCCGGCCTTTTGCGAGCACGAGGCGCACGGCGGCGCAGTGGTCTGCGACGTAGAGCCAGTCGCGGATATTCTTGCCGTCGCCATAGATGGGCAGCGGCTTCTGGTGCCAGCCGTTGAGAATCATCAGGGGGATGAGTTTCTCGGGAAACTGGCAGGGACCGTAATTGTTCGAGCAATTGGTCGTGATCGCCGGGAAGCCGTAGGTATGGTGGTAGGCGCGCAGGAGATGGTCGGCGGCGGCCTTGGACGCGGCGTAGGGGCTGCTCGGTGCGTACGGGGTGGTCTCGGTGAAGGCGGGATCGCCGGCGCCGAGGGATCCGTAGACCTCGTCGGTCGAGACGTGCAGGAAGCGGAACCGGTCCTTTTCCGGCTGTGCGAGCGCCGACCAGTATGCGCGTGCCTCCTCGAGCAGCGCGAACGTGCCCATGATGTTGGTCTGCACGAAATCAACGGGGCCGTGGATCGAGCGGTCGACGTGGCTCTCCGCCGCGAAATTGACGATCGCGTGCGGCTTGTGCTCCTGCAGGAGCCTCCCGACGAGCGCGCGATCGCCGATGTCGCCGCGCACGAAAATATGGCGCGCGTTCCCCACCAGGGTGGAAAGGTTTTCGGGATTGCCGGCGTAGGTCAGCTTGTCGAGATTGACCAGCGGATCGGATTCGGCCTCGATCCACTGCAGCACGAAATTGGAGCCGATGAAACCGGCACCGCCGGTGACGAATATCAAGCGTCGACTCCTGTCATGCGCCAGACCTGGACCGTAAGTACCTGAATTCGAATCGTTGTTCTGGTCCGATATTCTATGCGTAAAGCGGGTTTCAGTGTAGGCTGCCGAGAAGTTGTGATGCGCTTCCTGTACACGCTGCTGCTCTATCTCCTGTGGCCTTTTGCGCTGGCGCTCCTCACGTGGCGCGGGCGCCACGGCCCGGGCGCCCTTCGGCATATCGGGGAGCGCTTCGGGTATTACGCGGCGGCTCCCGATGCGCCGCTCATCTGGCTGCACGCCGTATCCGTGGGCGAGACGCGCGCGGCCGAGCCGCTGGTGCGCGCGCTGCAGGCAAGGCATCCGCAGTGCCGCATCCTGCTCACGCACATGACGCCGACGGGACGGGAAGCGGGCGAGACGTTGTTCGGCGGCAGGGCCGTGCGTTGCTACGTGCCGTTCGACTTTCCCGGGGCGGTGGCGCGGTTTCTCGACCATTTCCGGCCGCGGGCCGGCATCGTGATGGAGACCGAGATCTGGCCCAACCTGATTCGCGCCGCCCGCGAGCGCTCGCTCCCGCTCTATCTGGTGAACGCGCGCCTGTCCGAGAAGTCCTTCGTCAGCTACCGGCGGTTCGGGGGGCTCGTGCGCGCGAGCCTGGCCGCATTTACCGCGGTGGCGGCACAGGGCGAGGATGACGCGCGGCGGCTCGCCGCGCTCGGGGCGCGCAATGTGCGTGTCACCGGCAATCTGAAATTCGACGTGACCCCGCCGCCGGGCCAGCTGGAGCTCGGGCGCACGCTGCGTCGCGGCTTCGGGGTCGCGCGCCCGGTCCTGCTCGCCGCCAGCACGCGCGAGCGCGAAGAGGCGCTGCTCCTCGATGCGCTTGAGCGGGTCGCTGTGCCAGGGCTGCTGGTCGTCATCGTGCCCCGCCATCCCCAACGCTTCGACGAAGTGGCGCGGCTGCTCGAGGCCCGCGGCGTGCGCTATCAGCGGCGTAGCGCCAACGCGGCGACGGCGCCCGAGACACGGGCCGTCCTCGGCGACAGCATGGGGGAGATGTTTGCGTATTACGCGGCGTGTGACGTCGCGTTCATTGGGGGCAGCCTGGTGCCGCTGGGGGGGCAGAACCTGATCGAGGCATGCGCGGCGGGCAAACCGGTGCTGATCGGGCCCTCGAGCTATAACTTTGCGGATGCGGCGGCGTTTGCGATAGCAGCGGCCGCGGCGATCCAGGTCCCTGATTCACACGCCCTGGCGCGCGAGGCGGAGCGGCTATTGCGCGATCCGGGTGCGGTGCGGCGCATGTCGCAGGCAGCGCTGGCGTTTGCGAACGCGCACCGCGGGGCCACCGCCCGCGTGTTGAAGCTGATCAAGTTCTAACAGGGTGTCGAAAAACTCACGTCGCTCCCGCGGAGGCGGGAGTCCAGAGGACGTTTCCCCCTTCCTACCTTCCCCCGCAAGGGGTGCGCCGAAACGTGGAGCAGGGGCCCCGATTTTGGGGATGCGACCGTGAAGGCGCACACAAGCACGCGGATTATTGCGGCGCTGCATCCCACTCCGGGGTCGCATCCAAGCTCAATACGCTCGGAACCTGCTCCGCCCTCCGCGGGCGCAGGGGATACCCGCCGTCGCGGGAATGACGGTTCTTCCAAGTGCGGACACTCTTTCAACAACCTGCTAACACACCGTACTCGGCATCCTCGGTGACGACGAGGTCAATTGCCTGGTCGCGATCCGTCGATGGAAGCTCGGGCAGGAGCTGAAGTTCGAACGCGGCGGCGACGAGAGGCGGCCGGGAGGCAAGGCCGCGGATAAAGCCGTCATAGTAGCCGCCGCCGTAGCCTAGCCGCTCGCCGCGCCCGGTGAAGGCAACGCCCGGAACCAGCACGAACTCGAGCTGCGACGCCGGCACGGGAGGACATACATCGGCGCGCGGTTGAGGAATGCCCCACACGCCTGGGGCAAGCTGGCGTGCCGGGTCGTCGACCGCGTGGGGCTGGAGCATCCGGCTGCCGCGCTCTACTCGCGGCAGCACCAGCTTCTTGCCTTGTGCGAGAACATCGGCGAGGAAGCCCGCGGTTTCGAACTCGCTGCCGAAGCTTGCGTAGGCCATCACGCAGCGGGCGCTGCGATAGGCCTCGAGCGCGAGCAGTCGCGTCGTGATGCGCGTGCTCAGCGCGCGCCGCTCCGGCGCGGGCAGCGCATCACGCCGCGCGAGCACCTGCTTCCGGATTTCGCTCTTCGAGTCGATGTTAACCAGGTACGTCATTCCCGCGAAGGCGGGAATCCAGCAAGTCGTTGATCCTACTGATGTTGGATTTCCTGGACTCCCGCCTCCGCGGGAGCGACGCGAGTCTTTCAGCGGTCTGCAATTACCGGTCGAGCCAGCCGTTGATGAGCGCGAGGTCCTGCTCGGCGAGCGTGCCGGCCGCGGCCTTGAGCCGCAGCAGCGACAATATGTAGTTGTACTTCGCCTGGGCGAGGTCGCGCCGCGTCTGCGAGAGCTGCTGCTGGGCATTCAACACGTCGATCAAGGTGCGCACCCCGACCTCCTGCCCGAGCCGGGTGGAGTCGAGCGAGCTCTGGCTCGACACGAGCGCCGCTTCCAGCGCCCTCACCTGGGACACGCCGGTCGCCACGCCCAGGAAGGTCTGCTGTGCGGTCAACTGCGCGGTGCGGCGCGCGTTCTCCAGGTCCTGCCGGGCTTTCTCCTCGTTGGCGAGCGCCTCGCGCACGCGCGAGGAAGTGAGCCCGCCCTGGTAGATGGGTATCGCGAGCTGCAGCCCGACCACTCCCGCTTTCGTATCGGTGCCCGCAATCCCCACCGTGCCGGCCCCGCTGCCCGAGTCGGTGTAGGTCGCGAAAGCGTCGAGCGTTGGCCGATGCCCGGCGCGATTGCGCTCGACTTCCTTGGCCGCGAAATCCAGGCTCGCCTGGCTGACGCGCACCTGCAGATTGTTGGCTCCCGCGGTCTCGACCCACCTCCCCGGGTCGTTGGGCTCCGGGAAGCGCGGGTTGAATTTCGGCCCGAGGGGCGAGATTCCCGGCGCCGGCCGGCCGATGATCAGCTCGAGGAAGCGCTTCCTGACTTCCAGGTCGTTCTTGGCCGTGATTTCGAGCGACACGGTGAGGTCGTAACGGGACTGCGCCTCGTGCGTGTCGGTGATGGTGGCGGTGCCGACCTCGAAGTTGCGCTTGGCCTGCTCGAGCTGCCGGCCGATCGCGGCGAGCTGCGCTTGCGCGAACACGATCGTGTCCTGCGCCAGCAGCACATCGAAATAGGCCTGGGCGACCCGCAGGATGAGGTCCTGGGCCGCTTGCGCGAAGAGGGCATCGGACTGCACCACCTGGGACTTCGCCTGCTCGTACACGGTGAGGTTCTGCGGGCGGTACAGCGGTTGCGTGACCGCGATCGACGCGGCGTTGGAATTGAACTGCGAGGTCGTCGTGCCGGCCGTGGGATCGCGCGAGCGGATCTCGCGGTCGTTGAATTGCGTGCTGGCCGATACGGTCGCGGAGGGCAGCAGGCCGGAGAGTCCCTGCGGCAGTTTTTCCTGGCCGGCGCTCCACGTGGCGCGCGCCGCCGCATACTGCGCGTCCGCGCTCTGCGCCATACCGAAGATTTCCATCAGGTCGGCGCCCTGCGCCGCCGCGGTCGCGCCGAGCAGAAACGCCAGCGATGTCGACTGCAGGACGCGGATCATGCTCAGAAAACGAAGCGTTCCGGCTGCAGGGCGTTCCGGAGCGGCGCGATGCAGGTCTCGAACAGCCCCGTGGTGCTGCAGGCGCCGGCGCCGACACTGGTGATGAGCTGCGCTTCCATGACCGGGGCCTCCCCGACGACGACGATCAGCCGGCCGCCGGGGCGCAGGCATTTCGGAAACGCGTCGGGCAGCACCGGCATTGACCCGGTCACCACCACCGCGTCGTAGGGGGCGTGGCGATCCCAGCCGCGCGCGGCATCGCCCGTCTCGAGCGTCACGTTGGCGAACCCGTGGGCATTGAGCGTGGCGCCCGCGGACCGGGTGAAATCGGGAATGATGTCCACGCTGTAGACATGGCTTCCGAGGCTTGCCAGCAGCGCCGTCATGTAACCGCTTCCCGTGCCGACTTCGAGTATCCGGTCCTCCGGGGTGAGCGTGAGCTCCTGCAGCATGCGCGCTTCGAGCTTGGGCGCGAGCATCGTTTCGCCGTGCTCGAGCGGGATCTCCATGTCGACGAAAGCGAGTGAGCGGTACCGGGGCGGCACGAATTCCTCGCGCCGGAGGCGCAGCAGCAGATCGAGCACCCGCTGGTCCAGCACCTCCCACGGCCGGATCTGCTGCTCGACCATGTTGAAGCGGGCGCGCTCGACGTCGAGCTGCGGGTTCATAGGGAAATTCAGGGGGTTACAATGCGCTGCGGCGGTTGCAATTATCCCATAATTCGATTAGCGTTAGGGCGACACGTTGGGGGTCCTGATTGCTTCTGGCAATCGGGTGAGAGACACCCTTTGAACCTGATGCGGGTAATGCCGTCGGAGGGAAGCGTGGGCCGGGATCTTCCCGCCATCGCTCCCTCCTAGCATGCCCGAGGAGCGAACATGAATGCGAATCCCAAGTTTCTGAGCGCAACCGCGTGCGTTGACGAAGCGGCGGTGAAGCCGCTGCCCAACTCACGCAAAGTCTACGTAACGGGCTCGCGCCCGGACATCCGCGTGCCGATGCGCGAGATCCGCCAATCGGACACGCCGCTCCATTCCAGCGGAACCGCGCAGAGCGAGGTTGCGCGGTCCGAGCCCAATCCTCCCATCTTCGTCTACGACACGTCGGGCCCGTACACCGACCCGGACGCGAAGATCGATATCCGTCGCGGGCTGCCGCCGTTGCGGCAGCAGTGGATACTCGAGCGCGGCGACACGGAAGCGCTCGCGGGACCGAGCTCGAGCTACGGGCGGGAGCGGCTGGCCGACGCGAAGCTCGCGCAGCTGCGTTTCGACCTCGGGCGGCGCCCGCTGCGCGCGAGAGGCGGCGGGAACGTGACGCAGATGCACTACGCGCGCCGCGGCACGATCACCCGGGAGATGGAGTTCATCGCGATCCGCGAGAACCAGCGCCTGGACGCCCTCACGGACCTGCTGCGCCGGCAGCACCCGGGGCAGTCCTTTGGCGCCGCGATCCCAAAGGCGATCACGCCGGAGCTCGTGCGCGACGAGGTCGCGCGCGGGCGCGCCATCATTCCCGCGAACATCAACCATCCGGAAACGGAGCCCATGATCATCGGGCGCAACTTCCTGGTGAAGATCAACGCCAATATCGGCAACTCCGCGGTCTCCTCCGGCATCCAGGAGGAGGTCGAGAAAATGACGTGGGCGATCCGCTGGGGCGGCGACACGGTGATGGATCTCTCCACCGGCAAGCACATCCACGAGACGCGGGAATGGATCATCCGCAATTCGCCGGTGCCGATCGGCACGGTGCCGATCTACCAGGCGCTGGAGAAGGTGGACGGCAGGGCGGAGGAGCTCACGTGGGAAATCTACCGCGACACGCTGATCGAGCAGTGCGAGCAGGGCGTCGACTACTTCACGGTGCACGCCGGCGTGCGGCTGCCGTTCATCCCGATGACGGCGAAGCGCATGACCGGCATCGTCTCGCGCGGCGGCTCGATCCTGGCGAAGTGGTGTCTCGCGCACCACAAGGAGAGCTTTCTCTACACCCATTTCGAGGAGATCTGCGAGCTCCTCAAGGCCTACGACGTCTCGTTCTCGCTCGGCGACGGACTGCGGCCCGGCTCGATCTACGACGCCAACGACGAGGCGCAGATCGCCGAGCTGAAGACGCTCGGTGAGCTGACCGACGTCGCCTGGAAGCACGACGTGCAGGTGATGATCGAGGGGCCGGGGCATGTCCCGATGCAGCTCATCAAGGAGAACATGGAGCTCGAGCTCAAGTATTGCCGTGAGGCGCCGTTCTACACGTTGGGGCCGCTCACCACCGACATCGCGCCCGGCTACGATCACATCACGAGCGCGATCGGCGCGGCGATGATCGGCTGGTTCGGCACCGCGATGCTGTGCTACGTCACCCCCAAGGAGCACCTGGGGCTGCCCGACAAGGACGATGTCAAGGACGGCATCATCGCCTACAAGATCGCGGCGCACGCGGCCGACCTCGCCAAAGGGCACCCGGGCGCGCAGATGCGGGACAACGCGCTGTCGAAGGCGCGCTTCGAGTTTCGCTGGGAGGACCAGTTCAACCTCGGGCTCGACCCGGACAAGGCGCGCGAATTTCACGATGAGACGCTGCCGCAGGAAGGCGCCAAGCTCGCGCATTTCTGCTCGATGTGCGGGCCGCACTTCTGCTCGATGAAAATCACGCAGGACGTGCGCGAATATGCCGAGCAGCAGGGGCTGGCGGAGGCCGCGGCGCTCGAGCAGGGCCTGCGCGACAAGGCGAAGGAATTCGTCGAGGGCGGCGCGGAGCTCTACCGGCGGGCATAAGCCCGCCCGGCGGCCTCCGGCGCGCGGCCGCCCCGGAGGAAACGTTTTGTTACATCCCGGGCCCGCTTTCGTGGGCGCGCGCGGGCACCTCGGCTACAATTCCCCGCTCTAAACCCAGTGAACGGTGACCGGTGATCGGTGACCGGTTTGAGGGCACATGGGCTGGATAACACGCAGAAGGGCCGTCGGCGCTACGATCCTTGCGCTGATATTGACCGCGGGCGCGGCCGCCTACGGCTGGTGGGGCGCGCGCGGCGCCGACCCGGGGTATCGCTTCGGCAAGGTCGAGCGCGGCACCGTCACGGCGGCCATTGCGGCCACCGGCACCATCAACCCGGTCACCGCGGTCCAGGTCGGCTCCCAGGTCTCCGGGCAGATCAAGGAGATCACCGTCGACTTCAACTCGGAGGTCAAGAAGGGCCAGATCATCGCCCGCATCGACTCCGAATCGTTCGCGCTGCGCGTGAACCAGGCGATGGCGGACCTGGAGGCGGCGCGCGCCACCGTGCTCACCCAGCGCGCGAACGTTGCGGCTCTGCAGGCCGAGGTGTCGCGCGCCCGGGTCAATCTGGCCGAGGCCGAGCGCGAGTTTCAGCGCAACAGGACGCTCCACGAGAAGAACTTCGTGTCGGCTGCCGCGCTCGACAAGGCGGAGTTTGCGTTCCGCGCCGCGCAGGAGCAGGTCAAGACCGCGCAGGCGCAGCTTGCGGTGGGCGAGTCCCAGGTGCGCAATGTCGAGGCGCTGGTGAAGCAGCGTGATTCGCAGCTCTCACAGGCAAAGGTGGATCTCGACCGCACCACCATCCGCGCGCCGGTGGACGGCACCGTCGTCAAGAAGTCGGTGGAACCCGGCCAGACCGTGGCGGCGAGCCTGCAGGCGCCGGAGCTCTTCGTGATCGCCCAGGACCTGCGCCGCATGCAGGTCGACGTCTCCATCGACGAGGCGGAAGTGGGGCGCGTTCGCGAGGGGCAATCGGCGACGTTCACTGTAGACTCGTTTCCCGGGAGGACATTCCGCGGCACCGTGGGACAGGTGCGCAAGGCCGCGCTGGTGGTGCAGAACGTCGTGACTTATACCGCGATCATCGCGACGTCCAATCCCAACCTGGAGCTGTTCCCGGGCATGACCGCCAACGTGCGTATCGTTGTCGCCACGCGTGACAACGCGCTGAAAGTGCCGAATGCGGCGTTGCGTTTTCGGCCCGTGGGCGCGGCGGAGACGCGGGCGGCGGGCGGCGAGGGCGGCGCCACCGCGGCGCAGATTCCGGGAGACGAGGCGAAGGGCGGGCGCGGCGCGCAGGCCGGCGAGGCGATCCGCGAGCGGCTCGGCAAGGAGCTCAACCTGACCGCTGAGCAGCAGACCAAGCTGGATGAAATCCTGCGCGACACCCGCGAGCGGATCCGCGCGATCCCGGGCGAGGACCAGGCCGAGCGCCGCCGGCAGTCCGAGCGGCTGCGGGCGGAATCGCGCGCGCGGATCGCCGAGATCCTCGATCCCCGGCAGCGCAAGCGCTACGAGGAGATGGCGGCGAGCCGCGCCGGCGGGCGCTCCGCGACGAGTGGTCGCGTGTGGGTCGTCGACGATACCGGCAAGCTCGCAGCCGTCGACGTGCGCCTCGGCCTTGCCGATGGCAGCGCCACCGAAGTGGTCGGCGGCGCCCTGCAGGAGGGGACGCAGGTCGTCATCGGAACCCGGGCCGACAAGACGGCGCGGGTGCAGCCGAAGGGCGGCCCACGCTTCGGTTTCTGACATGAGCCAGCCGCTGATCGTCACCCGCGATTTCGTCAAGGAGTACCGCATGGGGGGCTACTCCGTGACGGCGCTGCACGGCGTCTCGCTCGGGATTGCCGCCGGCGAGTTCGTCGCGGTAATGGGGCCGTCGGGGTCCGGCAAGTCCACGTTCATGAATCTCCTCGGCTGCCTCGATACGCCGACCAGCGGCGACTACTACCTCGCGGGCGAAGAGGTCTCGAAGCTGTCGGGCGATGCGCTGGCGGCGACGCGCAACCGCCGCATCGGTTTCGTGTTCCAGAACTTCAACCTGCTCGCGCGCACGTCCGCGGTCGAGAACGTGGAGCTGCCGCTCCTGTACAGCCATTGCCCGGCCGGCGAGCGCCGGCAGCGGGCGCTCGCGCGGCTCGCGGAAGTCGGGCTCGAACAGCGCGCCGGCCATCTTCCCCAGCAGCTCTCAGGCGGCCAGCAGCAGCGGGTCGCCATCGCCCGTGCGCTCGTGAACCAGCCCGTGCTGATCCTCGCCGACGAGCCGACCGGCGCGCTCGATTCGCGCACCGGCATCGAGATCTTGGCGCTGTTCCAGCGGCTCAACCGCGAGGGCAACACCATCGTGGTGGTGACGCACAACCCCGAGGTCGCGCAGTTCACCAACCGCATCATGCATTTCCACGACGGGCGCCTGACGCGCGACGAGCGCGTCGCCCATCCGGCCGACGCGGCCGCGGCGCTCGCCGCGCTGCCCGAGGCCGAGCCGGAGGAGGGGCGGGCCGCGTGACCCTCCTTCGCGCACAGCGCTTCGGAGGGTGGACCCGTCCGCCGGAGCTCCAACGGAGCGAAGGCGGATGAGCCTGTTCGACTGCTTCCTCACCGCGCTCGATTCGATCCGCGTCAACGTGCTGCGCAGCGTGTTGACCGCGCTCGGCATCATCATCGGCGTCGGCGCGGTGATCGCCATGGTCGGCGTCGGCGC
>DASWIC010000075.1:0-3209 GCA_036397875.1 Burkholderiales bacterium
TGCGCGGCGCGCGCGGCGAGGACTTCCTCCGTCCACGCGGCGGTGTCGAAGACCGCATTGGGGTGCAAGGTGTTGACCCGGATCCGATCCGCGCCCCATTCCAGCGCGGCGACGCGCGCGAGCTGGGTGAGCGCCGCCTTCGACGCGGAGTAGGCCGCCGCACCGGGCCCCGGAGCTGGCACGTTCTTGGAGCCGATGATGACGACGCGCCCGCCGTTTGGCGCGAGCTTGAGCAGCGGATGACACTCGCGCAGGAGCGCCAGGTTGGCGTCGAGGTTGACGTTCATCACCCGCCGCCATTCCGCGGCGTCGAGCGCGTCGATGCGCCGGCCGCCAGGGAAAACGCCGGCGTTCAGCACCAGCATGTCGAGCCCGCCGAATGCGCGCGCGCCCGTTTCGAGCGCGGCCAGCACTTCGCGCTCCGAGGTCACGTCGCACTTCAAGCCCAGGAAATCCGGGCGGCCATCCAGGAGCCGCGTCACCTCGGCGTTGATGTCGAGACCGATGACCGCGGCACCGCGCTTCACCATCGCGTCCACGCAGGCCCTTCCGATGCCCGACGCGGCGCCGGTCACGAGCGCCACTTCGCCCGCGAACACCGGCGGCGCGCCGGCCTTCTTGAGCTTGGCCTGCTCGAGGTCCCAGTACTCGACGTCGAAGATGTCGCGCTCGGGCAGGGCCCGGTAGCCGCCGAGCGCCGTCGCCCTCAGGATGATGTCGACGGTGTGATCGTAGATGTCGCGCACGATGCGCGCATCCCGGGCGGTCCGCCCGACGCAGCCCAGGCCGAATGCGGGGTCGAGGATGACGCGCGGAGCGGGGTCGAGCGCGGTCTTCGGCTCCCTCGCAGCGGCCGCGTGCCGGGCGAAGTATTCGCGGTAGGCCGCCGCATAAGCCTCGACGTCGCGACCCAGCATCGGCACCCGCTTGGTGCGGATCGCGTGATCCGGCGTCGCCGGCCCCTGCTGGCTCAGGCGCACCGCGTCGCCGCGCCGCGCGAAGGCGAGATATTTCGGGTCAGAATGGGTCTCCAGAATGACCGGAAACCCGGCGCAGCTGGAGATTTCGTGCCGCAGCCGAGCGAGGTCGGTGCGTAGCGCCTGCGGTGCGCCGTCGGTAGCCGGCCGCGGCACCTCCCACGCGCCGTGGCGTGCAAGATAGTCCTCGGCGCGCGTGACGAGCGCGATCATGCGCTCGTACGATTCCTGCGCCGTGGCCCCGAAGGAGAAGATGCCGTGGTTCATGAGCACCATGCCGATGGTGTCCGCGCGCGCCTCCGCGGCGAACTGTCGCGCGCATTGCCGGGCAAGATCGAAGCCGGGCATGACGTAGGGAACGATCACCGTGTCCTGGCCGAAGACCTCGCGCGCGCGGCGCTCGCCGTCGGGCGTGTTGGTGAGGGCGAGCAGGGCATCGGCGTGCGTATGGTCCACGTACTTGTAGGGCAGGATGGCATGCAGGATCGCCTCGACGGACGGCGCGGGCGCGCCCGCGCGCGTGACCTGGGTCGCGAGCTCGTTCATCATCCGGGGATCGGTGAGGGCCTCGAGCCGGGCGAGCTTCACGAGATGCGCCATGCGCACGGGCGCAAAGCCGCCGGGCTCGATGGTCTCGAGATCCCGGCCGCTGCCCTTCACATAGAGGATGTCCTCCTCCTCGCCCACGGCGTTGCGCTCCCTTACCTTGACCGAGGTGTTGCCCCCGCCGTGCAGCACGAGAGATGCCTCGCGGCCGAGCAACCGCGAGGTGTAGACGCGCAGCCCGATGTCGGTCGTGTCGCAAGCGGCTTCGGGCTCGTTCCAGAGACTCTGCACTTCCGGCCTCGGTCTTCAGTGTTCCTTGATATAGCGCACGATCCTGCCGATGGTACTGCTTGCCGCGGGGCCGAGCATGCGCCGGATCCGGTCCTTCAACCTGCGACGTCCTTCCGACCCCGGCCGCACCAGTGAGGAGTCCCAAAGGTATCGGTGGTCGAACATGGCGGGGTCGGCGGATGCGGATCGACTCCGTTGCAAGCGTTGCGCGAGACGGGCAAATTTCCCGGCCGCGTGCTTGGCGCGGCCGGGCAGCAGTTGCAGCACCACCGGACTGCGCGGCGGCGGCATATCGCGACTGTAGCGATCAAGCGCGGCATCGGAGCGATCGGCGTGAATTCCGGCGGCGGCAAACGCCGACAGCGCGATGTCGTGAAAGCCGGCTGCGATGGCGATGCGGCCCGTTTCCAGGGCCCAGAAATAGCTCGACGTCCGGCCCTGGACGCTGTTGAGAACCTCGGCGGCGAGATTGCTCTGCTTCTGCCGCAGCATCAGGCGCGCCACGAGCAGCCACAGGTCCTCGGCCCAGGGAAACAGCTTCAGGCGATCGAGGATCCTCTGCCAGCCATGCTCATCGAGAACCAACGCATCGTCGAGAACGTCTTCGTGCCGGTGCAGGTAGCCAGCGACCAGGCTGCAATGTGGCCGTCGAAATAGCCGATGAACGACGGCATGCGCAGTGACACCTGCCAGCGCGTGGTCGAGGGTCGGCTGATCGGGGACAGGCTGCGAAAGCTGCCCGGCGCGTTGGGACAGATTCCCCTGCTGTGCGTCGCGCGGCAGAAAATTTTCGAGCCTCCAGAACGAGCGGCGGTAAACGCGCCCGTTGTCATCGATGCAGGCCGCAGCCGCGCGGAGCTCGACGGTGAATCGATTGCTGTTCAGCGCCTGGCTCGGCGAAGCGTGAACATGCTGGGAATGGAACATGAGCATGTCCCCGAGGCGCAGAGGCACCTGCAACGGATCGCCGTATCCCCATTGGCCCGGATGTTCCGGCCCGGGCAGGGCCTGATACTGGGAGACTTTCCGGCGGTACGCCTCCGGAAAGAGGAGGAGCGTCTGTTGCCGGCCCACCTCATGAAGCGGAAACCAGAGGTTGACTTGAAAATGCATGTGACGGACATCGATATCGCGATGGGCATCGCCCCATTTCGTATCCTGCAGCATCGGCTCGGTCTCGTACGGGTCGGCCGGTCCGAATTCCACCGGATCGAACAGATCCCGGCGGTCCCGCGCAGCCCGGTAATGGCGAGGAACCATGATCCTGAAGTAACCGGCATCCACCAGCATCGGCGCGGGCAACCCCAATCCGGCCAGGAAGTCGGAAAACAGGCACGCGACGAACCGGCAGTCGCGCAGGTGCCGGAGCACCCGGTATAGAACGGATAACACTTC
>DASWIC010000076.1:0-2295 GCA_036397875.1 Burkholderiales bacterium
TCCAGCAGCCCCCTGCCGGTCTTGGAGATTTCCTGTCCGCCGATGACCACGTTCCAGCGCATCATGAATACGGAGAGTAGCACCAGGCAGGCGCTCAAGGTGACGCCCGCGATCAGCGCCTTGCCGGTGGTGCCGCGCCAGATCATATAGGAAAGCCAAAGCAGCGGGAGGATCGCGCCGATGCCGAATTGCAGCACGAAGTAGGGGATGAGGAGCGGGCCGTTGACGTACGCGATGATCATCTCGACGCCCTCGCGCCCCTTGTACACGATGTTGGCGAACTCGAGGCCTTCCAGCACCAGGGCGACCATGATGAATCCCCACACCGTGTAGGCGAGACCCTTCAGGCAGGCGAGATCGATCGGGATCTTGCGCAGCTTGCACGACACGACGTAGAGCACGATCAGCAGCGCCACGCCGGAGATGATCGCCGAGAACAGGAACACCACCGGCATGAGATCGGAGGACCACCATTCGCGCGATTTGAGGGAACCGAAAATGAAGCCGACGTAGCCGTGCAAGCCGTGCGCGCCGGGGATCCCGGCGATCGCCAGCCAGAAGATCCATTTCCGGTCGTGGCGCAACGCTTCCTCCGACAGGTCGTACGAGCCGAGAGTCAGCACGCGATAGGCCGCTCCCAGCAGGCCTTTTCTTTTCCGGGCCTGCTCGACGATATGAGGGCGAAACGCGAACCAGGTCTCGACCATCAGCAGCACGATGTAAAAGGTCGCGAAGTAGCCGAACATGGCCATCGCCGAGGTCCAGTGCGGCGTGAGCAGGTTGTTGAGCGCGCGCTCCGGATGACCCAGGTGCAGCAGCAGGGGCAGGGGCACGAAGATCATGAAGCACAGCGAGGTGAGCAGGGCCAGATGCGCCACGGGCTTCAGGCGCTGGAAGCCGAACACCTGGTACAGGCTCGAGACCGTGAACGCGCCCGCCACCAGGCCGGTGATGTAGGGGTAGACGACGATGGCGATCGACCACTCGATGACCGTCTCGTTCGGGTACACCCAGCCGGTGTACGGGGCGTAGTGGATGAGGGGTTGCATCAGAGCACGGCCTTGTCGATGCCGACGTAATAGACGTTGGGCTCGTTGCCGGTTTCAGGCTTGAGCACCTGCACGCGGTTGTTGCGCATGAACAGGCTGATCGGGCTTTGCGGGTCGTTGCGATCACCGAAGATGCGCGCGCCGACCGGGCATGCCTCCACGCAGGCGGGCTGCAGGCCCTTGGTGATGCGGTGGTAGCACCAGTAGCACTTCTGCGAGACGCCCTTTTCTTCGTTGAACCAGCGCGCGCCGTAGGGACAGGCCTGCACGCAGTAGCGGCAGCCGATGCAGTACTTGGGGTCGATGAGCACCACGCCGTCGGCGCCCTTGTACGTGGCGCCTACGGGGCACACCTGCACGCAGGGCGGGTGCTCGCACTGGTTGCACAACTTGGGCACGAAGAAGGCCTTTTCCACCTTCGCGTCCGCGTAGCGGTTGGCGAAGCGGTACTCGCCTTCCGAGCCGGAAGCCGCGACGTTCACGGGGTCCTGCTGGCTGTCGATGCGCGGTTTGTCCTCTCCCTCCAGGTAGACGTAGCGCTCCACCCAGGTGTTGAAGTGATGCGCGGTCAGCGGGACGCCGTTTTCGCGCTTGCACGCCTCCACGCAGCGCAGGCAGCCGATGCATTTCGTGGCATCGACGCCGAACGCCCAGCGGTGTTTCGTCCAGTCGTAATCCGGCGTGGGAAACGACTTTTCAGCAGCCGCGGATGCGCTTTTTGCGACCACCCTGCTGACGACACCCGCGGTCCCGGCGGCCAGCGCGGCGCCGCCGATCCTGCGCAGAAACAAGCGCCTTGCGCGCAATGCGCCAATGGCTTCCCGTTTTTTCATGACGTCCTCCCGTTCTCCCTCGCAGGCCCGCAGCTCTGCGCGGCGTAGTAGGCGGCCAGGTTGGCGATGTCCGCATCGCTCAAGCCCCTGACGACGCCCGCCATCATCGGGTCCTTGCGTAGCCCCGCCCTGAAAGCCTTGAGCGTGTTGGCGAGGTAAGTCGGCTTTTGACCGGCGACATTCGGCCAGGCGGGATTCGCGCCCACGCCGGTTTCGCCATGGCAGCCCGCGCAATTGTTCGCCAGAAGCTTGCCGGCGGCAGCATCGCCCGCAGCCGCCGCGCTCGGCGGCGCTTTGCAGCTCAAGCCGGCGTAGTAGGCAGCGAGATCCTGAATTTCCGCATCGCCGAGCGTTTGCGCCACGGGCGACATCATCACGTCGGCCTGAGCGCCGGACTTGTACGCCGCGAGGAT
>DASWIC010000077.1:0-6863 GCA_036397875.1 Burkholderiales bacterium
CCAAACCACCCGCGTCCAATCACGAACGGCATCACGGGCAAGCGACAACGGCAAGGAGATTGTCTTGCCAGTGGGAACACTGGACGCTCGATCGGCGGGCCAGATGACGGCCATGCAATCAGGGTGCTCCCGTTCCGCCCCATCGAAATCCTCGGGTCGATCGATCCCCAACAGGGCAGCAACCGTGTCATCCGCCAGGCCGTCCAACAGCAGCATGCGCCAGCCCAGGGTCTGGGCCGCGATGCGAGCGGCTCCGATCGCGTGCCCGACGTCATGCTGGCAGTAGCGAAAGGCCCGCTCTCCGTACTTCCAGGTCTCCCGCCAGTTCACCGAGGCAAAGCCCGCAAAGAAGGCTCGGGGCGGAAATTCCCGTGCGAGCGAAATGAAGCTCGCTCCCGGCAACTCCGCTCGCAGCTCCAGCGCATGCTCCCTGGCCGCATAGTGATAAAGACCCGGGAAGGGCGAAAGGCCCGGGACCGCGTCAATCAGCAAATAGCCTTCGGTCGGATGCAGGTTGCCGCTCGAGGGGTTGGCTCGCAGCGCCCAGCGGACCTCGCCGGCCTGCTTCCATGCCGTAATGGCCAGCGCATATTCAAGAAAGCGCGACAGGGTGCGAACGGTAACCGGAGCGCTCGCAATGGCTCCAGGGCGATACAAATCTTCATAGAGGGGCGAGCGCGGCGCGTCGTCAGGTTTCAGGAGCGGCAAGGAAATGAGCGGAGCGCCCTCGAATCGTCGAAACGGATCCGGCTGATTCCCCCAGTCCATGTAGCCGAGCGAGCGCGCGGAGCGGAAGAAATGATGTTTCGTCTCCTGGTGGTACCGAATAACCACGTCCAGGGGACCGAGCGATTCCGCAGCGCGAGCAGGGTCCACCTGCCTCATTCCTCGCCCCACAACGGCTTACTCAACGCCGCTGTGAACGCGGAAAACATCAGGTTGAAGCTCACGCTGACGCGGGTCTCGCCGCTGGCGTTGGCAGCGACGGAGTGGTGCAGATACGAAGGGAAAACGAGCAGCGTGCCGTTTTTGACCCGCACCACGACTTGATCAGTGTTGGCGCCAGTCAGTTCCGTGACCGGTGGCCGGATGACGCCGGCCTGACTGCGCGGGTCGTGGAAGTTGATGGTGTCCGCGCCGGGCCAGGTGCGCACGTAGTACACGGCGCTCAGGTAATTGTTGGGGTGGCTGTGGGCGCGGTGCGCGGCGCCCGGCGCAGACACGTTCGCCCAGCAGCCGGTGATTTCAAGCGCTTCATCGCTGATTTTCAGGAACTGCAGCACGCTGGCCGCCGCGCGGCTGACGCAGTTGCAGAGTTCACGCAATTCCTCGCGCCCGTGCAGGGCATGGCCCGACTGCCAGGCTTCACCGGTCTTCAGCTCGGGCAGTCCCTGCCGCAGCGAGTGCAGCAGTCCGAGCGCGCTCGCGTCGATCGGTTCGTGCACATCGGCTCGAAGCTGGGTTTTCCATACCAAGGAGGGAAACAGCGAAAAGACATCCGAGTTTTCGATCCACGAGTGCTTGCCCGATATCGCCATGGAACTCCCCCGCGCGAGAGGATCGACCTGCGATAGGCATGATGCGCCTCCGCAGCGGTGCCGTCATTGCCGATTGTTCAATGCGGCCAACAACGACCCCGGCATCAAGGCACCGCCGAAAACTTCCAGCGCCGCCGACTCCAGGACCTCGGCGTCCCAACTGAACCAGTGGCCGACGCTGTCCGGCGGATGCTTCCCCGCATCGCATAGCTCAGGGTCAGTCACCACGAGCAGCTTGCGGCAGGCGTTAGGCCGGAACTCATAGACCTTGCACGCACCATCGTCGCCGAGAAACACGCAGGCCGTGTCGGCCGCCGGCTGTTGCCGCCAGGTGTCCAGGGTGTACTGGCTCTGGCGTTCGAGGCGCGCCCGGTCCAGCTCCATTCCGGCCTCGCGCGCGATCCCGACCAGCAACGCAGCCTCCTGCGGCCAGATCTCGACCGGCCCATGGCAGCAATGGTGGCAGCCCTTGCGGCATTTGATGTCGCCGCTGGTTGCGCTCATCGTCCGGTCCCGTTCCAGCACATCGTTGATTCCGCTGTGCACTCCACGCGCAACCGATGGCGCATTCTGGTTTCCGGCCGCGCGAAACTGTCCCGTGTAGCGGACAAAGATCGCGCGCTGGTGCGCCTCTTTCCTTTCGTCGCGCGCCTTCTTGTTCGCGGTGGCCTTGACGCTGTCAGTCATGTCAGATCTCGAGTAAATGGGGTCAGAACCTAGTGAAAACATAATAATATCATTGCCTTAAGTCAGTAGCCTCCTAATTGGTCATTAAATACACGTAATCAGTGTAATATTATCCTCGTGTGAATACACGCAGGAAGCCGGCCGATGAAGAACGTCACCGTCACGCTTGATGATGAAGCCATGCGTTGGGCGCGGGTGCGCGCAGCAGAGAAGAGCATGAGCCTCTCGCGATTCCTCGGCGAGCTGGTGCACGAGCGCATGCGCCACTCGATCGAGTACGTTGAGGCCATGAACGGTTGGCGCAACGCGAAGGCCATCCGGTTGAAGAAAGACCCCACCGACCGCTACTTGACACGGGAGGAAGCCCATGACCGGGACGGTCTTCGTGGACGCTAATGTCTTCCTCTACGCCCACGACGAAGGCGACCCCGTCAAGCAGCCCCGCGCATACGCCTGGGTAGATCACCTTTGGCATGGCGGCCTGGGGCGCACGAGCATGCAGGTCCTTTCCGAGTATTACGTCAATCTCAAACATAAAGCAGGCGCCGGCCTGTCACCGGAGGACGCCTGGGAGCGCGTATCGAGATTTCTGCTGTGGAAACCACAACCCGTGGACGAGCCGGTGTTCCGGCGCGCGCGGGAAATCGAGCAGCGCTGGCGCCTGTCGTGGTGGGACAGCATGGTCGTCGCCGCGGCGCAGGTGCAGGGCTGCGCGCTGCTCCTGACGGAGGACCTGCAGGACGGCGCGGCATACGGCGGCGTGACGGTGCGCAGCCCCTTCACGCTCGACGTCCGCGAGCCCGTTCCCGCCTACGCCGTCGCGCCGGCTGTCACGCTCCGCCACCGGGGGCGCGGCAGGCCCAGGAAGTCCCCTCCCGATCCGGGTCTGACGAAGCCAACGCGTTGAGGCGGCGCCCTGTGCCGCGGTAATCTCGTTCAGCGCCGGGTCGGCGAGCTGCGCGTCGAGGCGCTTCAACCGCGATTCGAGCGGCTTCCGTCGTAGAGATAGGCCCGCGTCCAGGGCACCTGGTTGGTGCGGTCGCGGGCGAACAGCACCTGGAACAGCTGCAGCTCGCCGGTCCTGAACGCCACGAGTGAGCCCGAGAGGTAGAGGCGCCAGGCGCGGACGAACCGCTCATCGAACATCCCGCGCACGCGCTCGGTGGCACCCTCGAAGCGCCGCAGCCAATGCTCGAGCGTCAATGCATAGTGCAGCCGCAGGTTCTCGACGTCGAGCACCGAGAATGCCCGCGGCTCGAGCAGCGCCACCATTTCGCTCAGCGTCGGCGGGTACGCGCCCGGAAAGATCCGCTTCTGGATCCAGGGATTCAACGGCTTGCCCAGGTTCTGGCCGATGCTGTGCAGCAGCCCGCGCCCGTCGCGATCGAGGCAGCGGTCGATGACGCGGCCCAGCTCATGGTGGTGGTCCCGCCCGACGTGCTCGAGCATGCCGACCGAGACGAGAGCATCGTAGCGCCCGCTGATATTGCGGTAGTCATCCTCGATGAACTCGACGCGGTCGGCGACGCCCAGCGCCCGCGCGCGGTCCCTGGCGTACGCGATCTGCTCGCGCGAGATGTTGAACGCCTTCACCCGCGCTCCATGATGGACGGCCATGTGCAGCGCAAGCGCGCCCCAGCCGCAGCCCGCTTCCACCACGGTTTCCTCCGGCTTCAGCCTCAGCTTGCGGCACACGTGATCCATCTTGGCAACCTGTGCGTCCTCGAGCGTCACCGCCGGATCCGGAAAATACGCGCAGGTGTAGACCATCTCCCGGTCGAGCCACAGCCGGTAGAAATCGTTGCCGAGATCGTAGTGCTGGTGGATGTTGCGCCGGGAGCTGGACTTCGTATTGCGGCGGGGGCGGTTCATCCACCGGGCAAGGCGGCTGCGTCCCCCAAAGAAAGGCGTCCTCGCCTTGTAGCGGTTGAGGTAAACGGCCTCGATGAGCTTGACCAGGTCCCCTTCGACCTCGATCGAGCCGTCGACATAGGCTTCGCCGAGATAGAAATCGGGATTGGTGAAAACCTTGAGTAACGCGGCACGGCTGGCAAATCGAATGCCGGCCACGCAATCAGCGCCACCGGTGGATACCGATTCGCCGTTCCACAGCGTCATTCGCACGGGCGCATCACCCAGCGAGCTCAGCAGGCGCCGCAACAGGCGGCCTTCGAAACTCAAACGCGTCTCCTGTGTTGTGATCGACTTGGTCACGAGTTGCTTGTCTCCAGCTGCTCCTGCAGCGCGAGCCACTCCGCTTCGAGCTCCGCCAGCTCGCGCGCGACGTAAGCCTGGTCGAGGATCAACGCCTTCAGCGCGTCCTTCTGCGCCTCGCCGTAGATCACCGGGTCGGCGAGCTGCGCGTCGAGCGCCGATTTCCTTGCGTTGAGCTTCGCCATTTGCTCGTCGAGGCGCTTCAACCGCGATTCTAGCGGCTTCCGTGCCGCGGAAATCCTTTGGCGTTCCGCCGGCGCCTTCCGCTTCTTCCCGCGTGGGCTGGCGGCCGGCATCTCGAAATTCCGTTGCGCCGGCAGCGGCACCGTTTCCTCGGGATCCGCGAGCTTGGTCTTGAACAGCCAGTCGCGGTAGTCGTCGAGGTCGCCGTCGAACGCCTGCAGCCGCCCGTCGGCGACGATCAGGAACTGGTCGGTGGTGGCGCGCAGCAGATGCCGGTCGTGCGACACCAGCACCAGTGTCCCCTCGAACTGCGCGAGCGCCACCGTCAACGCCTCGCGCGTCTCGAGGTCGAGGTGGTTGGTCGGCTCGTCGAGCAGCAGCAGGTTCGGGCGGCTCCACACGATCATGGCGAGCGCGAGCCGCGCCTTCTCCCCGCCGGAGAAATTCGTGATCGGGCCGGTCGCCAGGTCGCCGGGGAAGTTGAACATGCCGAGGAAGCTCCTCAGCTCCTGCTCGCGCGCGCGGGGCGCGGTGCGCTCGAGGTGCCACAGCGGCGACTCGTCGTGGCGCAGCATGTCCACCTGGTGCTGCGCGAAGTAGCCGACGGCGAGCCCGCGGTTGAAGTGCGCCTCGCCGGCGAGCGGCGCGAGCTCGCCCGCGATCGTCTTGATCAGCGTGGATTTGCCCGCGCCGTTGATCCCGAGCAGGCCGTAGCGCTCGCCGCTGCGCAGCGTGAAATCGATGCCGCGCACGACGATCCTCATTTTCGTATCCTGGGGTTCACCCGCAAGCCGGTAGCCGGCGTCCACGTGCTCGAGCGTCAGCAGGGAATCGGGCGCTTTCAGCGGCTCGCGGAATTCGAACGAGAAGGGCGCGGAGACGTGCAGCGGCGCGAGG
Source organism: Burkholderiales bacterium (assembly GCA_036397875.1). GTDB lineage: Bacteria > Pseudomonadota > Gammaproteobacteria > Burkholderiales > SG8-41 > SG8-41. The sequence goes on from DASWIC010000077.1 coordinate 5,520, forward strand.
TCCTCCATCCGGGCGAGCATCTTCATGCGGCTTTGCGCCTGCTTCGCCTTGGAAGCCTTCGCCCGGAAGCGGTTGATGAAGGACTCCAGGTGCGCGCGCTCGCGCTGCTGCTTCTCGTACTGGGCCGTCGCCAGCACCACCGCCGCGTTGCGCTGGAGCTCGAAGCTCGAATAGTCGCCCGAGTAGCGCTTGAGCTTCTTGTTGTCGATGTGCACCACGACGTTCACCACCCCGTCGAGAAAGTCGCGGTCGTGGGAGACAAGGAGCAGCGTGCCCCGGTAGCGCTGCAACCAGTCCTCGACCCACAGGATCGCGTCGAGATCGAGGTGGTTGGTCGGCTCATCGAGCAGCAGCAGGTCGGACGGGCACATCAGCGCCTGCGCGAGGTTCAGCCGCATGCGCCAGCCGCCGGAGAAGCTCGCGACCGGCTCATCCATCTGCGCGTGCGAGAAGCCGAGGCCGTGCAGGAGCCGCTCCGCGCGCGAGCGCGCCGTGTACGCATCCGCGTCCGCCAGCGCCGCGTGGAGATGGCCCATGTGCACGCCGTCGAGCTCGGCATCCTCGGCGGCCTCGGCCTCGGAGAGCTCGCGCTGCAGCCGGCGCAGCGTGGCGTCGCCGTCGATCGCGTACTCGATTGCCGCGCGCTCGAGCGCCGGGGTCTCCTGCGCGACGTGCGCGATGCGCCAGCGCGCCGGGAAATCTACCTCACCCTGGTCGGCGTGCAGCTCCCCGCGCAGCAGGGCGAACAGGCTCGACTTACCCGAGCCGTTCGGGCCGATCAACCCGATCTTGTCGCCGGGATTGAGGGCGACGTCGGCGTCCTCGAGCAGCGTCTTCGTGCCGCGGATGAGCGTGACTTGTGACAGGCGAATCATCTGGATGACAGGGTCAACGCGGCCAATAACGACCCCGGCATCAAGGCACGTCCGAAAACGTCCAGCGCGGCCGACTCCAGCACCTCGGCTTCCCAACTGAACCAGCGGCCGACACGGTCCGGCGGATGCTTCGCCGCATCGCAGAGCGCAGGGTCGGTCATCACGAGCAGCTTGCGGCAGGCGTTGGGCCGGGACTCATAGACCCTGCACGCACCATCCTCGCCGAGGAACACGCAGGCCGTGTCGGCCGCAGGCTGTTGCCGCCAGGTGTCCAGGGTGTACTGGCTCTGGCGTTCGAGGCGCGCCCGGTCCAGCTCCATTCCGGCCTCGCGCGCGATCTCGACCAGCAGCGCAGCCTCCTGCGGCCAGATCTCGACCGGCCCATGGCAGCAATGGTGGCAGCCCTTGCGGCATTTGATATCGCCGCTGGTTGCGCTCTTCTTCCGGTCCCGTTCCAGCACATCCTCAA
>DASWIC010000078.1:0-7232 GCA_036397875.1 Burkholderiales bacterium
GGGATCGGCGATATCCACGATGCGCAGTCCCCCCGCGAACCAGGCGCAGTAGACGAGCGTGTCGCCGCCCTTCATGTGCTCCTGGAACTGGTGCGCGCCGAAGCGTCCCGGCGCGGCGCGGCTCCACGGCGAGTCGAGCTCGCTCACCTCGAAGATCGAGAGCGGCTTGATGCTCTTCACGTCTCCGATGTCGAACACCCACAGGCAGCCGTGCGGTCGCCCGCGGCGTTTCGCCATCTCTTCCGCGCTGTGGGCGTGGTCCTCCTCGTCAATGGCGATCGCGATCTGCCCGCCGTCCACCGGCTTCGGCAGCGCCATGAAGGTATGCGACGGCTCGGGAAACGGCGGATGGTAGTTGTAGGCGCCGACCGTCGTGGGATGGCGAATGTCGCTCACATCTACGATGCGCACGCCGCCCTGCCAGCAGCCCGCGTAGAGGCGGTTGCCGATCCGCAGCGTGTGGTGCAGGCGATGCTGGCGGCCGGGCCAGGTCGGCTTCTCGCCGCCGGCGAGGTGCTGTCCCGGCAGCCACCAGCGGGAAACTTCCTCGGGCCGCGCCGGGTTGCGGATATCGTAGATCACCAGGATATTGCCGATGTAGCCCGGCATCTCCGTCGAGATGTAGGCGTAGTCCGCGTCCATGTCGAAGCGGTGCACTCCGCGCCCATGGGTCTTGTGGTGCGTGATGAGCTTCGGCTTCGTCCGGTCCGAGACGTCGTAGATCTTGAAGCCGCCCTGTTCGTAGGGGCGCTGCTCGAACGCCTCCGCGGCCTCGACCTCGGAGGCCTTCACGCTCAACTTTTCCGCGAGTTCCGCATAGGTCGGATCACGCCCCAGCGTTTTACGCAGTTGAGCGCGCAGCCCTGGCAGCTCGCTTGCCTTGCGCCCGATCGCGCTCATGTTCTGCTCGACGTTCACGATCATGACGTCGCCGATGACCCGCGCCTTGTGGCTGTGCGAGTTCGGGTCTCCCACCGGGATCTGCGAGAGCAGCTTTGGCTTTTTCGGGTCGGACACATCGAGGATGCTTGTGCCGAGGCCCTCTTTATTCGTGATGTGGCCGACGTAGGCGTACTTCCCCGCCACGTAGACCTGGCCAGCGCCGGGGAGGTCGAGGTGCGAGATCCGGGTCACGTTCTTCGTGAGCGAAGGAGCCTGCTGCGGTGCGTTCATGCTCGGATTCCTGTTGTGCGGGTGTGGCTCACGATTCTACACTAGGCAATTCATGCGTCCGCCGACCACGAAGCGGACTCCGACGCGAGGTAGGGAGATAGGGCATCCCCTATTTCCCTGGAAGGAGAAATTGAATGAATGTGCCGAGCAAGCCGGCGCACGACGGCGCGGGTGTCATCGTCGATTACCTGATCCGGGAGAAGGTGCCGTACATCTTCGGGCTGTGCGGCCACGGCAACATCGGGTTCATCGACGCGCTGCATGCGCGCGCCGGCGAGATCAAGACTGTGTCCGTACATCACGAAAGCGTCGCCGGCTTCATGGCCGACGTTTATTACCGCGTATCGGGGCAGCCGACGGCGACGTTCACCTCCTGCGGCCCCGGCTCGGCGAATCTGCCGATCAGTCTCGCCAACTCGTTCTTCGATTCCGTGCCGTTTTTCGCGGTCACGGGCAACGTTCCGACCAGCCAGTTCAACCGCGGCGCGTTCCAGGAAACCTACCGGCACTATCAGGCGGACTTCCCGTCGACGGTGCGCGCCTACTGCAAGCGCGTGTTTCAGCCCACGACCGCGGCGCAACTGCCGGTCTTCGTGCGCCAGGCGTGGAAGACCATGGTGACCGGCCGCCCGGGTCCGGTGGTGCTCGACGTGCCATTCGACCTGTTCAACGAGCCGATCCCGGAAGAGACGCCGCGGCCCGAGGACTGGAACGCCAATATTTCCTGCCGGTGCGGCGCCGACCCGGAAGGGGTTTCCCGGGCAGCCGACATGCTGATGGCGGCGCAGCGCCCGGTGATCCTCGTCGGGCAGGGCGTCCGGTATGGCGGCGCAACCAGGGAGTTGCGCGCGCTTGCGGAGAAACTGCGTATCCCGGTCGCCATGTCCGCAAGCGGCATCGGCGCAATAGATGCCACGCACCCGCTGGCGCTGGGCCTGGTAGCGCGCAACGGGCCGTACCAGGCGAACCACGCGGCGCGGCAGGCTGACGTGCTGCTCGCGCTAGGCGTGCGGTTCGATGACCGCACGTCGAGCTCCTGGATACCGGGCTTCTCGTTCACCATCCCGCCGACGAAGCTGATCCACGTCGATATCGATCCCGATGAGATCGCGCGCAACTATCCCGTCGCGCTGGGCCTGATGGCGGACGTGCGCACCTTCCTGCGGCAGCTGCTCGCCGAGATCGACGCGCGCCTTGCGCAGGGCCGAATGCCCGCGGAGCGCGGCGCGTGGCTCGACGCGATCGCGGGCTATCGCAAGGAGTGGGAGGACTTTATCGCTCCCGGTTTCAAGGCGGACGCCACGCCGATCCCCCCGCAGCGCGCCGCGCACGAGATCGACCGCGTCCTGCCGGAGGATGCGATCCTCGTGAGCGACATCGGCGTGCACCACAACTGGCTCATCCAGTTCTGCAAGCCGAGGCGCCCGGATTCCCTGATTGGCTCGATGGGCTTCGGTCCGATGGGCTTCGGCGTGGCCGGCGCGCTGGGCGCGAAGCTCGCCGCTCCCGGCCGGCCCTGCGTCGCCGTGGTCGGCGACGGCGCGTTCCTGATGCACGCCAACGTCCTGGGCACTGCTTACGAGTACCAGATACCGGTCGTCTACCTCGTCTGGAACAACTATGCCTACGGTTCCATCCGTGGACTGCAGCGCGGCTATCTGGGCGGGCGCGAGCTGGCCACGGACTTCAAGCACCCCGGCAGCCACAAGCCCTACAACCCGGATTTCGCGGCGATGGCGCGCGCCGCGGGTATTGCCGGGGTGAGCGTCGAGCGCGCAGCCGATCTTGCCGATGCGGTGCGCGAGGGCATCGCACAGGGCAAACCGTGCGTTATCGACGCCAATATCGACGGCGACCTGAATCCCAGCGGCGCGGGCATCTGGGAGCTGCCCGGCATGGGCCGCAGCAAGCCGGGTATCGGCAAGCAGTACGTTCCTGAAGGCTAGAAATGGCACGCTCCAGAATGCGACCGGAAGACCTGCGGAGCCACCGCTGGTTCGGCGGAGGGGACCTGAGCTCGCAGGGACACCGCTCGCGCGCGCTGCAGATGGGCTACGCGCGCAACGACTTCGCCGGCAAGCCGGTGATCGGGATCATCAACACCTGGAGCGATCTTCTGCCGTGCCACGCGCATTTCCGCACGCGCGCCGAGGAGGTGAAGCGCGGCGTGTGGCAGGCGGGAGGATTTCCCGTGGAACTCCCGGTGATGGCGGTGAGCGAGACATTCCAGAAGCCGAGCAGCATGCTCTACCGCAACTTTCTCGCGATGGAGACCGAGGAGATGCTGCGCTCGCACCCGGTGGACGGCGCCGTGCTGATGGGCGGTTGCGACAAGACGACGCCCGCCCTCGTCATGGGCGCGACCTCGATGGGCCTGCCGTGCATCTACCTGCCGGCGGGACCGATGCTGCGCGGCAACTGGCACGGCGAGCAGCTGGGCTCCGGCACGGACCGCTGGAAATACTGGGCGGAGCTGCGCGCCGGCCGCATCACGGAGGACGACTGGCGCGAGGTCGAGGAGGGCATCGCGCGCTCGTACGGCCATTGCATGACGATGGGCACCGCCTCGACCATGACGTCGGCGGTGGAGACGCTGGGACTGACGCTGCCGGGCGCGGTCTCGATACCCGCCGCGGACTCGGCCCACCCGCGCATGGCGAGCGCAACGGGACGCCGGATCGTCGAAATGGTGTGGGAGGATCTGCGGCCCGCGGAAATTCTGACGCCTGCGGCGTTCGATAACGCGATCACGGTGGTGCACGCGCTCTCGGGCTCCACTAACGCGTTGATCCATCTCATTGCGATGGCGGGACGCGCCGGCATCGAGCTTAAGCTCGACCGCTTTGATGAGATCGCGCAGCGCGTGCCCGTGCTGGCCAACCTCCGGCCGACCGGAAAGTACCTGATGGAGGACTTCTACTATGCCGGCGGATTGCGAGGCCTGCTCGCGGTCCTCAAGGACGATCTGAGTCTTCAGTGCCCGACCGTGAGCGGCAAGACGCTGGGCGAGAATATCGCCGGGGCGCAGGTCTTCAACACCGATGTCATCCGCACGCGGGAAAAAGCGCTGTCGCAGAGCGGGGGGCTCGCGGTGTTGCGCGGCAACCTCGCGCCCGACGGGGCGGTGATCAAGCCGCTCGCTGCGGAATCCCGCCTGCTCAGGCATACGGGGCCCGCTGTCGTGTTCAGCGACTACGCCGACTTACGCGCGCGGATCGACGCGGATGACCTGAAGGTAGACGAAAATTCCGTGCTGGTGATGCAGAACGCGGGACCGCTCGGGGCACCCGGCATGCCGGAATGGGGCCAGCTGCCGATCCCGAAGAAACTGCTGAAGCAGGGCGTGCGCGACATGGTGCGGATCTCGGACGCGCGCATGAGCGGCACGTCGTACGGCACCTGCGTGCTGCACGTGACGCCGGAAGCCCACGTCGGCGGCCCGCTTGCGCTGGTGCGCGACGGCGATTTGATCGAGCTCGACGTCGCGGCGCGCAAGCTGGAGCTCAAGGTGAGCGCGGAGGAGCTGGCGCGGCGCCGGGCGGCGTGGACGCCGCGCGCGCCGCATTACGCGCGTGGCTATGGCGCCGCTTTCTTGCGCCATGTCACCCAGGCGGACAAGGGCTGCGATTTCGACTTCCTGCACCACGGCGCGCCGACGCCCGATCCCGACACCCATCACTAACCCATGGAATTGCCGGTCAACAAGTTCAAGCGCGCGCTGAAGGAGGGACGGCCGCAAATCGGCATGTGGTCGAGCCTGTCGAGCCACATCGTGGCCGAGATCCTCGCGCACGCGGGATTCGACTGGGTGCTGCTCGACACCGAGCACTCGCCGAACGAGCTGCCGATGGTGCAGTCGCAGCTGCACGCAATGACGGGCGGCACCGCCACCCCGGTCGTGCGTCCCGCGTGGAACGACATGGTGCTCGTCAAGCGTTACCTCGACATCGGCGCGCAATCCCTGCTGCTGCCCTATGTCCAGTCGGCGGACGAAGCACGGGACGCCGTGCGCTTCACGCGCTATCCGCAGCAGGGTGTGCGGGGGGTGGCCGGGTCGACGCGCGCGGCCGGCTACGGCAGGACCCGGGACTATCTCAAGCGCGCGCAGGAAGAGATTTGCGTCCTGGTGCAGGCGGAAACGAGGCTTGCGCTCAAGAATCTCGAAGCGATCGCGGCCGTGGAAGGCGTGGACGGAATCTTCATCGGCCCGAACGATCTCGCGGCCGACCTGGGACATCTCGGCAAGTGGCAGCATCCGGAGGTGTGGAAGGTGATGGAAGACGCGGCGAAGCGGATTCGCATGGCGGGCAAGGCACCCGGCATTCTGGTGGGCGAGGCCGATGGCAAGCGCTGCCTCGATGCGGGGTTTCTCTTTGTCGCGGTCGGCGCCGATACCGGCATGCTGGTGCGTGGCTCGGACGCCCTCGCCGCAAAGTTCAGATGAGGCGTGATGCCAGACGCCTCGCCGTACGTGTTCACCAGCATACTTCCGGCGAGGAACTGATGGACGGCACCGCCGTCGTGACCGGAGCGAGCTCGGGCATCGGGGAGGCCATCGCGCGGCATCTGCTCGACAGCGGGTGCGTGGTGGTCACTCTGCAGCGACGGCCGCCGCGTCTTGAGCATGAGCGGCTGCTGTATCGCGCCGTGGATCTCGCCGATGCCCACGCCACGCGCACGGCCGCGCATGATGTCGCCGCCAGCCATGACGTCCGCTACCTGGTAAACAACGCCGGGGTCAATCGTCCGGGAACGCTGGAGCAGGCGACTGCCGAGGACCTCGACTACGCGATGGCGGTTAACGTGCGCGCGGCGATGATCCTGATCCAGGCGTTCGCGCCTGGCATGCGCGCGGCTGGATTGGGCCGCATCGTTAACATCTCGTCACGCGCGGCGATGGGTAAGACCGGCCGCACGGTGTACTCGGCGGCCAAGGCGGGACTGATCGGCATGACGCGCACGCTGAGCCTGGAGCTCGCCGCGGGCGGCATCACCGTCAACGCGGTTGCGCCCGGTCCGGTCGCCACGGAATTGTTCGATCGCGGCCATCCGCCCGGAGGCGACAAGCGCCGGCGCGTAATCGACGGCATTCCCGTGAGACGGGTGGGCACGCCGGACGACGTCGCGCGGGCGGTCGTGTTCCTTTTGTCACCGGACAGCGGCTATATCACGGGCCAGACGTTATTCGTCTGCGGCGGAACCAGCGTGAGCGGCACGGGCGGGGACTAACGGGCGGCTGCCGGCGGCGCAGGAGCGCCCGCCTGCCGGTATCCGGCCGCAGCAAGGCGGTCGATGCAGTGTCGAAGGGGCGGTATGGACGATCCGCTTGGCCCCTGGCGTCGTCGAGGTTTGATGCGGTGCCGAAAAAAGACCGTGAAAAATGCTCGAAGGTTTGACAACACGCGGAAAACAAACAATAATGCCCGGTTTCGTTCGGAGGGGTTCCCGAGCGGTCAAAGGGGGCAGACTGTAAATCTGTTGGCTTACGCCTTCGAAGGTTCGAATCCTTCCCCCTCCACCACCACGATTCGCGGGTAAGCAGGGCTCAAGGATACTCGATACCGTGTTGTCAATTGAGGCGGGTGTAGCTCAATGGTAGAGCAGAAGCCTTCCAAGCTTACGACGAGGGTTCGATTCCCTTCACCCGCTCCAACCCTCTGGACGCATCGGGCAGGATGGGCGGCACGGGCGCAGGCAGGCGAAGACTTGAAGCGGCAGGCCCATGTAGCTCAGTGGTAGAGCACTCCCTTGGTAAGGGAGAGGTCGCGCGTTCAATCCGCGCCGTGGGCACCAGAATTCGCCGTTGGGCGAATTCTTTAGTGGGCACACGATTCCTGCGGATCCCGTGCTGGAACTTCGGGGTGGAGCGGACGGCGGCGGTTGCAGTGGAAGTGAATCGGCGATAACGGAGCGGGAGAATGGCCAAGAGCAAGTTTGAGCGCACCAAGCCGCACATGAACGTGGGGACGATTGGTCACGTGGATCATGGGAAGACGACGCTGACGGCGGCGATGACGATGATTTTGTCGAAGAAGTTCGGCGGTGAGGTGAAGACCTAC
>DASWIC010000079.1:0-9569 GCA_036397875.1 Burkholderiales bacterium
ACCGGGAACGACACGTGGTGGCCGCGCGAGGTCATGTTGTCGTCGTGGACCGCAAAGGCGAAGTTGTACGCCTTGCCGTCCTTCAACGCCTTGTCGTCCGCGTTCGTCAGGTTGCGCGGGCGGGCCCACACGACGGTCCACGTGCCGCCCTTCCAGACCCCTTTCGCCTGCCGGTTGTCGGCCGCGGATCCCTCCGCATACTTCCCGTCCACGACGTACTGGGACACGAGATCGCCCACTTTCCAGCCCGCCTTCGGATCGAACGGCACCGCGTTCCGGCCGGGCAGCATGGCCGTCGACGTCTTGCGGATGTCGCCGATCGCGAGCGCCCGCTTCCCGCCCTTCTTCGGGTCGTACATGAACTTCGGCTGCTTGGTCTTCGGATCCAGGTTGGAGCTGAACATGTTCTTGCCCGCGTCGAAGTTGCGGTATTCGAGCACGTAGCCGTCGTCCGCCATGCCGACCGGGTTGGAGCGGTGGGCGCGCCACTGCATCAGCTCAAGGAAACCTCCGGCCGCCTTGAGTTTCGCGATCTCATCCAGGCTCTTTCCCTTGTCCCAGGACGCCAGCGGATCGGTTCGCGTCGACGGCAGGTACTTGCGCACGTCGTTTTTCTTCAACGCCTTCAGCATCGGGTTGGCCTGGACATCGGCGGTGGCCGCCTGATTCGGCGCATCGCGCATGCCGTTATGGCAGGTCTGCCAGCACCCCTGGTTCGCGAAGCCCGGCACGCCGCCGTCGTCGATCATGATCGACAGGCGGTCCTCGTAGACCGCGGGCTGCTCGCCCTTGCGCACCGCCCCGGCCAGCCGCTGGTTGCCGTAGGGCTTCCACTCCTTGCCGTCAAAGCGCAGGAACGGATAGGCCTCGCCCGGGTAGGAGTTCCGGGTTTTCCACTGGAAGCGGAAATAGGCGCTGTCCTTGTCGTAGGCGACCTGCAGGCTCAGCGGCACCGTGCCGTTCTTGCCCTCGATCGGCGCGGGTTCCAGCTGGTTCGCCTTGACCAGCTTGTCGCCGAGTTTCTGCTCGGCGCCCTTGTGGCACGTCAGGCACGCCCCGCCGGTGTTGACCACCTGGGCCCCGGGATGCTCGGCGCCGCGCAGCCATTGATAGGTCGACTGGCCCGGAAAGAATAGCGTCAATGTCTTTGCCGGAACCTGCTTCCAGTTTATTTTTGCGGGATCGGCAGCGAATGCGGGACCCGCGAGCACTGCGGATAGGGTTATAGCCACGGGTGCCAGGATAAAGCGCTTCATCTTGCCTCCTTGAATGTCCAATCTGAGACCGGGAATCCGGTTGCTGCCGACGAACATGATACCGCTGATCGCCATGTCCGATTCGCTCGAGAATAGCAGCGCAAACGCCGGGCGTGGTTGATCTAGATCAAGGACGCTGGCCGGCAAGCAAGCCGCGCCAGGTAATGTCAAAATAGCGGCCCCGAAACCGCCGTCCCTGGCGCGGACGCACAGCACGTTGCGTCCGCAGCGGGAAGAATCATGCTCGAAGCCGCCGATCTGGAGTGCGTACGAGGCAGCCGCGCGCTGTTCAGCGGCGTCGGCTTTTCGCTCCCACCGGGCGCGCTGCTGCGCGTCACCGGCGCGAACGGCCGCGGCAAGACCACTCTGCTCCGGGCGCTCTGCGGCCTGTTCCTGCCCACTGCCGGAGAAGTGCGCTGGAAGGGGGAGAACATCCGCGCGCTGCGCGAGGAATACTGGGCGCAGCTCCTCTTCCTCGGCCATGCCAACGCACTCAAGGATGACCTCACGCCGGAGGAGAACCTCGCATTTGCCTGCGGCATAGGCGGACTCTCCGTGTCGGGCGAGCAGGCGCGCGCCGCGCTCGTGCGCTTCGGGCTCGCCGGGCGCGAGCGGCTGCCGGTGCGCGCGCTCTCGCAGGGCCAGCGGCGGCGGGCGGCGCTCGCGCGACTCGCCGTGGCCGAGGCGGCTCCGCTGTGGATACTCGATGAGCCGTTCGCGGCGCTCGACGCGGCCGGGATTGGCCTGGTGCAGTCGCTCGCGGGCGAGCACCTCGCGCGCGGCGGCATGGTGGTGCTCACCACCCATCAGGAAGCGCGTGTCGCGGCGGCGTCGGTGATCGATATCAATCTTTAGGAGCGGATGACAAGTGAAGCAATCGTCAGCCGCTCCCACCACCCCGTCGCTTCGCGACACCCCTCCTCGGGCAGGAGGGGAGTTCTCCGCCCTGCGCACCGTGATTCATCGCGACCTGCTGCTCGCGCTGCGCCGGCGCTCCGACGTCGCCACGGTGCTGCTGTTCTTCGTCATCGTCGTGAGCCTCTTTCCGCTCGGCGTCGGGCCGGAGCCGAACCTCCTGCGCGCCATCGCGCCGGGAGTGATCTGGGTCGCGGCGCTCCTGTCCTGCATGCTGGCGCTGGCACGGCTGTTCGCCGCCGACTTCGCCGACGGCACCCTGGAGCAGATGCTCGTGGGGCCCACGCCCCTCGGCCTCATTGTCGCGGGCAAGGTCGCGGCGCACTGGCTCACCTCCGGCCTGCCGCTGGTGCTGATCGGCCCGGTGCTTGCCTTGCAATTTGATCTGAATCAATCGCTGCTGGGCGTGCTCGCACTATCGTTGCTCCTCGGAACGCCGGTGTTGAGTCTGATCGGGGCGATCGGCGCGGCGCTGACGCTGGGGCTTCGCGGCGGAGGCGTGCTGCTCGCGCTGCTCGTGCTGCCGCTCTACGTGCCGGTGCTGATCATCGGCGCGGGCGCGCTCGACGCGGCGGCCGCGGGGCTGAGCGCCCTGCCCCATGTCCTGCTGCTCGCGGCGCTACTCGTGCTCGCATCGGCATTCGCGCCGTGGGCCATTGCCGCATCGTTGCGCATTTCAGTGGAATGAGAGACTGGATCCCCGCCTCCGCGAGGACGACGTGATCGGAGGTTTCCAAGGGTTGCCGGAGAGCCCGGTGTAAGGGATCATTCGAATTTGAAGATACGGACACATTCGGAGCAGCAGCTGTGAGCCAGCCGACCCTGATCATCGGCAGCATCAACTGGTTCAGGTACGCTTCCCCGCAGACCTTCTACCCCCTGGCCGGAGCCATGATCCCGTGGTTCGCGTGGGCGGCGGCGGTGCTGTGCGGCGCGGGCTTGGCCGTGGGCTTTTTCGTCGCGCCGACCGACCACCAGCAGGGCGAGGCCTACCGCATCATCTTCATCCACGTCCCCGCCGCGTGGATGTCGATGTTCATCTACGTGGTGATGGCGTTCTGGGCGGGCGTGGGATTGGTCTTCAACACGCGGCTTTCCCACATGATGGCAACGGCGCTCGCCCCGACCGGCGCGCTCTTCACCTTCGTCGCGCTGTGGACCGGGTCGCTGTGGGGCAAGCCCACCTGGGGAACGTGGTGGGTATGGGACGCGCGGCTCACCTCGGAGCTGATCCTCCTGTTCCTGTATTTCGGCTTCATGGCGCTGCAGGCCGCGATCGACGAGCCGCGCCGCGCCGACCGGGCGGGCGCGGTGCTCGCGCTGGTGGGTGTCGTCAATATCCCGATCATCTATTACTCGGTCAAGTGGTGGAACACGCTGCACCAGGGCGCCTCCGTCAGCTTGACCAGCGCGTCCACGATGGCGACGACCATGCTAACGGGTATGCTCCTGATGGCGCTTGCCGCCTGGATGTACTCCGTCGCCGCGGCGCTGCACCGGGCGCGCTCCATCATTCTCGAGCGCGAGCGCGGCGCCGACTGGCTCACGGGGGCAAGGTGAAACGATGAGCTGGGCGAGCTGGTCCGACTTCGTCGCCATGGGGGGCTACGCGCTCTACGTCTGGGGATCGTACGCCGTGACCGCCGGTCTGATAGCGGTGGAGGTCGTCATGCTGCGCATCAGGAGGCGTAACGCCTTGGGAGACCGGCCGTGAAGCCACGCCACCGGCGGATTGCGATGGTGGTCGGGGCCCTCGCCGCGCTGGCGTTGGCGGTGACGCTCCTTCTCGCCGCGTTCCGGCAGAACCTCGTCTTCTTCTTCACGCCGTCCCAGGTCGCCGCCAACGAGGCGCCGCTCGGCAAGATGTTCCGCATCGGCGGCATGGTCGAGACCGGCAGCGTCAAGCGCCAGGCCGACGGGCTGACGGTGCGCTTCATGGTGACCGACACCGCGAAGAGCATCCCGGTGGAGTACCGCGGCGCGCTGCCCGATCTCTTCCGTGAGGGCAAGGGCGTCGTGGCCCAGGGCCGCGTCGGCACGGACGGCGTGTTCGTGGCGAACGAGGTGCTGGCGAAGCACGACGAGAACTACATGCCGCCGGAAGCCGCGGAAGCGGTGAAGCGCGCGCATGAGACGGCGGGCAAGGCGGCGCAGACCCTGGTGATCAACCCCGGCGGGGCAGGCAAATGATCCCCGAGCTCGGGCAGTTCGCGCTGGTCCTCGCGCTCTCCCTCGCGCTCGCGCAGTGCGTGCTGCCGGTCGCGGGTGCCGCGCGCGGCAACGCCGCGTGGATGGCGGTCGCGCGTCCCGCCGCGCAGGGCCAGTTCGTGTTCGTCGCGATCGCCTTCGCCTGCCTCGCCTGGTCGTTCGCAAACAATGATTTCTCCGTGCTGAACGTCGCCACGAACTCCAACTCGCAGCTTCCGCTCCACTACCGCCTGGCCGCGACCTGGGGCTCGCACGAAGGCTCACTCCTGCTGTGGGTGCTGGTGCTGACAATCTGGAGCGTGGCGGTGACGGTATTCAGCCGCCACCTGCCCGAGGACGTTGTCGCGCGCGTGCTCGGAGTCATGGGTTTCGTGAGCGTCGGCTTCCTGTCGTTCATGCTCTTCACCTCCAACCCGTTCGACCGCCTGCTGCCGCCCGCGCCGGACGGACGCGACTTGAATCCCCTCCTGCAGGACCCGGGCATGGTGTTCCACCCGCCGCTCCTCTACATGGGCTACGTCGGCTTCTCGGTCGCCTTTTCGTTCGCGATCGCGGCGCTGCTCGCGGGCCGGCTCGACGCGACGTGGGCGCGGTGGTCGCGCCCCTGGACCACCGTGGCGTGGGTATTCCTCACGCTCGGCATCGCGCTCGGCAGCTTCTGGGCCTACTACGAGCTCGGCTGGGGCGGCTGGTGGTTCTGGGACCCGGTGGAGAACGCCTCGTTCATGCCGTGGCTCGTTGGCACCGCACTCGTCCATTCGCTTGCGGTCACCGAAAAGCGCGGCGGTTTCAAGGCCTGGACCGTGCTGCTGGCGATCCTCGCCTTTGCGCTGTCGCTCCTCGGCACCTTCCTCGTGCGCTCCGGCGTGCTGACCTCGGTGCACGCATTCGCGACCGACCCCCGGCGCGGAGTCTTCATCCTGGCGTTCCTCGCCCTCGTGGTCGGGGGAGCGCTCGCGCTTTTCGCCTGGCGCGCGCAGCGCGTCGGCACCGGCGGCCGCTTCGAGCTGGTGTCGCGCGAGTCGCTGCTGCTCACGAACAACGTGCTGCTCCTGGCGGCCGCCGGGTCGGTCATACTGGGGACGCTCTATCCCCTGGCGCTCGATGCGCTGGGGATGGGCAAGCTGTCCGTCGGGCCGCCCTATTTCGAGACCGTGTTCGTGCCGCTCATGGCGCCGGCGCTCTTCCTGATGGGCGTGGGCCCGCTCGCGCGCTGGAAGAAGGCCGAGCTGCCGGAGCTCGCGGTGCGGTTGCGCTGGGCGCTCGCCGTGAGCGTCGCCGCGGCGCTCGCCGTGCCATTCGCGATGGGACGTTACAGCGCGCTCGCCGGCTTCGGCATCTGGCTCGCCGCCTGGATCATCGCGTCCAGCGCTGCGAACCTCGCGGACCGGGTGAAGGGATCGGGCGGCGGCGCGGGGATCATCAACCGGCTGCACGGCACGCCGCGCGCCTATTACGGCATGTTGCTCGCGCACGTCGGCGTCGCGGTATTCGTCGTCGGCGTCACCCTCGTCAAGAGCTACGAGGCGGAGAAGGACGTGCGTATGGCCCCGGGCGACACCGTGGAGCTCGGCGGGCACGTGTTCCGATTCCAGGGCGTGCGCGATGCGCAGGGCGCGAATTACATCGCGGCGCGGGCGACCCTGACCGTCACGCGGGGCGGCCGCGCGGTCGCGACGTTGCAGCCGGAGCGCCGCTTCTACCGCGTACAGGAATCGCCGATGACCGAGGCCGCGATCGACTACGGCGTGTTCCGCCATCTCTACGTCGCGCTCTCCGAGTCCGTGGGCCCGGACGCGTGGCTCGTGCGCGTGCATTACAAGCCGTTCGTCGCGTGGATCTGGGGCGGCTGCGTCCTGATGGCGTTGGGCGGCCTGCTCGCCGCCAGCGACCGCCGCTACCGGATCGGGGCGCGCGAGCCGCGGCCCGCCGCCTACGCCGCCGCGAGACCGGCGTCCTCATAATTCACGAAGAGGACAATGCCGCCTTCCGTCATTCCCGCCTCCGCGGGGATGACGCAATCAGAAGTTAATTGGTCTAATGAACTATTCATGAACCGCTTTCTCCTGCCCCTCGGGATCTTCGCGCTGCTCGTCGTGCTGCTCGGCGTCGGGCTGTCCCTCAACCCGCGCGAAGTGCCCTCGCCGCTCATCGGCAAGCCCGCCCCGCAGTTTCGGCTGCCCCAGCTGCACCAGCCGGAGCGCGCATTCGAGCCCGCGGAGCTGAAGGGCAAGGTGTGGGTGCTGAACGTCTGGGCATCGTGGTGCGCCGCCTGCCGCGATGAGCACCCGCTGCTCACCGACCTCGCGCGGTCGGGCATCGCGCCGCTCTATGGGCTCAACTACAAGGACAAGCGCGACGACGCGATCGCGTGGCTCAAGCGCTACGGCGACCCCTATCAGGTATCGGTTTTCGACATCGACGGCCGCGTCGGCATCGATTACGGCGTCTACGGCGTGCCGGAAACCTACGTGATCGACAAGCAAGGGGTGATCCGCTACAAGCGCATCGGGCCGGTCACGCCGGCGATACTTAAAGAAAAGATCGTGCCGCTCATCACGGAGCTCAACCGCGGATGAAGCCGGCAATCATGATTCGACCCCATCTCACAAGTCCCCTCTCCACCTGGAAAAATCCCCTCTCCACTCGGGAGAGGGATAGGGTGAGGGGAAGGGAGTTCCTGCACGCAATCGTCCTTGTCTTGCTGCTGGCGTTGGCGTCGTGGGCGCACGCGGGCGAAGCGCAGCCGGCCGCGGCCGACCCCGTCCTCGAGGAGCGCGTGACCGCGCTCGCGACCGAGCTGCGCTGCCTGGTGTGCCAGAACCAGACGCTCGCCGACTCGAACGCGCCGCTCGCGATCGACCTGAGGAACCAGATCCGGGAGCGGATGCGCGAGGGCGCGAGCGAGCGCGACATCATCGGCTTCATGGTCGAGCGTTACGGCGATTTCGTGCTCTACCGGCCACCCTGGAAGGCGACGACCCTGCTGCTGTGGCTCGGGCCGGTCCTGCTGATGCTGGGCGGGCTGGCAGCGCTCTACACCCGCATCGCGCGCCGCCGGCGCGAGGACCCCGGGCCCGGGCCGTCGGCCGCCGAGCGCGCGCGGGCGGCGGCACTGCTGTCAGGCGATTCCGGCGCGGAGAAACGGTGACCGCGTTCTGGGTGATCGCGGCGTTGCTGGCCGCCGGCGCGCTGGCGTTCGTGCTGCCGCCTCTGCTCCGAAGGCGGCGCGCCGCGCCCGGCGCGGCAGCCGAAGCCACCAACGTCGCGGTCTACCGCGACCAGCTGCGGGAGCTGGACACGGATCTCGCCGCCGGGACGCTTGCCCGGGACCAATACGACGAGGCCCGACGCGAGCTCGAGGCGCGGCTTCTCGCCGACGTCCAGGGCGGCGCGGCGGCACCGCGCGCGGCCGCGACGGGCCGCATCGCAGCGATCGCCGCGGGCATCGCGATACCGGTCGCGTCGATCCTGATCTATCTTGCAGTCGGCAACCCGGGAGCGCTGGCGCCGGAGACCGAGAGCCACGGCATCACCCGCCAGCAGATCGAGGGCTTGGTCGACCGCCTGGCCGCGCGCATGAAAGAGAATCCCGAGGACGCGACCGGGTGGGTGATGCTCGGGCGCTCCTATGCGGTGCTCGACCGTTTTCCCGAGGCGGCGTCGGCCTACGCCAACGCCGTGAAGCGCTCACAACCCGACGCGCAGCTCCTCGCCGACTACGCCGATGCGCTCGCCATGGCGCAGGGACAGCGCCTGCAGGGCGAGCCGGAGCGCCTGATCGCCGAGGCGCTCAAGATCGATCCACGGAACGTGAAGGCGCTCGCGCTCGCGGGAACGGCGGCGTTCGAGAACAAGGATTTCAAGGGCGCCATCGCCCAGTGGCGGAAAATCCTCGCCATCGTGCCGGCGGATTCCGACATGGCGGACTCGATTCGCGACAGCATCGCCGATGCCCAGCAGCTCGCCGGCGGCGCGGTCGAGGCACAACCGGCGCCCGCGCGGGCTGCGGCTTCCTCCGCCGGCACGGTCAGCGGCACTGTGCGGCTCGACCCCGCGCTCGCGGCCCGGGTCGCGCCCGGCGACACGGTCTTTGTCTTCGCCCGGGCAACTGAGGGGCCGCGCGTGCCGCTCGCGGTCCTGCGCAAGCAGGCGCGCGAGCTGCCGGTGGCGTTCACGCTCGACGACACGATGGCGATGGCGCCGGGCATGAAGCTCTCCGCCCACGCCCGCGTGGTGGTCGGCGCGCGGGTCTCGAAGAGCGGCCAGCCGGCGCCTCAGCCGGGCGACTTCGAAGGGTTGAGCGCGCCGGTCACCGTGGGCGCGACCGGCGTGAACGTCGTCATCGCCACCGAGATCCGCTAACGCCTATTTGGAACGATCCCCTCCTGCCCGAGGAGGGGTGGCGCGAAGCGCCGGGGTGGTGGGAGCAGTCAGGCGCGCGCCGACGGCGCGGCGTTACCGTCCGAAGGCCCCTTCAGCTCGACGGTGTTGCCCTCGGGATCGGTAAGGTAGATCGAGACGCCGTTGCCCTCGGCGCCGAAGCGGGTCCTGATGTCGCCGACCGCGACGCGGTGGCTCTTTAGGTGGGCGACGATCGAGTCCTGGTCGAAGGGTTCGACGCGCAGGCAAAAATGGTCCATGTTGCGGCCCTCGGGGCCGGGGGCAGCGCCGCCGGCCTTGCCCAAGGGGCCATTGACTTCGACCAGGTCGATGAGCGACGCGCCGATGCGCAGGTGCGACATGCCGAACTCAGGGCGGTACGCGAGGTGGGTGGCGCCGAGGACTTCGCAGTAGAAGCGGCGCATGGCGTCGATGTCCCTAACGCGCAGGACGACGTGATCGATGCCCTGGATGGTCAGCATGGAAAATACGGGGTCGGGGCCTTACCTGACATATGAACTAAATGCCCGATTCCTTGAGTTCTCTGATCAACAAAGTTGCGTAACCTGCTGGTATCCGCGGATCCGTTTAATGGGGATCTGGCCCGGAGAACAGTCCAGCGACAAGACCTGAACCGAAGACAACGGTAATGCTCATGATTGACGTCTAACGTCCGCCGTGAACCGCGCGCCGATGTCTGCGCGTCGGTTTCGACGGCACGGTTGGGTGGCAAGGTGCGCGAGCGGTCATAGATCCTCGGGCGTCAGGCCTGTGTGCTTGGCAATCCGAGCGAGCATCCGAGGACCG
>DASWIC010000080.1:0-2165 GCA_036397875.1 Burkholderiales bacterium
GGACCCCTGGTGGGCGCAGTCGTGCGGCCCTTCGGCGGCTGGCTGGCCGACAAGCTCGGCGGTGCCGTAGTGACATTCTGGAACTTCATCGTCATGGCCCTCGCGGTGGTTGGCGTGCTGTACTTTCTGCCCGCAGGCGGCTCGGGCGGGAACTTCGCCGGCTTCTTCGCGTGCTTCATGGTGCTCTTCCTCACCACCGGCATCGGCAACGGCTCGACTTTCCGCATGATCCCCGTGATCTTCCTCACCGAGCGCATGCGCGACGCCGCGGGCAAGGGCAAGGAGGCCGCTGAGCAGGCGGTCAAGGAGGCAAACAAGGAGGCCGCGGCGGTGCTGGGGTTCACGTCGGCTTTCGCCGCCTACGGGGGGTTCTTCATCCCGAAGAGCTACGGCACCTCGATCTCGATGACGGGCGGGCCCGAGGCCGCACTGTATGTCTTCATCGCCTTCTACGTCACGTGTATTCTGATGACGTGGTGGTACTACAGCCGCCGGGGCGCGGAGATGCCCTGCTGAACCCGATATCACTCATCATTCATCACCCATCACTCATCACGGGGACTTGAAATGAGCCACTTTCTCGACCGCATGATGTTCTTCACCCAGACGCGCGAGCCGTTCTCGCGGGGGCACGGCGAGATGCGAAAAGAGGACCGCACCTGGGAGGAGGGCTACCGCCTGCGCTGGCAGCACGACAAGATCGTGCGCTCCACGCACGGCGTGAACTGCACCGGCTCGTGCAGCTGGAAGATCTACGTCAAGGGCGGCGTGGTGACGTGGGAGACGCAGCAGACCGACTATCCGCGCACCCGGCCCGACATGCCCAACCACGAGCCGCGCGGCTGCTCGCGGGGGGCCTCCTACAGCTGGTACCTGTACAGCGCGAACCGCCTCAAGTACCCGATGGTGCGCGGGCGCCTCGCGCGGCTGTGGCGCGCGGCGCGGAAATCGCTCGATCCGGTGGCGGCATGGGCCTCCATCGTCGAGGACCCGGCGCAGGCGCAGGACTACAAGTCGATCCGCGGGCGCGGCGGCTTCGTGCGCTCGAGCTGGGACGAGGTGAACGAGCTCATCGCCGCGGCGAACGTCTATACCATCAAGCGCTACGGCCCGGACCGCGTGATCGGCTTCTCGCCGATACCCGCGATGTCCATGGTGTCCTACGCCGCGGGCAGCCGCTACTTGTCGCTCATCGGCGGCGTCTGCATGAGCTTCTACGACTGGTACTGCGATTTGCCGCCCTCCTCCCCCCAGACCTGGGGCGAGCAAACCGACGTGCCGGAATCAGCCGATTGGTACAACTCGGCTTTCATCATCGCCTGGGGCTCGAACGTGCCGCAGACGCGGACCCCCGACGCGCACTTCTTCGTCGAGGCGCGCTACAACGGCACCAAGACCGTTGCCGTCACGCCCGATTACTCCGAGGTCGCGAAGCTCTCCGACATCTGGATGCATCCCAAGCAGGGCACCGACGCGGCGCTCGGCATGGCAATGGGCCATGTGATCCTCAAGGAGTGCTTCATCGACCGCCAGGTTCCCTATTTCGAGGACTACTGCCGGCGCCTGACCGACATGCCGCTGCTGGTGAAGCTCGTGAAGCGCGGCGGACGCTTCGTTCCCGACCGCTACCTGCGCGCGTCCGATTTCGCGGACCAGCTCGGCCAGAAGAACAACCCCGAGTGGAAGACGGTCAGCATCGACGAGGCGAGCGGGCGGCCGGTCGCGCCGCAGGGATCGATCGGCTACCGCTGGGGCCAGCAGGTCGAGGGAGATCTCGGCAAGTGGAACCTTGAGCAGAAGGACGGCGCGGGTGGGGCGGAGGTGAGGCTCGCGCTCTCGCTCATCGGGCGCCGCGACGAAGTGGCGCCGGTGGCGTTCCCGTATTTCGGCGGCATCGTCCACGAGCATTTCCGCTCGAACGACCAGGGCGCCGACGTGCTGGAGCGCAACGTTCCGGTGCGGAAGCTTGCGCTCGCCGACGGCGAAGCGTACGTGGCCACGGTGTTCGACCTCGTCTGCGCGAACTACGGCGTGGACCGGGGGCTCGGCGGCAACTGTGCGCGTTCGCTCGACGACGACGTGCCGTACACGCCCAAGTGGCAGGAGTCCATCACCGGGGTGAAGGCCGAGCAGGCGATCGCGGTGGCGCGCCAGTTCGCGGAGAC
>DASWIC010000081.1:0-26207 GCA_036397875.1 Burkholderiales bacterium
TCGACAAGCTGGCGCAGAACCTCTATCTCGCCGCGCCGACGCCGGCGCAGCACGCGGCGCTTGCCGCGTTCGAGCCGGAGACGCTCGCGATACTGGAGGCACGCAGGCAGGAATTCCGGGCGCGGCGCGATTACCTGGTGCCGGCCCTGCGCGCTCTGGGATTCGAGATCCCGGTGATGCCGCAGGGCGCGTTCTACATCTACGCAGGCTGCGGCAGGCTCACGCGCGACAGCTTCGGCTTCGCGCGCGACCTGCTGGAACGGGCCGGCGTCGCGATCACGCCAGGGGTGGATTTCGGCGCCAACGCGCCGGAGCGGCACGTGCGCTTCGCCTACACCAATTCGATCGAGCGGCTGCAGGAGGGCGTCGCGCGCATCGCCGACTTCCTGAGAAAAACCTGAACGGCTAAGATTGCCGAGGACGACAATAAAACCAGAACCGAGCCAAGTGCCGGACTCGAATTGACCGTGACCACTTCCCGGATGACGACGGAATCCCAACGCGCCGGAGCGAAAGTGCGGGCGGCACTGATTCCCGGCGAGATCCTGCCGCTCTTCGACGACGCCTTCGTCCGTTCGTGCGGGCTGCTCGAAGAATACGTCGCGCGCCTCGCGGCCGCGGCGTTCCGGTCGACGGGGCTCGAGCGCTCGTGCGCGGACGCCGTGACCGTCGATGAAGCGATTGCGCGCGCCGGCCTCGATCCTGCGATCGCGCGCGTGCCCGCAGCGTGGCTGCTCGCCACGCTCGCCTCGCGCGGCTGGATCGATAGCGTCCCCGCCGGCGGCGGGCGTGCTCGCTACCGGGCACTGCGGCCTGCTCCGGCGCTCGACGCAGACGAGATCCTTGCCGCGCAGGCCGAGCTCGACGCAAGGTGCCTGCCCTCCTACCGGATCGCGGCGCTCGCGGCCGAGCGCTACCCGGCGGTCCTGCGCGGCGAGATCACCGGCGAGCAGGCGCTGTTCGACCCCGAAGGCATCAGCGCGTGGCTGAAATACTTCTCGAACGCGAATCCGCTCTACGCGGTGTCGAATGCGATCGGGGCGATCGCCGCCGAACGCGCCCTGCCGCCGGGAGGCGGTGCGGTGCTCGAGTTGGGCGGCGGCTTCGGCAGCGGCGCGGAAGCGCTGCTCGCGCGCCTCGAGGCCAGCGGGCGCGGCGCCGAGGTCTCGTCGTACCGGCTGACGGAGCTCGTCGCAATGTTCCTCCGGCGGGCGGAAAAGGCGCTGCGCGCGCGCTTCCCCGGACGGCCGCTCGCGTTCGGAGCGCTCGACATCAACCGGCCGTTCGCGGAAGGTGGCGTCGCGCCGGGCTCGGTGGCGCTGGTGTATGGCGTCAACGTGGTGCACATTGCGCATGACCTCGCCGCGACCCTCGGCGAAATTCGCGCGGCGCTTGCCGAGGGCGGCGCGCTCGTGCTCGCGGAGTGCGTGCGGCCGTTCCCGGGGCGGCCGATCTACGTCGAGTTCGCCTTCAATCTGCTCGGCACGTTCCGCGACGTGGTGCTGGTGCCGGACTGGCGCCCGAACGGCGGGTTCCTGACGCCCGAACAGTGGGCCTCCGCGCTCGCGGCGAACGGCTTCGCGGAGGTCCGGGTGTTCCCCGACATCGCGGCGATCCGGCAGGACATTCCGCAGTTCGTCGTCGCGGCAATCTCGGCGCGGCGCGCCTGAATGCCGTGAGCGCGGTCACTCCGGGGGCTGGGACTTCGGCCAGAGCTCGCGGAACACGAACCACTGGTGGGGCGCGCGCCGGATCCCCGCCTCGATCTCGCCGGCGACACGGTGCATCGCGGCCGCGAGGTCGGCGGCACGATTTGCAGTGCGCGGGACCTCGATCGGCGGGCGGATCACGATGCGCACGCCGCGCCGGCGCTCGCGGATCGCGAACACCGGCAGCATCGGCACGCCGGCGGTGCGCGCCAGCGCGGCGGGGCCCGCCGGAAGGGAGAACGGCCGCCCGAACAGGGTCGCCTCGATGGTCCTGCCGCCGCGGCGCGGCCGGTCGGCCTGGATCGCCACGATCTCGCCTCGGGCCAGCGCCTCGGCGAGCGCCACGCCCTGCAGCGGGTCCCCGTTCTGGAAATGCATCGTGTAGTGCGCGCCCTGGACGGAGGCGACGCACTGCTTGAAGAACTCCTGGGCCCGGGGATCGACCTCGGGCTCGCGCACGAGATGCACGTGGCGCGCCTCCTGCTTCGAAGCGGCTATGGAGCCGACCTCGTAGAGCCCCAGATGCGCGGTGACCATGACGATCCCGCGTCCCGCGTGCGCGACAGCGTTCCAGTGCTCCATTGACTCGACCTCGACCTCGAACGGACGGTCGGTGACGAGACGCTCGTAGCGCTCGGTCAGGCACCACGCGAACGCGTGCATGGTGCGAAAGATCCGGCGCTGCCGCTCGATCCAGCGCGCGGGACCGAGCACGGGGACGAGGTTCGACGCGATCGCGCGCCGGATCTTCAGGATCGTGACGAAGAAAAACGCAGTGAAGATCGCGATGAGAGGCACGAGCGCCCACTCGGGCAGGCTTGCCACGGCCCAACGATGGCATCGATACCAGAACAGGCCGGTGACGTGAAAGTCGCCGAGCAGTCGCGCCGCCCAGCCCTTCTCCGGGGCATGGGGCGGGGTCGTTCCCGGGCCGGTCTCTTGCGCGTGGGCCGTATTCATCGCCGTAATTACCGCGCAATCTATTCCAACCGCCGGAGCGCGGCAAGCGCTTTCCCGTACCCCGGCTGTTTCCAAAACGCCAATGAACGCCGATATACTCCGAACGGTCGAATCATGGACGATGAATCACCGTCCAGTCATGTTTGCGTTCACACCCGACACCATCGTCAGGCCGATGCATGGATGAGTGCACCCTCATCGTGATTCGTCACGGCGAGACCGCGTGGAACCGCGAGCGGCGCATGCAAGGGACCACCGACACGCAGCTCTCGGACGTGGGCCGCGAGCAGGCGCGGGCACTGGGCCGGCGGCTGGCGGGCCGCGGATTTGCGGCGCTCTATGCGAGCGATCTCGCGCGCGCCCGGGACACGGCGCGCACGATCGCCGAGCACGCGGACCGCGATATCGTGACGGATCCGCGGCTGCAGGAGCGCCGGTTCGGCATATTCGAGGGCCTCACGGTCGAGGAGATCGTCGCGCGCTATCCCGACGAGCACGCCCGCTTCGCGAGCCGGGACCCCGATTACGCGGTCCCGGGAGGCGAGAGCGCGCGCAGCTTCACGGAGCGCTGCATCGGGTGCCTCGCGGAGATCGCCGGCCGGCACCCCGGCCATGAAGTCGTGATCGTCACGCACGGCCTGGTACTCGATTCGCTTTACCGCGCGGCGCACGGTCTCGATCACGGCGCGCGGCGGCCGGTCCCGCTGATCAACGCCAGCGTGAATGTCTTCGGCTATGAGGGCGGCGCATGGCGGCTCGAGCTGTGGGGCGATATCAGCCACCTCGCCGCGGACCAGGTGACGGTTTATCGCGGCGCCGGCGCTTGAGAAGCACGGTTCGCGGCTCGAAAAACAAGCCAATGCCGGTTTTTTTGATCGTGCCCGGTCACGCGTCACGAGTCGCGAGTCACGGTCCAGGCTCGGAGGGGGAATGAGCCAGAGCCTGGACACGGTGGTGCTCGTCCATGGCCTGTGGGTGCACGGCATTGTCATGGAGCTCATGCGGCGGCGGGTGGCGCGCTGCGGCTACCGCGCGCTCGCCTATTCGTACCCTTCGATGCGGCTTACTCTCGCGGAAAACGCGGAGCGCCTCGCGCGCTTCTGTCGCGGCATCGCCGCGCCGCGGCTGCACTTCGTCGGCCACAGCCTGGGAGGGCTGGTCATCCTGCGCATGCTGGAGCGCGCGCCGGGCCTTCCACCGGGGCGCGCCGTGCTGCTCGGTTCGCCTGCGGCGGGCAGCCTCGCGGCACGGCGGCTCGCGCGGCTGCCCGGCGGACGCGCGGCGCTTGGCCGCAGCGCGCCGGAGTGGCATGCGGCGGCGCCCACGGGTCCCGACACCACGCGCGACATCGGTGTCATTGCGGGCCGTCTTGCGGTGGGCATCGGCCGCGTCGTCGCGCCGGACCTGCCGCCGCCGAGCGACGGCGTGGTAAGCGTCGCGGAGACGCGGTTTCCGGTGATGCGCGATCACATCGTCCTGAACATCAACCACTTCGGCATGCTGATCTCGCGCGCCGTCGTCCGTCAGATCTGCGCCTTCCTGCGCGACGGGACATTTGCCCATCCATGAACCGCCCGGACGCCGGAAGAACCGGAATGCTCGTCGTTGCCGCATGCTTCGCGCTGCTCATGAGCGGGTGCGCGAATGTCAGTTATTACTGGCAGTCCGTCAGCGGGCAGCTCGACATCTGGCAGCGCGAACGGCCGGTCGACGCGGTGATTGCCGATCCCGCGAGTCCGCAGGCGTTGAAAGACCGGCTCGCGCGCGTGCTCGAGATCCGGGCGTTTGCGAGCCGGGAACTGGGCCTTCCCGACAACGCCAGCTACCGGCGCTATGCGGACCTCGGACGCCCGTTCGTGGTGTGGAACGTGTTCGCCGCGCCCGAGTTCTCGGTCGAGCCGCTCCAGTCGTGCTTCCTGTTCGCGGGTTGCGTGAGCTACCGGGGCTACTTTTCCAGGACGGATGCGGAGTCGTATGCGGTGGCACTGGCCGGGCAGGGGAACGACACCTACATTGGCGGCGTGCCTGCCTATTCGACGCTGGGCTGGTTTGCCGATCCCGTGCTCAACACCTTCATCCATTACCCGGAACCGGAGATCGCGCGCCTGATCTTCCACGAGCTGGCGCACCAGATCGCCTACGTGCGCGACGACACCGTGTTCAACGAGTCCTTCGCGGTCGCGGTGGAGCAGGAAGGGGTGCGGCGCTGGCTCGCGCACGTCGGCGATGCCAGGCAGCAGGAGCAGTTCGAGCACGGCCGGCGCGTCCGCGCGGAGTTTGTGGGCCTGATTCAGAAGCACCGCGGACGGCTCGCAACGCTCTACCGCTCACGGCTCGCGCCGGACGCGATGCGCGACCGCAAGCACGCGATCTTTTCGGAGCTCGAGTCCGAGTATGGATCGCTCAAGGCGGGATGGGGCGGCTTCACCGGCTACGACCCGTGGTTCGCCCGCACGCCCAACAACGCGCAGCTGGCATCGGTCGTCGCCTACTCGCAGCTGGTGACGGCATTCGAGTCGCTGCTCGCGCGCGAGGGCGGCAGTCTTTCGGGCTTTTACGCGGCGGTGCGGGAGCTTGCGGCGCTGCCCAAAGCGGAGCGGGATTCGAAATTGCACGGTCTTTCGCCCCGTTCACCCGGGTTATAATTCCCCCGCTTGATCCGGAGGAGACGTTAATGAGAATTGCCAGTAAGTCGTTCATGCACAACAAGAAGATCCCGGCCGAGTTCGCATTTTGCGCGCCGGATCCCAAGTCGCACGCGACGTCCTCGAAGAACGTCAATCCCCACCTGCAGTGGCAGGATCTGCCCACGAACACCAAGTCGCTCGTGCTGATCTCCCATGATCCCGATGCGCCCAGCAAGCCGGACGACGTGAACCAGGAAGGCCGCACCATTTCCGCCCAGTTGCCACGCGTGGATTTCTTCCACTGGGTGCTAGTCGACCTGCCGGCGGCGACGGTCCAGGTCAGGCCGGGCGAGTTCTCGAGCGGCGTCAAGCCGCGCGGCAAGCCGGGTCCGGAAAGCCTGTACGGCTCACGCCAGGGCCTGAACGACTACACCGCGTGGTTTGCGTCGGACAAGGAAATGGCGGGCAACTACTTCGGATACGACGGGCCGTGCCCGCCGTGGAACGACACCATTCCCCACCATTACATTTTCACGATCTATGCGCTCGACTTGGCGCGCTGCTCCGTCGCCGGCGCCTTCAAGGGGCCGGAGGTACTTGCCGCGATCAAGGGCCACATCATCGCCCAGGCGTCGATCAGCGGCCTCTACACGCTCAATCCCAGTCTCAAGATCTAGCAGCGGGATGCGAGTCCCCGTCCGTCACTCCCGCGAAGGCGGGAGTCCAGGCAAGCACTCCACGCCGGAGATCCGGGGCCTCTAGATTCCCGCCCCCGACAACGACACTCGGGGGTGTACCTCTGGCGCGGGAATGACGGGAGTGAAATTCGACCTGGAGCGGCGGCGGGCCAACCTGCCGCGGCCGACCTACCCGGAGGCGCTGCCGGTCGTCGCCCGGCGCGAGGAGATACTCGAAGTCGTCTCCGAGCACCCGGTCGTCATCGTGTGCGGCGAGACCGGCTCGGGCAAGACCACGCAGCTGCCCAAGATCCTTCTCGAGCTGGGCCGCGGCGTCGCGGGCATGATCGGCCACACACAGCCGCGGCGCATCGCCGCGCGCTCCGTCGCCGCGCGCATCGCCTCCGAGCTCGCGAGCCCGCTCGGGCACGCGGTCGGCTACAAGGTACGCTTTTCGGACCGCGTCTCGCCCGACACTTATATCAAGGTGATGACCGACGGCATCCTGCTGGCCGAGACTCAGGGCGACCGGCAGCTTCGCGCCTACGACACCCTCATCATCGACGAAGCCCACGAGCGCAGCCTCAACATCGATTTCCTGCTGGGCTACGTGAAGGAGCTCCTGCCGCGGCGCCCGGAGCTGAAGCTCATTGTCACCTCCGCGACGATAGACGCCGAGCGCTTCTCCCGGCATTTTGACGGCGCGCCGGTGATCGAGGTGTCCGGTCGGCTCTACCCTGTGGAGGTACGGTACCGGCCGCTGCGCTCGTCCCTCACCCCCGCCCCTCTCCCGAGCGGAGAGGGGAGTTTCGAGCGTTCCCTTGGCCCGGTCCAGGGCGCGGGAACGGAAACTCGAGTGGACGGCGACAACGACCAGGACCTGGTCGACGGCATGATCGGCGCGGTCGACGAGCTCGCCCGCGAGCCGGGGGGCGGCGACATCCTGGTGTTCCTGCCCGGGGAGCGCGAAATCCGAGAGGCGACCGACGCATTGCACCGGCACCATCCTGGCGGCGTGGAATTGCTCCCGCTCTATGCCCGGCTATCCTTCGAGGAACAGCAGCGCGTGTTTCGCCCGGGCGGCGCGCGCCGCATCGTGCTCGCGACCAACGTCGCCGAGACCTCGCTCACGGTCCCCGGCATCCGCTACGTGGTGGACACCGGGCTCGCGAGAATCCGTCGGTACAGCACCCGCAACAAGGTCGAGCAGCTGCAAGTCGAGCCCGTGTCACAGGCATCCGCCAATCAGCGGGCCGGGCGCTGCGGGCGCGTCGCGGCGGGCGTATGCATCCGGCTCTACGCCGAGGAGGACTACCGGTCCCGGCCGCAATATACCGACCCCGAGATCCTGCGCTGCTCGCTCGCGGCGGTCATCCTGCGCATGAAGGCGCTCGGGCTTCCCGACGTCGAGCGTTTTCCGTTCCTCGATCCGCCGGCGCCGCGCATGATCGCGGACGGCTACCAGCTGCTCGCCGAGCTGGGCGCGGTGGACGAGGCCAACGCGCTGACGGAGATGGGGCGGCGGCTCGCTCGCTTTCCCATCGATCCCCGCGTCGCGCGCATGATCCTCGCCGGCGGGCGCGAGCAATGCCTCGCCGAGATCCTGATCATCGCGGCGGCGCTGGAGGTGGGCGATCCGCGCGAGCGGCCGTTCGAGCGCGCCGGGGCCGCGGACAAGGCCCACGAGCAATTTCACGACGAGCAGTCGGACTTCCTCGCGCTGCTCAAGCTGTGGGCGTATTTCGAGGACGCCATCGAGCATCGCAAGTCGAATCGCAAGCTCGCGCAGGCGCTGCACGGTGAGTTCCTCTCGCAACGGAGGCTCCGCGAGTGGCGCGACGTGCACCGGCAGCTCGCCGCGCTGGCCGGCGAAATGGGACTGCGCGTCAATCAGCAACCCGCGACCCACGAGCAGTTGCACCGCGCGCTCATCGCCGGGCTGCTGGGCAACATCGGCTGCAAGGGCGAGGAGGCGGGCGAGTACCTGGGCGCGCGCGGCATCCGCTTCGCGATCTTTCCCGGTTCCGGGCTGCGCCGGAAGCAGCCGAAGTGGGTCGTGGCCGCGGAGCTCGTCGAGACCACCCGGCTCTATGCCCGCTGTGTCGCCCGCATCGAGCCGGAATGGGTGGAAGCCGCGGCCGGCGACCTCGTGCAGAAGCATTATTTCGATCCTCATTGGGAGAAGGAACGCGCCCAGGTCTCCGCCTACGAGCGCGTAACCCTGTACGGGCTGACGCTCGTGCCGCGGCGGCGCGTGCACTACGGCCCGATCAATCCCAGAGAGGCGCGGGAAATCTTCATCCGCGGCGCGCTGGTGGCGGGCGAGTACGACACCCGCGCGCCGTTTCTCGCGCACAACCGGGGGCTCATGAAGGAGATCGAGGCGCTCGAGCACAAGGCGCGCCGGCGCGACGTGCTGGTGAACGAGGAGGCCCTATACGCCTTTTACGACGCGGCGGTGCCGGAGGGGATCGTCAACGGCGCGGGATTCGAGACGTGGCGGGCGGAGGCCGAGCGGAAGAATCCACGGCTCCTCCACATGACGCGGGAGTACCTCATGCGCCATGCCGCGGCCGAAATCACCGAGGCGCAATTTCCGGACCGCGTGGAGGCGGGCGGTGCCGCGTTGAAGCTCGCCTACCGATTCGAGCCCGGACATCCTCTCGACGGCGTGACGGCCACGGTGCCGCTGCATTTGCTCAATCAACTGGAGGCGGAGCCATTCGACTGGCTGGTGCCGGGGCTCATCCGGGAGAGAATCGCGCAGAGCTTCAAGGCGCTGCCGAAATCGCTCCGGCGCCACTTCGTTCCAGTGCCGCAGCATGTCACGGCTTTCCTGGAACAGCAGGATTCTGGATCCGGGATTCAGGATTCAGGAACCACCCCTTCGCTTACCGCGGCGCTGGCGCGATATGCGCAGCGCGTGGTGGGTGAGCCGATATCGCCCGATACCTGGGACGGCGTGGAGCTGCCGGCCCATCTCAGGATGAACTTCAGGGTGGTGGACGAGGCCGGGCGGGAGCTTGCGGCCGGGCGCGATCTTGCGGCGCTCAAGGCGCAGCTGGGCGAGGCCGCGCAGTTGACGTTCTCGAGCGCCGAAACG
This sequence comes from Burkholderiales bacterium, assembly GCA_036397875.1. Taxonomy (GTDB): domain Bacteria; phylum Pseudomonadota; class Gammaproteobacteria; order Burkholderiales; family SG8-41; genus SG8-41. The sequence goes on from DASWIC010000081.1 coordinate 9,077, forward strand.
GGCATCGAAAAGAGCGGCATCCGCGCCTGGGACTTCGGCGAGCTGCCGCCGAGCATCGCGTTCACGCGCGGCGGTCGCCGGCTGACCGGCTACCCGGCGCTGGCGGACGAGGGCGAAAGCGTCGCCATTCGGCTGTTCGATACGCGCGCCGCGGCGGACGCAGCGATGCGCGGAGGGGTGCGGCGCCTGCTGCGGCTCGCGCTGAAGGAGCAGATGAAGCAGCTCGAAAGAAATCTTCCTGGCTTTGCGCCGGCGGCGCTTTCGATGCGCGGACTGGCATCCGCGGATGATTGGAAGGAGGACCTCGTTACGGCTATCGCAGACCGCGCTTTTGTCGGCGAAGACGAGCTGCCGCGGGGCGCGAATGCATTCGAAGCGCTCAAGCAGCGGGCGCGGACGCGGCTGCCCGCGGTGCGCGAGGCGGCCTGCCGGCTGTTTGCATCCATCGCGGACGAGTACCAGCGCGCGCAGCAGAAGCTTGCCGCTGTCCCAAAGTCGTTCCCCCAACCCGTGGCGGATGTCCGCGCCCAGATCGCGCGCCTGGTATTCAAGGGATTCATGAGCACGACCCCCTGGCAGCGGCTGCAGGAGCTGCCGCGCTACCTGAAGGCGGCGCAGCTGCGGCTCGACCGGCTTGCCGGCGACCCGGAGCGCGACCAGCGCCATGCCGGGAACCTCGCGGAGCTGTGGCGCCGCTACGAGGAGCGCGCGGTGAAGCTTGCCCGGGCGGGCGCAACCGACGCCCGGCTCGAGGATTTTCGCTGGCGCATCGAGGAGTTGCGGGTGTCGCTCTACGCCCAGGAGCTGAAGACCCCGTACCCAGTGTCCTTCAAGCGGCTCGACAAGCTCTGGTCCCAGATACGCCCCTGACCTTACCCCACCGGCCAGCTTCCTGCAGGAAATGGGTCAGGCGGTACCTGTGCGGAAGCCCCGGCTTTCAACACGACAGCAGGCGACCGGCAAGGGCTGGCGGGCAGGCGTGGGCTGGCTCTATAATTTGCTGGACCAGGGAACGGCGAGCGGATGCGGAAGTCGTCGACCGGGGCCCCGAATCCAGAACAGGGAGATCACTATGCGTGCCACGAGATGGACAGCAATCGTCGTATCGGCCGTGGTGTTGATTGCGGCCGGGTGCAGGACCGCGACGCCGGTCTACAACGTTATGGACGCCCCGATCGTCGCTACGAAGTCGAACCCGAGCCTCGATGAGGTCGGCAATGCCATACAGCGCGCCGGCGTGGCCCTGGGCTGGCAGATGAAGCAAACGAAGCCCGGACACATCGCCGGTACGCTAATACTGCGCAAGCACGTGGCGGTGGTGGACGTGAACTACAGCGCGAAGTCCTACAGCATCAACTACAAGGACAGCACGGAATTGAACTACGACGGCTCGAACATCCACCCGAACTACAACGGCTGGGTCCAGAACCTGGACAAGGGAATACGCGCCCAGTTGAGCGCTCTGTAGCCCGCGCAGCGCAGGGTCACGGAGGTTGGAGGCGCAGAACGCGGCCGATGAGACGTCCGGGCGAGATCGCAGGGGAGACATGCAAGGAACAGCGGTAGAACTACTGCCGGAAGGCGGCGCGCTCAGCCCGCAGGAACTGGCGCTGGCCGAGTTGATCGTCACGTCGCTCAATCTGGAGACACGCCCAGCCGGAATCAACCCCGACGCTCCGCTCTACGGCGCGGGGCTCGGGCTCGACTCGATCGACATACTGGAAATCGCGCTGGCGGTCTCGAAGGCCTACGGCATCCGGCTGCGGTCGGACGACGAGAACAACCACAAAATCTTCAGTTCGCTGCGCAGCCTGAGCCAGCACATCCAGCAGTTGCGGGCAAAGTAGATGCGGCGTGCCCTGGGATGGACGTGGAAAGCGTTCATCGTTCTGGCGTGCGTCGCCTACCAAACCCTGGTCCATTTCTCGGTCAGTAACGCGCAACCCGGCCCGGTCCACCTGGTATTGGTGTGGTTGCCTCTCGCGGCGCTCGCCTGCTGGGTCCTGGCGCGCTCCCGCAACAGGCGGTTATGGCTGGCGGTGCTGCTGGCGATGGGCAGCGTTATCTATCTGCTGGAGCATCAGGAGCAACTGGGTGTAGCGGCGGCCAGCGGCATGTCCCACGCCGCGGCCTATTTGTTCCTGTTGTGGTATTTCGGGCGCACCCTGACGCCCGGAGCGGAACCCATCATCACGCGGTTTGCCCGCCGGGTGCATGGCGCGCTGCAGCCCGACATCGAGCAGCTAACCCGCAGGCTGACATTCGCCTGGTGCGTGTTCTTCGCCGCGCAGGTGATCGCCTCGGTGCTGCTGTTTGCGTTCGCCCCGCTTGAAGCATGGTCCCTGTTCGTCAACCTTCTCAATCTGCCGTTGCTGGCCTTGATGTTTGCGGGGCAGTGGATCTACCGCAATGTCTGCTATCCCGACTGCCCGCGCGCGTCGATCTGGCAGGCGATCGAGTCATTTACCAAGGATACTTCTCTCTCAAAAAGCGCCGGGTTGCGTTAGCATAGGTCCATGGCTACTGCACCTCTGGTTCGCGGATTTGGCGCCGGGGCGGCGTTCGCGTACCGCAAGGGATGCTGCATCAGCATTGAGCGCTTCCTGTCGGACGCAACACGCTTCGCTGCGGCGCTCCCCGACCGGCGCTACCTGCTCAATCTCTGCACCGATCGTTATCATTTCGCGGTGGGATTTGCGGCAGCGTTGCTCCGCCGGCAGGTCAACCTGCTGCCGCCCAACGAGACGCCCGATCTGATCGAGCGGCTGGTCGCCCAGTTTCCGGGAGTCCATTGCCTGAGCGACCGGGCGCCCGGGCTCGCGTCGCTCGAGACGATGCTCTTTCCGGAGCTGGACGATCCCGGGTCGCCGGCGCCGCCGGTGCCCGATGTCCCCGAGACTCAGATCGCGGCCATCGTCTTCACATCCGGCTCCACCGGCGAGCCGGTGCCGTATCGCAAGACCTGGGGGAGCCTCGCGCGGGTCGCCGCCGCGGAGATCGAGATACTTAGCCTGCGCACGCGCCCGGGCATGTCGCTGATCGGCACGGTCCCGCCACAGCATGTGTTCGGGCTCGAGGCCACCGTGCTGACGCCGATGCAGGGCGGGTTCGCGCTGCACGCCCGGCGCCCGTTTTACCCGGCCGACATCCGGGCCGAGCTGGCGGCGCTTCCGCGGCCGCGCGCCCTGGTGACCACCCCCGTGCATCTGCGCGCGCTGCTGGCGGAAACGGATGAGCTGCCGCCCGCCGATTTCCTGCTGTGCGCGACTGCACCGCTCGCGCCGCAGCTCGCGGCGCAGGCGGAAGCGCGCTTCGGCGCGCCCCTGCACGAGATCTACGGCTGCACCGAATCGGGAGGGATCGCGAGCCGCCGCACGGTGGAGAGCAACGAGTGGCGGGCGATGAGGGATGTCGCGCTGCGCACGGATGACAAAGGCACCTGGGTCAAAGGCGGGCACGTGGAGTCGGAGATCCTGCTGGCGGACGTGATCGAGCTGCGCGGCCGCGGGCGCTTCCTGCTGCACGGGCGCACGGCGGACCTGGTCAATATCGCGGGCAAGCGCACGTCCCTCGCGCATCTCAACTATCACCTGAACTCGATCGCGGGCGTGCGCGACGGCGCGTTCGTCGTTCCCGAGCAATCGGGCGAGGCGGTGGCGCGGCTGACGGCGTACGTGGTGGCGCCGGGATTGAGCAGCGAGGCGCTGCTCACCGCGCTGCGCCAGAGGATCGACGCCGCATTCCTGCCGCGGCCGCTGCATTTCGTGGAGGCGCTGCCGCGCAACGAGACCGGGAAGCTGCCGCGCCGGGCGCTCGATGAATTCGAGACCGGGCTTGCCAGAAGGACGGGGTAGCGTATCCCCATGATCACGATACCCCTGGTTCGCGGCTATCGCGCCGGCTCCGTGTTTGCCTGGCGTGAGGGGCAGGCGGTCGGCGTGGAGACGTTTCTCGGGGACGCAACCCGGCTCGCGGCAGAGCTTCCGGACCGGCGGCACGTGCTTAACCTGTGCGTTGACCGTTACCGGTTTGCCGTGGGATTCGCGGCGGGGTTGCTGCGCCGTCAGGTCAGCCTGTTGCCGCCCAACGCGACGCCCGACTTGATAGAGCGGCTCCTCGCGCGGTATCCGGACCTCTATTGCCTGAGCGACCGGCCGACGGGATCCGAGATGCTCGAGACGGTGACGTTCCCGGAGCCTGCCGGCGGCGGGCAGGCGTCAGCGCTGATACCGGTCGTCCCGGAATCCCAGGTGGCTGTCGTCGTCTTTACTTCGGGCTCCACGGGCGAGCCGGTGCCGTATCGCAAGACCTGGGGCAGCCTGGTTCGCAGCGCCCTCGCCGAAATCGAGCGTCTGGACCTGCGCGCGCGGCCGGGCATGGCCGTGCTCGGCACGGTCCCGCCGCAGCACTCCTATGGCCTGGAATCGACCGTGCTGATGGTCATGCAGGGTGGCCTCGCGCTGCATGCCCGACGGCCATTGTTCCCGGCCGACATCCGGGCCGAGCTGGCGGCGCTTCCGCGCCCGCGCGCCCTGGTGACCACCCCCGTGCACCTGCGCGCGCTGGTTGCGGAAGCGGATGAGCTACCGCCGGCCGATTTCCTGCTGTGTGCGACCGCACCGCTCGCGCCGCAGCTCGCGGCGCAGGCGGAGGCGCGCTTCGGCGCGCCCCTGCACGAGATCTACGGCTGCACGGAGGCCGGACAGGTCGCAACCCGTCGCACGATCAAGAGCGACGAATGGCGGGTGCTGCCGGGCGTGAAGCTGGGCTCGGACAGCAGGGGAACCTGGGTCAAAGGCGGGCACGTGGAGTCGGAGATTCTGCTGGCGGACGTGATCGAGCTGCGCGGCCGGGGGCGCTTCATGCTGCACGGGCGCACGGCGGACCTGGTAAATATCGCGGGCAAGCGCACGTCCCTCGCGCATCTCAACTATCACCTGAACTCGATCGCGGGCGTGCGCGACGGCGCTTTTGCCGTTCCCGAGCAGGCGGGCGAGGCGGTGGCGCGGCTGACGGCGTACGTGGTGGCGCCGGGGTTGAGCAGCGAGGCGCTGCTCAGCGCGCTGCGCCAGAGGATCGACGCCGCGTTTCTGCCGCGGCCGCTGCATTTCGTGGAGGCGCTGCCGCGCAACGAGACCGGGAAGCTGCCGCAGCTGGCCCTCAGCCGGATCGCGGCCGGGCTCGAATCAGGACCGGAGCCAAGCCGGCCGTGATCGAGCGGGATCTGCAGCCCGATCACCCGGCGTCGCAGGGACATTTCCCCGGCGATCCCATCATTCCCGGTGCCGTGCTGTTGAGCGAAACGCTCCGGGCGATCGAGATTCGCCTCGGCGCCAGTTTCGCGCCGTTTCGGATCACGTCAGCCAAGTTCCTGCATCCGACCCGGCCGGGCAACCGCCTCGTGATCGAGTTCTCCCGCGCCGCTCCGGGGGAAATCCAGTTCACGTCTCGGGTTGACGGGAGACCGGTCTTGACCGGCCGCATTCAATGCCACGCCAGCTCGGCAGCGGATTAGAGCTCCGGCCCGGCCGCGCAACCGGATCAATTTCCATGACGACTGCAGGCGGACGCGCCGCTGATTGGGCGCCGGCTGCGCTGCTTTCAATCGCCCTGGCCGCCTGCGCGCCGCCCGTCCTGGCGTCAGCAGCCGCCGACTGGAGCGTGGAGCAGTTGATGCGGGCGCTCGGCGAGGTCAGGTCGTCGAAAGCCAGGTTCGTCGAGCGCAAGCACATGGCGATACTCAGCGCTCCGCTCGAATCTTCCGGGGCGCTGATCTACATCGCGCCCAGCCGGCTCGAAAAGCACACGCTCGCACCGCGGGCCGAGAGCCTGGTGCTGGAGGGCGAGGAACTCACCATCGCGGGCAATGAACGGGACCAGCGCCGCCGGCTCAACCTGCAGGACTACCCTCTCGCCCGGGCGTTCGTCGAGAGCATCCGCTCCACGCTGGCGGGCGATCTGCCTACCCTTACCCGCTACTACCGGGTCGAGCTCGAAGGCGGCGAGCGCCGGTGGCGCCTGACGCTCAAGCCGAGCGAGCCGGGGATGCAGGAGGTGGTGAGCGAGATCCGCATCAGCGGCGAGTACGGCTCGATCAACGCCATCGAAACCATCGAGACCAATGGCGACCGCTCCGTGATGACGGTTACGAGGGACGGTCCATGACGGCTGCCGAGCGCTGGGCGATCGGCGCGTGGCTCGTCCTCGTCGCGGCGTGCATCGCCGTCATCAGCCGCACCCCGTTCACGACCGACATCTCCGCGTTCCTGCCGCGCTCGCCGACGCCCGAGCAGCGGGTGCTGGTGGAGCAGCTGCGCGAGGGCGTGGTGTCGCGCCTCATATTGATCGGCATCGAGGGCGCTCCGCAGGACGCGCTCGCGCGGGCGAGCCAGCGCCTGGCGGCGGCGCTGCGCAATCACGCGAGCTTCGTCTCCGTCGAGAACGGCGAGGACGTCGGCGGCGCGCAGGACCGGGACTTCCTGTGGCGCAACCGCTATCTCCTGAGTTCCGCGGTCACGCCGGAGCGATTTTCCGCGGGCGCGCTGCGCGAACGACTCGAGGAGTATCTGCGGCTGCTGGGCTCGCCCGCAGGATCCCTGGTGCGCCGCCTCCTGCCCGGCGACCCCAGCGGCGAGCTGTTGCACATCCTGGAGCGGTTCGAAGGGCAGGCGCGCCCCGCCAGGCGGGACGGCGTGTGGTTTTCACCCGACGGGCAGCGGGCGCTGCTCGTTGCGCAAACCCGTGCCGCGGGCTACGACATCGACGCGCAGGAGCGGGCGCTGGCGGGCATCCGCGGCACTTTTGCGCAGGCAGGCGCGGGCGAGGCTAAACTGCTCGTGACCGGACCGGGTGTCTTCTCGGTCAGCACGCGCGCCGCGATCCGCGATGATGTGTTGCGGCTCTTCTTGATTGCCACTGTGCTCATCGCGTCGCTGCTGCTGGCGATCTTCCGCTCGCCGCGTGTGCTGGCGCTGGGGCTGCTTCCGGTCGCGAGCGGCGCGGCTGCGGGCATCGCGGCCGTGAGCCTGGGCTTCGGTACGGTGCACGGCGTCACGCTGGGCTTCGGCGTCACGCTGCTCGGAGAAGGCGTGGACTACTCCATCTATCTTTTTACCCAGGCCGCCCCGGGCACGGCGCCGCAGCGGGTGCTCGACCGGATCTGGCCCACGTTGCGGCTCGGCGCGCTGACTTCCATTTGCGGTTTCAGCGCCATGCTGTTTTCGGGGTTTTCCGGCCTCGCGCAGCTCGGATTGTTCTCCATGACCGGGCTCATCGTCGCCGTCGCCGTCACGCGCTGGGTCCTGCCGTCATTGCTGCCGCCCGGGTTCAGCGCGCCTGCGGCCGCGGCGTTCGGTCCCTGGGCGCTGGCGGCGGTGCGGCATGCGCCGGCCCTGCGGTATCCGCTGCTCATCGCGGTGGCGCTTGCCGGCGTGCTGCTTGCGGCCCAGCGCGCGCCGCTGTGGACCGACGACCTGTCGAGCCTCTCCCCGGTATCCCGCTCCGAGCAGCTGCTCGACCAGCAACTGCGCCGGGACATCGGCGCGCCCGACGTCCGTTATCTCGTGGTCATCGAGGCTGCGCAGGAGGAAGCTGCGTTGCAGGCCAGCGAGGCGGTCGGCGCGTCGTTGCGCGAGGCGTCGCGCGCCGGCTTGCTGGAAGGGTACGAGTCGCCGGCCGACACTCTGCCGAGCCGGCAAGCGCAGCTCGCCCGCCAGGCTGCGCTCCCGGCCCCCGCCGTGCTGCGCGCAAACCTCGAGCGCGCTCTGAAGGACCTGCCATACCGCCGCCAGGTGTTCGAGCCGTTTCTCAAGGATGCGGCCGCCGTGAGGGAGATGCCGCTCATCGAGCGCGGCAGCCTGCAGGGTACCCGACTCGCCCTGAGGCTGGATACATTGCTCGCCAGAAGGAAAGACGGATGGATGGCCATGCTGCCCTTGCGGGGCGTGACGGATGCAGCGGCCATAGCCCGGACAATCGCCGCGCCGCCGGGAGCGCGCGCCGTGTTGCTGGACCTCAAGGGCGAATCCGACGCGCTCTACCGGACCTATCGCGCGGAAGCGCTGGCGTACTCGCTGCTCGGCGCCGCGGCGATCGTCGTGCTCCTGTCCGCGAGCCTGCGCTCGCCGCGGCGGGTGTTCGACGTGCTCGCGCCGCTCGCCGCGGCGGTCCTGGTGACAGCCGGCACGCTGGTCCTCGGCGGTTACCAGCTCTCCATCTTTCACCTGGTGGGGCTGCTGCTGGTGGTCGCGGTGGGTTCGAATTATTCGCTGTTCTTCGACCGGCAGGTGCCGTCCGGCGGGGACCGCGAACGCACCATCATTTCGCTGGTATTCGCCAATGTAACCACCTTGATCGGCTTCGGCCTGCTGGCGTTCTCCAAAGTGCCGGTGCTGCACGATATCGGCCTGACCGTGGGGATCGGAGCGTTCCTGGCGCTTGTGTTCTCCGCGATCCTGAGCCGGCACGCCGAGGACGGAACGGTCCATGCCCATGCGGCCGGACGCTGAATCGGCCCCGGGACGGGCGCGGCCGGGCTACCCGTGGCGCCCGTCGCCCGTTGTCCGGCTATCCATCCTGTTGCACGTCGCGACCGGTGCGACCATCGCGATACAGCCCTCCCTGTGGCCGTGGGCCCTGGGAGCGGTGGCCGCAAACCACCTGTTCCTGACCGCAGCGGTGTTCTGGCCGCGCGGTAACGTCCTGGGCGCCAATAGGGTCCGGCTGCCTGAGTCCGCGGCGGCGCGCAGGGAGATCAGCATCACGTTCGACGACGGTCCCGATCCGGAGGTCACGCCTCACGTGCTCGACCTGCTCGACCGCTACCAGGCGAAGGCGAGTTTCTTCTGCGTGGGAGAGCAGGCCGCCCGGTTTCCGGGCATCGTGAAAGAGATCGCGCGCCGCGGCCACAGCATCGAGAATCACAGCCATCGCCATTCGCCCGCATTCGCGTTCTACGGAATCCTCCGCCTGCGGCGCGACCTGGAATCCGCCCAGGCGGTCGTGTCCGGGATCACCGGCCGGGCGCCCCAATTCTTCCGCGCGCCCATGGGCTTGCGCAGCCCGTTGCTCGATCCGGTGCTGGCGCGGTGCGGGCTCACCTACGTTTCGTGGACGCGGCGCGGCCTGGACGCGATGCATCGCGACCCCGAAAAGGTGCTGCAGCGCCTCTCCAGTGGGCTTGCCGCGGGCGACATTCTCCTCCTGCACGACAACGGCTACTCGCGGACCCGGGACGGCACCCCCGTCGTGCTCGCCGTCCTGCCGGCGCTGCTGGACCGGATTCGCGCCAGCGGATTGCAGCCCGTTACGCTGGCCGCCGCGTCGAATGAGTCCTGAGGCGAGGTCGCTGTTCGAAGCCGCGACGCAGCCCTACGCCAGGGCGGGACGGTACGCGTGGCATTTCGCGCGCGGCAAGCTGCGCCACGACCCCGTGTACTTTTCGCTGCTGAGGCAAGGCTTGCTGCCGGACCGGGGAAGGCTGCTCGACTTCGGTTGCGGACAGGGCGTTCTGCTCGCCCTGCTCGAGGCCGCGAAAGCGCAGTACCAGGCTGGCGCGTGGCCGCGGGATTGGCCGGCTCCGCCATTGAACCTCGCCCTGCAGGGTATCGAGCTGCATGCGGACCGGGTGCAGACCGCGCGCCAGGCACTCGGCGGCAGCGTGCAGGTGATCCCGGGCGACCTGCGCGCACTCGATCTGCAGCCGTGCTCGGTAATCGTCATCCTGGACGTGATGCTCTATCTCGACGCGGCGGAGCAACAGCACCTGCTCGACCGGGCGACGGCGGCGCTCGAGCCCGGCGGATTGCTGCTGCTGCGCGAGTCCGATGCCGACGCAGGATTCGCGTTCCAGGTGACGAAATGGAGCGAGCGGTTGAGCGGCGCATTCCGCGGCCGGTTCGGCCAGGCATTGCATTACCGCGGCGGGATTCAATGGATCGCCGAGCTGGCGAAACGTGGATTCGCTGTCGGCGCAGAGCCGATGAGCGCGGGCACGCCGTTTGCCAACGTTCTGTTGGTGGCCCGGAAAGACCCGGACTGCGGTTAGAATCTGATTGTGCAGCCGCTTGCAATCAGCCGCTATTCCGTCGTGAACTGCCTCGGTGCGGGGACGCAGGCGGTGGCCGACGCGATGCGCGAACGGCGTTCGGGCCTGGCGCCCTGTGATTTCGAGACCGCCGCGCTCGATACCTACATCGGGCGGGTGCCCGGGCTGGAGCAAGCCCGCGTCCGGTCCGACCTCGACGCCTATGACTGCCGCAACAACCGGCTGGCGCAGCTCGGGCTCGAGGCCGACGGGTTCGCCGGGGCCGTCGCGGAAGCCCGCAGCCGCTACGGCGCCGCCCGCATCGGCGTATTCATGGGCACGAGCACGTCGGGCATACTGGAAACGGAACTCGCGTATCGCCGCCGCGACCCGGGCACGGGCGCGCTGCCCTCGGATTACCGCTATACCGAGACGCACAACACATTCTCGCTGGCGGATTTCGTGCGGCGCTACCTGGGTCTGCAGGGCCCCGCGTTCGTCGTGTCCTCGGCGTGCTCCTCGACCGCCAAGGTATTCGGCAGCGCGGCGCGCATGATCGCCGCGGGCGCCTGCGATGCCGCGGTCGTGGGCGGCGTGGATTCCCTGTGCCTGACCACCCTCTATGGCTTTCGCTCCCTGGAGCTGACCGCGCGCGGACCCTGCCGTCCGTTCGATGCGGAGCGCGATGGCCTCTCCATCGGCGAGGGCGCGGGATTCGCGCTGCTGGAGCGGGTCAACGCCGCGACCCCGGCGGGTGTCGCGTGGCTGCTCGGCATCGGGGAGAGCTGCGACGCCTTCCACATGTCAGCGCCTCATCCGGAAGGCCTCGGGGCCAAGTCGGCCATGCAGGGTGCCCTGAAGTGCGCGGGGCTCTCTCCCGCCGACATCGACTACATCAATCTCCATGGCACCGCCACCCGCAGCAACGATGCGGCCGAAGACCGGTCGGTCTGGGAGCTGTTCGGCGACGCGATCCCGTGCAGCTCGACCAAGGGCGCGACCGGGCATCTCCTCGGGGCGGCCGGGGTGACCGAAATCATCATCTCGATCCTGGCGATCGAGCACGGCCTCCTGCCGGGCAGCGCGCACACCCGCCGCATCGACCCCGCCATGCGATGCCAATACCAGGTCGAGCCGCGGACGGCGCACGTGGAACGGGTGCTGAGCAACTCGTTCGGCTTCGGCGGGAGCAATTGCAGCATCGTGCTGGGAGCGGCAGGCTGATGCTCGCATACGTCGAGGGCGTGGGGCTGGTCGGGCCCGGCCTCACCAGCTGGCAGGCGAGCCGCGCGATGCTCGCGGGCAACGAGTCCTACCATGCGGCGCCCACCGCCGTTCAAGCGAGCGATCTGCTGCCGGCCGCCGAGCGGCGCCGTGCCGGCGTGCCGGTCAAGCTCGCGTTGGCGGCCGGGCAGGAGGCCCTGGCACAGGCTGCCCGCGATGCGGCGGCAACCGCGACCGTGTTCGCTTCCTCGAGCGGCGACTGCGACAACGTGCACCATATGCTCGAAACGCTTGCCACCACGGAGCGGCAAATCTCGCCGACGCGCTTTCACAACTCCGTGCACAACGCCGCGGCGGGGTACTGGAGCATCGCGACGCAGTGCCGCGCGCCCTCGACCAGCCTGTGCTGCCACGACGCAAGCTTCGCGGCGGGACTGCTGGAAGCCGTGTCCCAGGCGGCGGTTTCCGGCGCGCCGGTCGCGCTCATTGCCTACGATCACCCCTACCCGGAGCCGCTGAATGCGGTGCGGCCGATCCAGGGCGCCTTCGGGATGGCGCTGGTGCTGGCGCCGCAGGCGTCGGAGCGTGCGGTCGCAGCCCTCGACGTCACCTTCATGCCGCAGGAAACGGACGCGAGTGGCGCGGCGGATCCGGCCCTGGAGAAGCTCCGGACCAGCGTGCCGGCGGCGCGTTGCCTGCCGCTGCTGGCGGCGCTCGCGCGCCGCTCCCGCGAGACGGTCAAGCTCGAGTACGTCGCCGGTGCCCATCTGAGCGTGGCCGTCACGCCATGCTCGTGACCCGCGCGGAGATCGCCGGCCTCATTCCACACAGCGGGGCCATGTGCCTGCTGGACGGCGTCCTGCAGTGGGATGCCAGTCGCATCCGCTGCGTCAGCCGCAGCCACCGCGCCGCCGACAATCCCCTGCGCGCGGAGGGACGACTGCCGGCGGTGTGCGGCGTCGAGTATGCGGCGCAAGCGATGGCCGTGCACGGCGGGCTCGCCAGAAAGGCGGGCGGCAAGCCGCGCAGGGGATTGCTGGCGAGCGTGAGAGAAGTGGAGTGTCGCAGGAGCCGGCTCGACGATCTCGATGGGGATCTGATCGTCGAGGCCGAGCTGGAGGCGGGCGACGGAAACCGCGTCATCTACCGCTTTACGCTGCGCGTGGGAGACGTCGAAGTGCTGAGCGGGCGGGCCGCCGTCGTGCTTGATGCGGCCGGGGAGGCGCGATGAAGCGCGCGCTGGTGACCGGCGGCAGCGGCGGCATCGGCGCGGCGATCTGCCGGCGGCTCGCGGCCGACGGCCTGCACGTCATCGTGCACGCCGGGAGCCGCCTGGCGGAGGCGCAGCGGCTCGCGGCCGAGATCACCGCTGGCGGCGGGTCCGCGCAGGCGGTGGCATTCGATGTGGCCGACCGGGCGCGGACCGAGGCGGCGCTCAAGCAGTTGCTCGGCGCGGGCGCGGTGCAGGTCGTCGTCAACAACGCCGGGATCCACGACGACGCGCCGATGCCGGCCATGAAGCCCGCCCAGTGGTCGCGCGTCATCGACGTGTCGCTGAACGGGTTTTACAACGTGACGCAGCCGCTCCTGCTGCCGATGATGGCCACGCGCTGGGGCCGCATCATCAGTATTACTTCCGTCGCGGGGATTACCGGCAACCGCGGCCAGGCCAATTACGCTGCGGCCAAGGCGGGGCTCCACGGTGCGACGAAGTCCCTCGCGATCGAGCTCGCCAGCCGCGGCATCACAGTGAACGCGGTCGCGCCGGGCATCATTGCCACTGCCATGAGCGAGGTCGCGTTTCCGAAGGCTCGGATCGAGCAGCTGGTGCCGATGAAGCGCGCCGGCACGCCGGAAGAGGTGGCGGCGCTGGTGGGATTTCTCGCGTCCGAGCAGGCCAGCTACATCTCCGGCCAGGTGATTTCCGTCAACGGCGCGATGATCTGACCCCCTCACCCCTTCCCCCTTTCCCGAGTGGAGAGGGCAAATGGACAGCGGCGAATGGTGTTTCAATCATTGGCCGAAGCTCAATAGCGGCTGGCGAGCCGGCGTGCGAGCAGGAGCGGCAGTCGCACGAGCCCTTCGAGGATCAACCGCGTGTGCATCCACGTCAGGAGCACGTTGTCGCGCAGGTAGCAAAAGTGCGAGACGCCGCCCTCCTCGGGGCGGAAATACCTGACCGGCGCCGCCAGGTTGATCGGGCGCACGCCGCGCCAGCATAGCCGGACGGCGGCCTCCGCGTCGAAATCGAAGCGGCGCATCCACGGCTGCCGTTCCATGATGGCGCGCAGCGGCGCAATCGGGTAGACGCGGAACCCGTAGAGCGAATCGCCGATGCCCGCCCCCAGGGTTTCGAGCTCGGCGCACCAGTTCGAGAGCTTGCGCCCGTGCACGCGCACCCGCGGCGCGCTGGCGTCGAACACCGGCCGCCCGAGGATCAGCGCCTGGGGATTGGCCGCCGATGCGGCCATGAACTCGTGGATCCTGTCGGTGGGGTGCTGCCCGTCGGCGTCCATCGTCATGGCGTGCGTGTAGCCCGCCGCTTCGGCCGCGCGCAGCCCGTGCAGGATCGCCGCGCCCTTGCCCTGGTTGCGCGGCAGCGACAGCACCCGGATCTCCGGATCGTCCCGCGCCAGCGCCTGCAGCGCATCGAGGGTGCCGTCCGTGCTTCCGTCCACCACGACCCAGACCGGCTGCCAGATTCTCCGCGCGTCCCACACGGTCTGCAGGACCCTGCCGCCCGTGTTGTAGCTGGGGATGAGGATGAGGTGCGAGCGCGACGGCGTGCTCATGTCAGTGATTCCTGTTCGTTTCGACCCGGCTCTTCGACTCGCCGAAGACCCAGGCGGCGGCGAAGCCGGCCGCGAAGCTCTTGTTGGTTTTCACGAGCGGGCTGTCGGCAAACACTGCCTGGTTCAGGGTATCCCATCGGGCGAATCCGCCGACCCAGAGCTTCCGGAAGCGCTTGCTGAGCGAGACCAGGAGCTGGGTACCGGCGTACCCGCCGGATGCATTGTACGCAGGTCTCGTCGCGGTGGCGAACGCCGGCTCGACGCCGTAGAAATACTGGTGGTAGCGCCCGTCGGAAAACATCGGCCCGGCGAGGGCGCCCAGTTTCCATCCCGGGTAGCCGAAGGCGTCGCGAATATCGACGTTGAGGTTCGGCTGGAACACCCAGCCGGCGAAATTCACGTGTGAGAAGTCCGACGCGAACGCGGCCCGCACCGGCAGGCGCAGCTCGAGCCGGGTCCTGCGGTCCGCAGTGCGCATTAGCAGGAAATTGAGCGACGGCCCGATCTCGAGCGTGGCATCGAGGTCGGGCATGCCCTGCCGGGCGTCATTCTCGCTGCTGTCCACGGGGGGCGTGCCGTTCACGCTGACGTCGAGCTCGGCGCGTTCAGTCTTGAAGAACAGGCCGCGCACCCTGCGCTCGTCCGCCTGCAGGAACTCGCCGCGGTAGACGACGTACGGAAAGGGCAGCACCCAGGACCGGCGCTCGTCCGAGCCCCGGTAATGCGGGAAGCTGATGACGGTCGCCCCCAGGCCCGCTTCCCACAGCGGCAGTTGCTCGGCCCGCGCGCCGGTCATTGCCAGGCCCGCGAGGACGATGACGGCGCGGAGCAGCGTCCCGATCACGCCCTGCGGCACTTCAGCAAAGTGTGATACGGACCCACCTGGTCGCGCGCTTCCAGCAACTCGAGCCCGCTCTCGTCGAGGCAGCGCATCATGTCGCCCGAATGGTACATCTGGCTGTTGCCGTTGGCGATGCAGGCGAAATAGAGGGAGGTCTGCTGCAGGCAGAAGGCGGCGGTCTCGTTCGGCTGGCGGTCCCAGAAGAGCTCCAGCACGTAAAGGATGCCGCCGGCCGGCAGCGACCGGGCCGCACGCCGCAGTATGGAAACCACCTCGCTCGGTGAAAAGCAGTCCAGAAACTGGCTCATCCAGATCACGTCGAAGCTTTCCGGAAACGCAACGGATTCGTCCAGCACGTCGATGGGCAGGAGCACCACCCGGTCCTGCAGGCGCTCCGCGTGGATCGCCTCCCTCGCCATTTCAAGTTGTTGCGGCAGGTCGGCGATGGTGATCGTCACACCGGGATCGAACTTCGCGCACTGGATCGCCCACTTGCCGGTGTTCCCCCCCAGGTCCAGCAATCGCTTCGGGTGATCGGCGAATACCAGCGGCAACGCGGCCGGGAACGCCAGGTCGGAGTAATAATGGTCGAAAGCGAGCCAGCTCGCGCGCGCCTGCGGCGTGAGGGACGACAGGCCTTCGTAGAAGGTCTTCCAGCCGCCCAGGGACTTCAGGCCGACGGGCTTCCCGTCGCGGATCGCCTGCTCGAGATCGAACATTCCCCGATAGCAGATCTCATGGACGACGTCCATGTTGATGCGCGTCATGGGGTCGTGAAGCATTAAGTAGCCGAGGCTGGTCAGCACGAACCGATCGTCGTTGAGAGTGAACAGCCCGATCCCCAGGCCCGATTCGAGAAGCACCTTGATGCCGTAGCGCGGCAGGCGGATGCGCGCCGCCACTTCGTTCAACGACATCCCGGTGGCGCCGCTCTGCTGGACGAGTTCCAGCACGCCGCCGTTGCGCAGGACGCGGCAGGCCTGGAACGCGATCGGCGCGAAGGCGATGCGCTGGCCTTCGGACAGCGCTTCGTAGGCCGTCCTCGGATCGGTCCTGAAATAGTCCACGGCAGGACTAGGATGCGGTCGTTTCGATGCCGGACTCGCGTGTCGCCTGTCCCCGTCGTCTCCAGGCCGCCCAGCTCGGACGCGGATCGGCCACGCTGTAGGCGTAATACAGGGCTTTCAGTGCCAGCAGCCTGATCACCAGGCGCGTGCGGAGGAAGATGTTCCCGGCCAGCACCGAAAGCAGGGCGTCCCGCAGCTGGAGCCGATTGCTCGGGTTCATGAAGATGCGGTGCAGCCCGGGGGTCATGATGCGGTAGATGAACCACGAGAAAACCCGCAGCCCACGGCGCGTGGCTGCGTCATAGGCCGCGAGCGCGCGTTGGGCGCGCTGCGGATGGTCGAGGCAGGTCTCAACGGTGTCGGCGGCCACGAACGCGCCGTGCATCGCGAGGTACACTCCGGTCGAGAAGATCGGGTCGATGAACGCGAACGCGTCGCCCAGCAGGAGATAACTCGCCCCGGAGGACCGGTTGGCGCTGTATGAGTAGTTGCCCGTGGCGGTGACGGGGGAAATGAGGCGTGCATCGCGCAGCCGCTCGGCGAGCGCCGGGGCGAGCGCGATCGTGTCGAGCAGGAACTGCTCGGGCGCAGTCGTGCGCGACCGCATGTAATAGGGCCAGCACACGGCGCCGACGCTGGTGGCGCCGTCGGCGAGCGGAATGAACCAGAACCAGCCGTGGTCGAACCAGAAGATGGTGATGTTGCCTTGCGCCTTTCCGGGCAGCCGCGTTGCGCCGGCGAAGTGCCCGTAGATCGCCGCGCTGTTGTTCTTGCGGCTGCGCGCTTTCAGGCCCAGGCGGCTGGCGAGGAACGTGTCGCGGCCCGACGCGTCTACCACGAATCGGGCCTGCCATGTCCGCTCGCCGTTGCCATCCTCGCGCGCGGTCACTTCCGCCCCGTCCGGATGGAACGTCACCCCGGTCACGCGGCAATTCTCGGTCGCCCGGGCGCCCTTGCGCGCCGCGTTGCGGAAAAGGATCTGATCGAACGCCGAGCGCCGCACCTGGTAGGTGGACGGGAACGCATTGTCCAGGGCGTTGGCGAATTCGAACATCACCGGCTTGTCGTGGCGGGGGGACACGAACTCCGCGCCGTACTTCGGCATGCCGATCGCCGCGATCTCGGCTGCGACGCCCAGCCGCTCGAACAGCGGCATGTTGAAGGGCAGCAGCGATTCGCCGAT
>DASWIC010000082.1:0-4238 GCA_036397875.1 Burkholderiales bacterium
GGGCGGGTGGTGCTGGACTTTGAGGCCACGGCCTAGGAACCGGGCTGCTAGTTCGCGCGCGCCCTCGGGCTCAAAGCATCACAAGAACTGCGTAGAAAACCGCTGCGATGAGTAGCGGCAGCCACGCAACCCACCGCTCAACGACGGAAAAGTATGCTGAACAAAGAACAACCAGGCACGCTGGAACGAGCCAGGCTGGAAGGGCATAGAGCCCGAGCAACATCAATCCGTCCTGGTGGCCTTGGCGAATGATAGCCAGCGATTCTCCAAACATGAGCGCCCCCACCCAAAGCACTGAAAGACATGCGAGCAGACCTAATGTCAATGTCCAGATTGCTATATCCCTGACAACCTCCCTCTTCACCATCGTGAAGTCCCCTTGGTGAATGCCCCAAAGGACTGCCAGACAGAGCGTCGCCGGCCAGAGGACTCACTCATACCACGACCTCAGACACACATTCATAAAAAAGAGGACGCTGGCAGCTAGCAAGACCGCCGAAAATAGGTCCAAGCTATGCATGCCTGCCGTGCGGATCCGCGGATCTGCGGCGCACTATCGGTTCCCCGCCTTGTGGCGAAAGCGCGCCAGTTGCAACTGGACTTCCCGCTTCTCGGTCTCGCTGAGCGGGTGCCAGAGGACCCAATCGCCCTCCGCCCGCGGCTGCACCCAGTGTTTTCTTCCCATGGACGTCAGCAGCTTCGACAGGTAATCGCGTTCCGCCGGACCGTCCAGCTTCCACGCGGTTCCAGACGACATTTCCCCTTCAATGCGAAGTTTGATCCCGTCGACGGCAGCCGCATGCTCGCTCGGGAACCTGATGAAGCCCTCGGCATCCTCGCGGTACCGGATATTCGAGGCGGTCAATTGAGCCTTCAGCTCCTGCATGAACTCGGGCCGGCTGTCGTGGAACGCGTTCTCAGGAGGTTGCGGCTTGTCGCGGAACTGCTCCAACGCCGCTTCGATCGCCTTAGATTTCGACGGATCAGCGGCGTACTCCTTCCCGAGCTGTGCAAGCACCGCATTCGCGGACGATCGCCGCATCGCCGCCAATGAGGTGATTGCAGCGGCGCTCCTGGACTGATCATTGGAGCGGGCAAGTTTCTCCAAGATCGGAAGCACCGCCTCATCGCCTCGCAGTCCCAGCGCAAGGATCGCGTGCGTGTGAACCAACCTGTCGTCGCTGTCGATCGCCTGCAGCAGGAAGCCGCGGTACTCGCTGTTCTCGGGACGAGCTCGCGCGAGCGTTTGCGCCAACGCGACGCGGACAATCGGCTGATCGAGCGTCGACCAGGCCAGATCCGGATGGCCGGACTTGTCGCCTTTCCATACGTCTTCCAGCAGAGTCACGATTCCAATGTCGTCCCGCCGCGTCACCAGCATCGAGATGGTATTGAAGAGGTAGTCTTGCCGCGGCTCGCGCAGGCGCAGCTTTACCTCGGCTGCGGTAATCGCAGGGTCCGGATGCGATGCGGCAACGGTTTCGCTTTGCCTCAGTTGCGGTCTTGGCGAGTGCGCTGCCGCCCGGTCGCGCTCACCGCAACTGGCTATGAGAATCGTGGCGGCAACGCAGCCGAAGGACAGTTTTGACGTCATGGGGGCGTAACAGGAGGCGACTATTTCCTCCCTAGCTGCTCGAGCGCCTGCTTGAGGCTCAGCTTGGCATCGGGATGGCCCTGCGCGTCCGCCTTGCGCAGCCACTCGAGCGCCTCCTGCCGGTTCTCGGCCACGCCCCGGCCTACCCACAGGCTCTTGCCGGCCATGAGCTGCCCCCAGCCGTCGCCGAGCCTAGCCGAGGCAAGGTAATCCTGATACGCGAGGTCCTGCCTGCCGGCCTGCTGGTATCGCCAGCCGCGCTGGTTGAACGCGTGCGCGGAACCCGGATCGGCTTCGATGACGAGGCTCAGCACGGCGATGGCCTCGTTGCCGTCCGCCGCGCGGCTGGCGAGCGGCAGCGCCTGGCTCAGGCAGTACTTGTGGTCGGGCACTTTGGATAGCGCCAGCTTGACGTCGGCGAACGCATCCGCGTCGCGCTTGAGTTTGTTCAGCACATGGGCGCGCCGGCAGAGCGTGCCCGCGCCCGGGTACAAGGCGATCGCCTCGTCGTACTGGTTGAGCGCCTGCGCGTAGTCCTCCTTGCGCAGCAGCTCGTCGCCGCGGTACGCCGGGATGCGCGCCGCTATCTGGTCCGCCGCCTTGGCATCCTGCAGCTGCGTGCGCGATTCCTTCACGAAGGCTTCCATGTCCCGGTAGCTGCCGCCCCAGCGCGGCTCGAGGCTGGTCATGTGCGCGAGCCTCAGCTCGACGCTCTGCGGCGCAAGCTTTACGGCCTCCAGGTAGTGCGCTCCCCGGGCGCTGCGGCTGCCCGTGACACGTGCGATCGACATCATCGTCAGGTGGCTCAGGTAGGGCTTGGGCGTGAGCGCGAGCGAGCGCTCCAGGTCCGAGCGCGACTTTTCCAGGAAGTACTGCATGGTCTGGATATTCTCTGGCTGCGTCTCGGAGACGTACTTGGCGCCGCGCGCCTCGAGCCCCTGGAAATAGTAGAAGCTCGCGCGCGCCATGCGGGCCGCGTACGACGCCGGCTGCGCTTTCACCCATTCGTTGAGCGTCCCCTCGGCGCTCCGCGGGATCCGGTCGAAGACGAAATACGCCTGCTCGAGCGGCGCGCTGGCGCCCGGATCCGCTTCGAACGCCCGCTGCAGGCCGCCGAGCAGGCGTTCCAGCTCGTCGAAGTTTCGCTGTTCGATCAGGGCAACGACCTGCTTGTGCACCGGGTCGACCACGGCGCGCTTCGGCGCGTCGGCAACCAGCGCCAGCGGGACCTCCTGCTCTTCTTCCTCAGCGACATCTTCGGCCGGCGCCGGTGCTGCCGTCGGCGCGCCGGCCCCGGCCAGCGCGGCCCGCTCCTCGGTCGGCGGGTGCGAAGAGACGAAGTCCGGCACGGCGCGAAAGCGCTTTGGCGTCTTGGCCTCGATCCGCGTCAGCAGGGTCGTGAGGTGTCTCGGGTCCTGGCCCGCCGAGCGCATCATGCCGATCGCATACTGGTCCGCCTCGCGCTCGTTGTCGCGCGAGTACTTCATCTGCAGCAGCACCGTCGGCGCGGCCGCGGCGAGCGAGGTCGCCGAGGCGACGTCGCCGGTCACCGCGGCAATGATGAGCGCGGTGGCGGAGCTCTCGAGCAGGCGCCGCATGGTGTGGCGGTGGCGCACGTGGCCCAGCTCGTGCGCCAGCACGCCGAGCACCTCGGCGTCGTTGACGGACGCGCGCACCAGCTCGTCGGTCATGACGATGATGCCCGAAGGCAGCGCGAAGGCGTTGGCGCCGACCACGGGACTGGCGCGGAATTCCAGCCGGTAGGGCGTCGTTTCGCCCGCGCCGCGCGCCATGTCGCCGAACCGGGTGCGCAGCCGCGCCTGGCGCGACGCCGGCAGCTTGGAGGGCTGCAGCAGGTAGCGCTCCATCCCGCTCAGCGTATCGCGCCCGAGCGCGGCTTCCGCCTCGACGGGAATGCGTGCCGCGATGTGCTCGACCGCGACGGGCACCACCTGCGTCACCAGCAGCCACAGCGACGCCACCACCAGCGCGATCGAGAACACGGCGTAGGCCGGCCGCGACTCCCAGCGGTGCAGGACGCGCTCGTAGCGGCCGACGCGCGTCATCCGGTCCACGGCGTCGTTGTCCCCCGTGACGCAAGCCCCGCCGCCGGGCAGATAGAGCCAGCGCGGCGTGTTCGCGACGCGCAGCGACCGGCGCACGCGCCGGGCGTCGAACTCCGCGTCGACGTCGCGGCCGACGATCTTGAGCTTGCCCGGCGACAGCAGCAGGCTCACCCGGTGCCGGCGCGAGGTCTTGCCGTCGAAATAGTCCGCCTGCAGGACGCTCATAGGCCGAAGTCGAGGTTGAAGATGTCGCCGAATTCCTGCCCGGTCGCCCCGACGCGCTCCAGCGCCGGATTCGCCTCGTGCACGCTCTCCTCGGTCACGGTCATCGTGAAATTCTCGATGCGATAGCGCAGCGTTCGCACCACCGCCCACGGAATGAGCAGGCCCGCGGTGGCCGCCGCCGCGATCACGTTGCCGATGTAGATGCGCGCGAGCTTGCCGGCGGCGAGCGTGCTGCCGAAGTGCAGGCCGGGTCCATGGACCCGGTTCCACACCAGGTTGGTGGTGCGCGCCTGGACGTAGGCGTAGGAGAGCGCGTAGGCCGCGTACATCAGCGCCACGGGAACCACGAACGG
>DASWIC010000083.1:0-5943 GCA_036397875.1 Burkholderiales bacterium
CGCTGATCAGGCTGCTCCATGGCGGCGCGGCGAACTGGCCGCCGATGTAATAGAGCACGACCGCGGCGATGAGCAGCGCGACCGAGGTCTCGAGCGGGATGAACGCAAGCGCGATGATCGGCAGCCACGCCGCCGACTGCAACAGCACGCCGGCGAAGATCAGGGTCTTGCGCCGGATGGCGTAGCCCGCCACCCAGGCCGAGGCGAGCTGCGCCACCGAGCCGAGCATCGAGGGCAGCGCGGTCAGCAGCGTGATCTGGGCGGTCGTCGCCTTGAGGAAGACCGCGAACGCCTGGAGATAGGACTCGCCCGCGCCGAACATCAGCGACCACGCAAGCCCGTCGCGTACCGAGTATTCGAGCGATCGGTTGACCTCGGGGTCGCGCGAGTAACGTTGAGGCATGGAGAACACTAAAGAGGGGCGGG
Organism: Burkholderiales bacterium; assembly: GCA_036397875.1. Classification (GTDB taxonomy): domain Bacteria; phylum Pseudomonadota; class Gammaproteobacteria; order Burkholderiales; family SG8-41; genus SG8-41. Next base: position 427 of record DASWIC010000083.1, read on the forward strand.
TCCAGGCAAAGTATAGATGCTGCCGCCCCTGCGCAGCACGTCCTCCAGCCCCGGGAGCACGACCGGCAGCCGCGGCTGCACGATGACGCACGTCGGGCCGGTATCGGCCCAGTTCGACTCGCTGACGACCGTGAGCCGGAATGACAGGGTCACCGCGCGCGCCTGAGTCTTGACGGCGCCGGAGGCCGGGCGTAGCGTCTGCCTGCGAAGAGGAGGTCGGTCATGAAAACACCCGCTCGTTCCCTCATGGATCTCATGGTTCCCGCCCTGGTGCTGGCAGGAGCCGTTGCGGGCCCGGCGCTGGCGCAGCCGTACCCGTCGAAGCCGGTGCGGGTCGTCGTCGTGTTCGCTCCGGGCGGCGCAACCGATGTCGTAGGACGGCTCGCGTTTCGGAAAGTGGGCGAGCAGCTCAACCAGCAGTTCCTGATCGACAACCGGGCCGGCGCGAGCGGAACGCTCGGTGCCTCGATCGTGGCGAAGAGTCCGCCCGACGGGTATACGGTCATGGTGTACTCGGCGACAATTCTCGCGAATGCGCACATCTACAAGACGCTGCCCTATGACCCGCTGAAGGACTTCATCGGATTGACGCCGGTCGCGCGGATGGTGGGCATGCTCGTCGTGCATCCCTCGATGCCGGTGCGCAACACGAAAGAGCTCATCGCCCTGGCGAAAGCGCGGCCCGGGGAGGTTCTTTACGGCACGGCCGGCCCCGGCGCCTTCCAGCATCTCTCGACGAGCCTGTTCGCCAACATGGCCGGCCTGAACATGACCCATGTCCCCTACAAGGGCGGCGCTCCGGCGACCGCCGCGATGGCGTCCGGCGAAGTACAGGTGATGCTCACACCGGCATCGGAGGCTGTCCCGCATCTCCAATCGCGCCGCGTGCGGCCCATCGCGGTGTCTTCAGCGACGCGGACCACCCAGTTCCCGGAGATTCCCACCATCGCCGAAACCGTGAAGGGCTACGAATTCACCTCGTGGATGGGCACTTTCGTGCCGGCCGGCACGCCGAAGGCGATCGTCGACAAGCTCAACGCCGAGCTCAAGAAAGCGGTGGCGGATCGCGACGTCGCCTCGAAGCTTTCGGCCCTGACGCTCGATCCCATGCACATGTCCGTCGCGGAGTTCGCCGGGCTGCTGAGGTCCGAATTCAACAAGTACGAGCACGTCGTGAGGCTTTCGGGCGCCCGCATCGAATAGACGGTCTATCCGAGCGCTTTCATCACCGCTTCGGCGACATCGAACAACCGGCGGTCCTTGAACCGGCCGGCGATGAGCTGCAGCCCGACCGGCAAGCCGGACGGGCCCTGGAACAGCGGGAGCGTCACCACCGGGGTGCCGAGCGCGGTCCAGATGGAATTGAAGATCGCGTTGCCCGTAGTCGTGAGTCCTTTCGGCGGCTCTCCCGGCGCGCTCGGCGTCATCAGGACATCGTAGCCCTCTAGCGCATCGTCGCTCTCCAGCCGCAACCGCTCCAGGCGCCGGGTCGCCCTCCGGTAGTCCTCGTACGTCGCTTCCATGCCGTCCTTCATGCGCCCCTCGCGCAGCACGGCGCTCAAGGCCCCGGGCCGGTTGAGCCGCTCCCAGGACACCGTGCGCGCAAATTCGAAGCCGCTGATGACCCGGAAGAGCTTCTCAAATTCGGCGCCGATTCCGGGCAGCGCCGCGTCCTTCACCCTGGCGCCCATCCCCGAGAGCTTCATGGCCGCGCGTTCCAGGTGGGACCGGGTATCGCCCTCCGCGCGATCCCAGAACGGCGACCGGTAGAATCCGATGGCGAGATCCCGGATCGCGGGCGGTTTCAGCGCCGCCAGCGGCTCCTCGAGCAGCACGGAGCGCACGAGCGCAAGATCCTCCACCGAGCGCACTATCGCGCCGATCGTGTCCAGGCTCGGCGAGTTGGGCATCACGCCGTTGTTGTTGAAATCCCCATAGGTGGGCTTGTAGCCGACCGTCCCGCAAAAGGCGGACGGACGGATGACCGACCCCGTCGTCTGCGTGCCGTAGGCAAGCGGAATCATCCTGTCTCCCACCGCGGCCGCCGAGCCCGAGGAGGATCCGCCCGGCGTGTGCGCCGGGTTGAAGGGATTGCGGGTCTTGCCGGGATAACGGTGCCCGAATTCCGTGGTGACCGTTTTTCCCAGCAGCACCGCCCCCGCCGCCCGCGTGATCGCGACGCAACCCGCATCCCGGCCCGGCCGGTGCCCCTGGTGTATGAGCGAACCGTAGGCGGTCGGCATATCAGCGGTGTCGATGATGTCCTTCGCCCCGAACGGCACGCCGGCGGCGAGCCCGCCGCCTCCCGCCCGGTCGAGCGCCCGCGCGCGGGCGAGCGCGCCCTCCCGGTCTAGATATTCCCACGCCAGCACCGCCGGCTCGCGCGCCGCGATTCGCTCGAGGCAGCTCGCGACCCAGGCCTCGGCGGTCAGTTCCCCCGCTGCGATCGCCTTGAGCCCTTCGGTCGCCGTCAGTTCATAGGCTTCGGTCATGGTAGTTTTCTAAGGGGCCTGGATCGAATTATTCTAATGGAGGAGTATAAATAGAGCCGGACGCAATTGTTGTCAGACCTGATTGAGGAGCACATCGACTTGGAAAAGATCCGCATCCAGTTCACGTTGTTTTCCGCGTTCTACTCCCCGCTCATCTCGACGATGTCGGGGGGATTCCTCAAGGCGGAGGGCCTCGACCCGGAGTGGTCGGTTTCGCCGCCGGGCGTCTCGGCGCTCGCCGCGCTGAAGGATGGCTCCGCGCACGTCGTCCAATCGGCGTTGAGCCAGGGCTTCACTTCGCTCGACAAGGGGGAGGCGCCGGAAGCGGTCCACTTCGCCCAGGTGAACGAGATGGACGGATTCTTCCTCACCGGGCGACGCGCGGATCCCGCGTTCCGCTGGAAGAAGCTCGAAGGCGCCGAAGTCGTCATGTTCAAGGGCGGCCAGCCGCTCGCCATGTTCAAGTACGCCTGCCACCAGGCGGGCATCGATTTCGGCCGGATCAAGCCAATCTGCCCCGGCGGCGCCGCCGAGATCGACCGGGCCTTCCGCGACGGCCAGGGGCAGTACGTTCATCAGCAGGGCCCGTACCCGCAGCAACTGCAGGCCGACGGCGTCGGCCATGTCGTGGCGCAGGTCGGCCCGCAGATCGGGCCATGCGGCTTCTCCAGTCTCGCGGCGACCCGCGACTGGCTGAAAACTGGATTGGCGAAGGCGTTCATCCGGGCCTACCGGAAGACCCGAATCTATATGAACGAGGCGCCGGCCGCCGCGATCGCCAAGGCGGAGAAACCGTATTTCCCCGATATCGGCGAAGCCGTTCTCGCCGATTGCATCGCGACCTACCAGAAGCTCGGCTGCTGGACGCCGCACGTGGACATCACGCGCGCGGCCTACGAGAAAACGCTGGATGTCTTCGAGTTCAACAGGCAGTTGAAGCAGCGCTACCGCTACGAGCAGGTCTGCGCCCCGCCGCCGGCGGACGTGTGCCGAAAGGAATTCGGCGTGCCCCGCTGATGTTCTACGGGGTCTTGTCCACTTTGATAGTCGCTCACAGTGAGGTATTCTTCAGTCCCCTGTCATTTGGAGAACGTAATGCAATTCGTTTCCGGTTGCCGTAACAAACGCGCTTTGCTGCTGGTCGCGCTGGGCCTGGCCATGCCGATGGCGCACGCGCAGACTGCGGACAAGTTTCCGAGCCGCTCGGTCCGCCTCATCACGCCGGCGAATCCAGGCGGCACGACGGATTTTCTCGCCCGGATGCTCGCAGTGCATCTCACCAGTACCTGGGGTCAATCAGCCATCGTGGATAACCGCGGCAGTGCTTCGGGTGTGAATGGCGCGGAGATCACCAAGAACGCCGCACCCGACGGCCACACGCTGTTCATGGTCTACCATCAACACACGGTGAATGCGGCCCTCATTGCCAAGCTGCCGTATCACCCGGTGAACGACTTCACGCCGATCACCCAGATGACGGAGGGCGGCCTGCTGCTGGTCGTCAACCCGTCGCACCCGGCGAAAAACGCCAAGGAATTCCTGCAGTGGGTCAAAACCACCAAGGACCCGATCAACATCGGCTCGGCCGGCATCGGCAGCGGCGGCCACCTGGCGGGCGAGCTCTTGAAGCTCATGGCCGGGTTCCAGGCACAGCATATTCCTTACAAGGGGACGGGCCCGGCCATCGTCGGCCTGCTGGGCGGGGAATACCACTTCAATTTCATGGGACTGACCGGCGCGTTCGGCCAGGTGCGCGCGGGGAAGCTGCGCGCCATCGCGGTGAGCACGCCCAAGCGCCTGCCGACGGCGCCGGAAATCCCGGCGATGGCCGAGGTGCTGCCCGGATTCTCGGTGGTGGGCTGGTATGGCGTGATGGGGCCGGCGAAGATGTCCAAGCCGCTGGTTGCAAAGATACACGCTGGAGTCCTGTCCCTTGCAAAGTCGCCTGAATTCGCCAAGACCATGAGAAACAACGGCTCCGAGGCCGTCACCAGCACGCCCGAAGAGTTCCGCCAGTTCATGCTCAATGACATGAAGAAGTGGGCGGACGTGGTCCAGCGCGCAGGCATCAAGGCGCGGTGACCTGGACCGGGCAGTTGAATCAGCGCTTCCGCTACGAGCAGGTCTGCGCCGCGCCGCCGGCAGCCTAGCGCCGCGCGGACGCCCTCTGGCGCAGCAGCTGGACGCCGACCAGCAGCGCCGGGAGGCCGCACACGATGAAGCCGATGCCGTAGCTGCCGGTCTGGTCAAGAAAACCCGAATAAAGGAGCGGCAGCACGAGCGCGCCGACCTGGCCGAATGACAACACGCCGCCGGTGACCCCGCCGCGCATATCCTCCGGCGACGCGCGCGCGGTTTCGGCCAGAAGTACGCCGTGCCAGGAGAGCGCGGTGGCGCTCAACACGCAGGCGATGACGCCCACCAGCAGCGCCGGCCAGCCGGCGCTGGAAAGCGCGAGGAGCGCCGTGCTTCCAGCCATGCCGAGCGCAAGCCCCGCCATCACCAGGGAGGGCGAGACATAGCTGCTGCCGATCCAGCCCCAGAGAATGCGCCCGGGCACAGCGACCGCCACCGCCACCGAAAAGAGGAAACCCGCAGCCACGGGCGTGTAGCCGATCGTTGTCAGATAGATGACGAAATACGCCGTGAAGACCGCTTGCACGCCGTTGAAGGCGAGGCAGGCGAAAGACAAGGCACGCAGGCCCGGCGTGGCGAGTACCACGGTCAGGGTTGACTTGAAATCAGAGAACCGGAAGCTGCGCGTCGGCACCCGGTCGGTATCGAATATCCTGCGCAGGGGCTGCAGCAGCAGGACCAGGGCGGCGCACGCCGCCGCGCTGACGAGCATCGTGGTGCGCCAGCCCGCCCACTCCGTCAATGGCGGCCCGAGCACACCGGCCAGAAGCAGTCCGGCCGGCACGGCGGTCTGCTTGATGGAAAACACGAGGGGCAGGTAGCGCGGCGACGTGCAGCGGCTGAGCAGATGAGAGCTGGCCGGAGTGGATACGGCCCCGCCGCCCCCGCC
>DASWIC010000084.1:0-4778 GCA_036397875.1 Burkholderiales bacterium
CCCAGCGTGCGCGCGAGCGCCGTGCCGAGCTTGCGGTCGCGGATCAGCATGTCCGTCGCGGGGCCGCCCGCCTCGCGGATCTCGAAGATCGGCGTCGCCTGACCGAGGAAGCCGCTCATGTGAAACACCGGCCGCAGGGAAGTCCCGGTGATGCCGAACGGGATCAGCGCCGGCGAGTGGCTGTGCACCACGGCCACGACGTCGGGCCGCGCGCGATAGATCTCGCTGTGGATGAAGCGCTCGAGGTAGGGCCGCCGGCCGCGCGGATTCAAGGGCTCGCCGTCAAGGCCGAACTCCATGACGTCCCGGGTGGTCACGGTCGCAGGCGCGATGCTCCTCGACAGCAGGAACCGCTCCGGGTCCCTCTCGTCGCGCACGCTGACGTGGCCGAATCCGTCCACCACGCCTTCCTTGAACAGGATGTGGTTCGCGCTGACCAGGTCGTCGATCAACCCCTTGCGGCTCATGGGCACTCTCCCGGATGTGTCAGGCCCGCGGCATGACGGGATGCCGCGCGCATGGTTTACACTTGAACTCTAAACCCGCGCCAGCGGCGCAACCAAGAACGAGAGCATTCTCCCATGATGGAACGGTGGCTGTTGACGGTACTCGCGGCTGTGGCATGCGTCGGGACCGCAGTCGCGCAGGATCCTTCGACCCTTCGACAGGCTCAGGACTCAGGACAGGGTTTCCCGGTGAGGCCGATCCGGGCCGTGGTGCCGTACGCCGCGGGCGGGTTGCCGGATACCATGATGCGCATCGCGGGCCAGCGCATGACCGAGATCCTGGGCCAGCAAGTCGTCGTGGACAACCGCCCCGGCGCCGGCGGCATCGCCGGCTGCGAGCTGGTCGCCAAGGCATCACCCGACGGATACACGCTGCTGATAGCGGACGTGGGCCAGACCGCGATCAACCCGGCGCTCTACGCCAAGCTGCCCTACGACACGCTGCGGGATTTCGCCCCGGTCAGCCTCATGGGCACATCGGGACAGTTTCTCGTGGCGCACGCCTCGGTCCCGGCGAAGACGCTCCCCGAGCTGATCGTGCTCGTGAAGGGAAAACCGGGCCAGCTCCGCTACGGCTCCGGGGGGATCGGGAGCATCCATCACCTCAGCATGGAGGCGCTCAAGGCGCCGCTCGGCCTCGACATCGTGCATATCCCGTACAAGGGTACCGGCCAGGCCGTGCCCGCGCTGCTCGCCGGCGAAGTGTCGCTCCTCTACGCGGCGCTGCCCTCGATCGCCCAGCACGTCAAGGCCGGGCGCCTGAAGCTGCTGGCGGTCAATACGCTCAAGCGCAACGCGCAGGCGCCGGACGTGCCGACCGTCGCCGAGATCACGGGCATCAAGGACTACGACTACCCGCCCGCGATCGGCGTGATGGCGCCGGCCAAGACGCCGAAGGCCGTGATCGACCGGCTCGCCGCGGCCGTCCAGAAAGCGGTCCAGCACCCGGACACGGTGAGCCGCTACCGCGCGCTCGGCATCGATCCCGTGGGCAACACGCCGGCGCAATACGCGGCGCAGACCCGCCGCGATATCGCGAAATACGCGAAGGCGGTCAAGGCCTCCGGTGTCAAGGTGGACTGAGTGTTGGGGGCTGAGGGTTCGAGGAGAAAATCGATGGCACTGATGTCGAAAACGGTCGTGGTCCTGGTTGGCATGTTCGCGGCGGCACTGGCGTGGCCGCAGCAGTACCCGGCGAAATCGGTGCGCCTCGTGGTCCCGTTTCCGCCCGGCGGCACCGCGGACACGCTGGGGCGCCTCGTCGCCATCAAGCTCGGCGAGAGCTTCGGCCAGAATTTCGTCATCGAGAACCGCGGCGGAGCCGGCGGCGTGATCGGCTCCGACTTCGCCACGAAGGCCGCGCCGGACGGCTACACCCTCCTCGTATCCGGCATCGCGTCGCACACGATCGCGCCGGCGCTCGCTTCCAGGCCGCTGTATGACCCGCTCAAGGATTTCACCCATATCGCGCTGTTCGGCGGTCCCCCGGCCGTGCTCGGAGTCCACCCGTCGCTGCCTGCGAAGGACCTCAAGGCCTTCATCGCGCTCGCCAGGGCGCGGCCCGACGACATGAGTTACGGCTCGCCCGGCAACGGCACCCTGGGCCACCTCGTTGCCGAGCTGCTGAAGCAACGGGCGGGCATCAAGGTCGTGCACGTGCCCTACAAGGGCGCCGCTCTGGCGGTGGTGGACATCGTCGCCGGGCATATCCACGCCATCTCGACCACGCTCACCACCGCCAGCGGGCAGATCCGCGCGGGCAAGGTGCGCGCGCTCGCGATCAGCTCCGAGAAGCGCCTGCCCGATTACGCGGGCGTGCCCACGTTCCGGGAGGCGGGCTATCGCGAGCTGGTGGCCACCGTCTGGTTCTCGCTTTCGGGCCCGGCCGGCGTGCCGGCCGACGTCGTGAGCCGGTTGAACACGGAGGTGCGGCGCGTCCTGCAGCTTCCCGACGTGCGCGCCCGCCTGCGCGGCGACGGCATCGAGCCGAATCAGCTCGACGCCGCGGCGTTCACGGAATTCCTGGCTGCGGAGGTCAGGCGCTGGGGGGCCGTCGTCCGCGCGTCCGGCGCCCGCGCCGACTAAATCCCCCCTACCCCCCTTTGTCAAAGGGGGGTGGCGAAGCCGGGAGTTCCCCCCTTTAGCAAAGGGGGGCGGCGAAGCCGGGGATTCCCCCCTTTAGCAAAGGGGGGTGGCGAAGCGGGGAGTTCCCCCCTTTAGCAAAGGGGGGCGGCGAAGCGGGGAGTTCCCCCCTTTAGCAAAGGGGGGCGGCGAAGCGGGGAGTTCCCCCCTTTAGCAAAGGGGGGTGGCGAAGCCGGGGTTCCCCCCTTTAGCAAAGGGGGGTGGCGAAGCGGGGGGATTTTCTCAGCGGGCGCCGGGGACGTTCCGCGTCTTGAGAAACTGCTCGAGCGTCTCGCCCCGGAAGGCCGCGACCATCTCGGGATTGGAGACGCCCTTCACGCGCGCGAGCTTCTCGAGGCAGAAAAAGCTCGCGCCGTAGCGGATCAGCGCGGCCCAATCGAGGCTGCGCACCATGCGCCGCTCCCCGGCGTCGAGGCCCGCCTGCTCGAACGCGGATTCCGGGTCCTGCTTGAACAGCGCGCGCTTCTCGGGCCGGGTCAACCCGTGCAGGAACCGGTTGAGCCGCAACCCGCGCGCGCTGCGCTGCAGGTCGAAAACGTAGGTGCCCGGCAGCGACTCGATATCCTTGAGCTGTGGATTCATTTCAGTCGATCTTCACGCCGGCGGATTTCACGACCTCGCCGTACTTCGCGTAGTCGGCCCGGATCAGCGCGGCGAATTCCTGCGGCGTGGTTACGAAGGGGTCGAGCGCGATCCTGCGGATGCGCGCGGCCGTCTCCGGATCCGCGAGCGTCCGGCCGGCCTCGGCACGCACGCGGTTGAGCACGGGCGGCGGCACGCCCGCCGGAGCGAACAAGCCGAGCCAGGGATTCACCTCGACGCCGGGAAAGAACTCGGAGAGCGCGGGCAGGTCCGGATACGCCGCGTTGCGCCGGCCCGCAAGAGCGAGGGCGCGCAGTTTTCCCGCGCGGACGTAGGGGGCCGCCGAGCTGCCGCCGAACATCACGGACACCTCGCCGCCGAAGAGCGCCACCAGTGCCGGGCCGCCGCCCTTGTACGGGACGTGCACGAGGTTGATGCCGGTGCGGCTCTTGAGCAGCTCCATGGCGAGGTGGTGCTGGCTGCCGTTGCCGATCGAGGCGTAGACGAGCGGCGGGCGCGCACGGCGCGCATAGTCCACAAATTCCTTCGGATTCTTCACCGGAAGTGATGGGTGAACCGCCAGCAGCATCTGGGTCGACACCAGGCTCGCGACCGGCGCCAGGTCTTTCAGCGTGTCGTAGGGCAGCCTGCGGTACACGTGCGGGCTGATGACGATCTGGCCGTCGGCGGCGAGGAAGAGCGTGTGCCCGTCCGGCGTCGCCCGCACGGCCTTCTCGGCCGCGATATTGCCGTTGGAGCCGGGGCGATTGTCCACCACCACCGTCTGGCCCAGCAGCTCGGTGAGCTTCGGCGCAATAACGCGCGCAAGGTTGTCGGTCGCGCCACCGGGCGGGTTCGGCACCAGCAAACGAATCGGCCGCGCCGGATACGGCTGCGCCGCTGGTGCTGGCGCCGCCAGCGCGCAGCCAAGGAAGAAGGCGGTGAGGTGAAGCCGTCGGGTCATCCTTCTGCCTTCTGCCTTGCTTTCATATCGGTTCCTCGAACAGCGCCACCGCCATCGCCGCCGTCATCGGCAGGTAGCAGTTCTGGTGGATTTTCCTCACGCGTTCGGAGAGCGCTCCGCGCATCGCGAGCCACATCACTTCCTCGGCCCCCTCCGTGCCGCCGAGCCGGATGTAATCCGCGTGCGTCATGCGGGTGAGCGTCGCCGGGTCGCGCTCGATGAGATCGAGAAAGCGCATGTCCCACTCGGGATTGTTGAAGCCGGCGCGCTCGCCGTTCAGCTGGTGCGAAAGCCCGCCGGTGCCGACGACGACGACCCTCAAGTCCTCGGGGTACGACTCCACCGCGCGCCGCACCGCCTGCCCGAGCTTGTAGCACCGCAGCGGCGTCGGCAGCGGATGCTGGAGCACGTTGATCTCGACCGGCACGATGCGGCCGGGCCAATCCGGCGCCGGCGGCCAGAACATCGTGAGCGGCGAGTGGCAGCCATGGTCGATCGGCAGGTCCTGGAACACGGAGAGGTCGAACTCCTCGTTCACCAGCGATTCCACCATGTGCCGCGCCAGCGCCGGGTGGCCCTTCAGG
>DASWIC010000085.1:0-2392 GCA_036397875.1 Burkholderiales bacterium
GAGCTGAGGGACATCGGCGCCGCGCTCTCGCGGCTGCCGGCCGAGCAGCGCACCGTGGTGCTGCTGGTGGGGCTCGAGCAATTTACCTATGAAGAGGCAGCGCGCGTGCTCGAGGTCCCGATCGGGACCGTCATGTCGCGCCTTTCGCGTGGCCGCGAGCGCATGCGCGCGCTGCTCGGCGGGGATTTCAGGGCCGCTGCCCTCAAGGTCGTGAAATGAGCAGGCCGATCATCACGGAAGCCGAGTTGCACGCCTATCTTGACGGCGCGCTGCCCGCGGCGCGCGCTGCCGAGGTGGAGGCCTATCTCGCGGAGCGCCCCGAGGAGGCGGTGCGTCTTGCGGCTTATCGCGAGCAGATCGCGGCATTGCGCCGGGAGTTCGATCCGGTGCTCGATGAGCCGGCGCCGCATCAGTTGAGGGTCCCGCGACTGTACTGGGTGCGGCCGTTCGCGCGCTACGCCGCGGTGGTCGCCTGGCTCACGCTGGGCGGGGTCATCGGCTGGCAGCTGCACGCGTATACGGAGGATCAGCGGGCCGAGGCGACTTCGTGGCCGCGGCGGGCGGCGATTGCGCACGTGGTCTACAGCCCCGAGGTGCGTCACCCGGTCGAGGTTGGGGCCGACCAGGAGGCCCACCTCGTGACGTGGCTGTCGAAGCGCCACGGCGCGCCGCTCAAGGTGCCGCACCTCGGCGAGCTGGGGTATGCGCTGGTCGGCGGGCGGCTGCTGCCGGGCGATCGGGGGCCGGTGGCCCAGTTCATGTACCAGGACGGGAAGGGCCAGCGGTTGACGCTCTACGTTCGCGTCAACGCGGACGACAGCCGCGAAACCGCGTTCCGCTTCGCGCAGGAGAACCGCGTGGGCGTGTTCTACTGGCTCGACCGCAAGCTCGGCTACGCGCTCTCGGGCGAGGTGGAGCGGGGCGAGCTGCTGCGCGTCGCGACGGCGGTGTACCGTCAGCTCAACCCCTGACCCCCCATCCCGCCCTTCCCCCGCAAGGGGGGAAGGAATTCCTAGGGCAGCAGCATCTCCCGCGCCATCAGCTCCGACACTGCTTCGCGCTCGCGGATGAGGTGCAGTTCGGCGCCGTCCACCATGACTTCGGCCGCGCGCGGGCGGGTGTTGTAGTTTGAGCTCATGCTCATGCCGTAGGCGCCGGCCGCCATGACCGCGAGGAGATCGCCCTCGCGCAGATCGAGCGCGCGGTCGCGGGCGAGGAAATCCCCGGTCTCGCACACCGGGCCGACGATTTCGTAGTGTGCACCGCCGCTGCCGGCCCTCACCGGCCGCACCTCGTGCCACGCGTCGTAGAGCGCCGGGCGCAGGAGATCGTTCATCGCAGCGTCCACCACCGCGAAGTTGCGCTCCCGGCCGTGCTTCAGGTACTCCACGCGCGTGAGCAGCAGCCCGGCCTGGCCGACTAGTGCCCGCCCGGGCTCGAGCAGGATCTTCAAGGCGCGGCTGCCAAGCCGGCCGGTGAGCGCCCTCGCATACTCGCCCGGCGTCGGCGGCGACTCGTCGCGGTAGCGGATCCCGAGGCCGCCCCCGATGTCGACATGGGCAAGAGTCACGCCTTCCGACTTCAGCCGGTCGGCCAGCTCGAGCACCCTATCGAGCGCGGCGACGAACGGCGCGACCTCCGTCAGCTGCGAGCCAATGTGGAAGCCGACGCCGGTGACGGCGAGGTGGCGCATCTCCCGCGCTTGCCGGTAGAGCCCGAGCGCATCCTCGTACGGGATGCCGAACTTGTTCTGCCGCAACCCGGTCGCAATGTAGGGATGGGTGCGCGGGTCCACGTCCGGGTTCACGCGCAGGGCGAGCGCCGCGGTCCTGCCGCATTGCGCGGCCACCGCTTCGAGCCGCATGAGCTCGCTTTCCGACTCGACGTTGAAGCACAGGATGCCCGCCATCACGGCCTGGCGCATCTCCTCGGCGGTCTTGCCCACCCCAGAGAACACGATCTTGCGCGGATCGCCGCCTGCTGCCCGCACCCGCGCGAACTCCCCACCCGACACAATGTCGAAGCCGCTGCCAAGCCGCGCAAGCACGTTCAGCACGGCAAGGCTCGAATTCGCTTTCACCGCGTAGCAAACAAGGTGGTCGCGCCCGTCGAATGCGGCGTCGAAGGCGCGATAGGTCTCCCTCAGCGCCGCCCGCGAATAGACGTAGCACGGCGTGCCGTAGCGCTCCGCCACCCGCGCGAGCGGCACCGCCTCGGCGTGCAGCTCGCCGTTACGGTAGTCGAAATGGGTCATGGCTCGGTTGCCGGTTTCTTGCCGTCTTGTTCCGGAGGAGGCTTCGGTGCCGTAGCTTGCTCTGCGGGCTTCGGCTTGGGCAGCACGAGCGGCGTCTTGTTGCCGCATCCCGCAACCAGCACGGCGAGCGCGATCAGG
>DASWIC010000086.1:0-3181 GCA_036397875.1 Burkholderiales bacterium
TGCGCAACTGGAACGCGCAGCAGGTCGCGGACATCCTGCGCGGCGAGCGCCCCCCGCGCCTCGTCAACCCGGAGGCGTGGCCGAAGTTCGCGCAGCGCTTCGAGCGCATCTTCGGCTTCCGCCCGAAGTGAGCATCTCCAATTGAGCGCGGAATACGGACGGGGCCAGCGGTTGCTCGTGCTCGGCTTCGCGCCGCCGGCGCTCTACGCCTACCTCGTGCTGCTGTCCTTCGACGCGGTCTTCATCCACGCCAACGTGCGCTGGCGCTTTCCCTACCTGCGCTGGGTGATCACGACGCCCGAGTACCACCACTGGCACCACACCTCCGACGAGGAGGGCATCGACAAGAATTTCGTCGGCTTTCTGCCGCTGTGGGACGTCCTCTTCGGCACCGCGCACCAGCCGGATCACTGGCCGAAGAGCTACGGCACGGTGAAGTTCCAGCCGCCCGAGACCTACCTCGGCCAGCTCTTCTACCTGTTCCGGCGCAAAGGCAAGGCGACGCCGTACGGCTGAGATCCGCCCTCCCGATCCGGCGGCGGATCAGGGCCAGCCGGAAAAAGATATTCCGCCGCTGAGGGCGTTCCAGGCGCATAATGACGGGATCGAATGCGCTTTGGGTCTGTCTGCAGTTCGTTTCCGGCTGGGTGTTTCGGTCCTCTCCCACAGGTAATTTTGATGCCGCGCGCACTATCGCACGCGGCGACGCCAACTCTGGGGGACATTATGTCTACCATCGGCACCGTAAAGTTTTTCAACAGCACCAAGGGCTTCGGCTTCATCCAACCCGATGACGGCTCGAAGGACGTGTTCGTGCATATCACCGCGGTCGAGGCCGCCGGCCTCGGCACGCTGAACGAAAACCAGAAAATCTCGTTCGACAAGGAGACCGGGGTCAACGGCAAGACCGCCGCGGTCAACCTGAAAGCCGCCTGATGCCCTGCACCGGGCCGGTTCTTGCGACCCCGCTGCGGCGGGGTTTTTCATGGGGCCGCGCCCCGGGGTTGAGCCCGGCCGTTCCGGGCGGAGGCGGGCGATGAGGTACCCGGACATCACGTTCACCGGGAAATCGGGCGAGAAATATCACTTCCAGGCCTGGTCGCTGGAATCGCGGTTCAAGCCCCTGGCGGCCGTCTACTTCGTGACGAAGCGCGCACGGGACAACACCACCTACGCACGGGCCTCCCACGACGGCATCTACATCGGCCAGACCGCCAACCTGGCCGACCCGTTCGCCACCGAATCGCAATTCGAATGCTTCCGGAAGCACGGCGCGAACTGCATCTGCATCCACCTGCTGGAAAGCGAGGAACGGCGCATCGCGGTCGAGGAAGACCTGATCGCCCTTCACCGCACCCACTGTAACCCACGCGAGAGAATCAAGCGCCTGTTCGAGACTGCGGTGTAAGGAGAAGGTGCGCCGCACTCGGGTGAGAGGCCGGGAGTGCGGGATGGGGATGGCCGCGTAAAGCTACCTTGACGGGGAAACGCGCCATTGCGGATCATGCCATTCGCGATGAGCACGAGGCGCCTGATATCCCGTTATTCCCGGACGCTGAGCCGCCGGTGGCCGCGCGTGCACCTGAGCTGGCTTCCGGCCGACAAGGAGCCGTGGGTGTTCGCGCTGGTCCTCGGCGCGATCGTCGCGGCGTTCGGTGTCACGCTGAGCGCGGTCTTCGAGTACAAGGACGACCGGGTGCGCGTGATCTTCTCGCACCAGGCCGTGCGCGAGGACCTGACCTGCCTCGCCCACAACGTGTATTTCGAGGCGCGCGGCGAGCCCGTATTGGGCCAGCGGGCGGTGGCCGAGGTCACGATGAACCGCGCGGCCTCCGGCCGCTATCCCGCCAAGGTGTGCGACGTCGTCTACCAGAAGAATTGGGACACCATCCGCAAGCGCTACGTGGGCGCGTTCTCCTGGACCGAGTTCGGCATCCTGCCGAACCCGGGAGGCGAGGCCTGGAAGCAGGCGTGGCAGGCGGCCGAGGCGGTCTACTACGGGACCGAGCCGCCGGTGGTGGCGGGCGCCATGCACTACCACGCGAATTACATCAAGCCCGGCTGGGCGAAGGGCAGGACGCCGATCGCAAGAATCGGCCGGCACATCTTCTACCGCTGAACGCGAGCAAAACCGCTCTCGTACAGCGCCTCGAGACGGGCGAGCGTCTGCGCCGGAAGCGGCCCCATCTCCGCCGCCTGCAGCGCTTCGTCAATATGATGGAGCTCCGCGGCTCCGATCACGGCGCAGGAGACATCCGGGTTTGACAGCACGAAGCGCAGCGCCACCTGCGCGCGCGTTCCCTCGCCGGCGCCGATCGCGTCGAACACCGCCTTCGACTTGCGCTCCTCCTCGGGGATGCTCGTGTTCGCGGTGAGCATGCTCTCGCGCCCGTGCCGCTCATCGGTCGCGATGATGCCGGCGCCAAAGATGCGAATCGCCATCACCGCGACACCGTTTGCGCGGCAGGCCTCGACGATGCCGCCGAGATCATGCCCGGTCCACGCCTTCGGCATGCGCCGGGCTGCGCTGGGATTCAACACGTTGTAATAGACCTGCGCCGAATCGAAGCGCCCGCTGCGGATGACCTCGCACACGGATGCGGCCTCGCCGATGGCGGTGATGCCTATCAGGCGGATCAGTCCCCTGTCGCGCAGCCGCTCGAGCCCGTCGGCCACGCCGTTCCTGCCGAGGATCTGCTCGACCGTCATCACCCGGCCGCCGGGCCTGGCGCCGATCCGGTTGTGAAGCTGCAGCAGGTCGACCGATTGACGCTTCAACCGCGCGAGACTTGCCTTGAGGCGCTCCTCGATTCTCGCCGGGATGTCCTTCAGATTCTCCACGTCGAGATTGAACTTGGTGGAGAGGTGCGGCGTCGCCCCGGCCTCCGGCAGCAGCCAGCCGAGCGCCTCTTCCGATTTTCCGTTGCCGTATTGCGCGGCGGTATCGATCCAGTTGATCCCGCCGGCGATCGCGCGGCGGATCGCCTCGCGCTTCGTCGCGTCGTCCATCCGGATGAGGATGCCGCCGACATTGCCGCCGCCGAAAGCGATCTCCGAGACCTGGATGCCGCTGCGGCCGAACTTCCGGAATTTCATGTGCCCCCTTTTTCGCCGCAAGCATACTCCGGAACAACCTTCCCCTCTGCCGGGAGATTTTCAATTCCCTTCCCCCTCTGACGGG
>DASWIC010000087.1:0-2981 GCA_036397875.1 Burkholderiales bacterium
GGACGAGGTGAAGAACCTCGTCGCCGAGATCGAGCGCCTGCGGCCTTTTCCCGATGTCGTGGCGGCGCTCACGCGGCTCAAGCCGAAATACCGCCTGGTGATCCTTTCCAACGGCGATCCGGACATGCTGGAAGCGATCACGCCTCACCTGGGCATCACGTTCGACCGCATCATCTCGGTCGCCGAGGCGGGCAGCTTCAAGCCGCACGCGGCGACCTACCGCAAAGCCGCGGAGATGATGGCTGCCCGGGCCGAGGAGATCCTGTTCGTGGCGAATCACGCCTTCGACTGCGTGGGCGCGAAGGCCTCCGGCATGCGTGCCGCGTTCGTCGACCGCCGCAAGCGCCCCTTCGGCGACTGGCCGTACCAGCCCGATCTCGTCGTCGCCGGCTTCACGGAGCTGGCCGAAGTGCTGGCGTAGTCGACGATTTCCGCCTTCCTCCTTCTGCCTTCGGCCTTCGGCCTTTGGGTTGCGCCTTGCCAAACCGCTCCGGCGCGGGTAACTTTCCATGAGTTGGACGCGGGCGGCGGTGTCGGTCCGCAACTTCTGGAGGAGACAATCATGTTCTTGAGACTGATGGCGGCACTCGCGCTGTTTCTCGCCGCGGCGCAGGCCACCGCGCAGGACTATCCGGCGCGCGCGATCAACATCACGGTGCCCAACCCGCCGGGCGGCATGAATCAGATCCACGCCCAGCCGCTGTCCGCCGTGCTCGAACGCCTCGCCCGGCAGCCCGCGCCGATCGTCAACCGGCCCGGGGGCACGGCCGCGGTCGGCACCGCGTACGTGGCCAACCAGCCGCCCGATGGCTACAACATCCTCGTCACCACGTCGAATCTGCATCTCGTGATCGAGAAGGACAAGCTGTACGGGATCAAATCGCCCTTCACGCTCG
The DNA here is from genome assembly GCA_036397875.1 of Burkholderiales bacterium. Classification (GTDB taxonomy): domain Bacteria; phylum Pseudomonadota; class Gammaproteobacteria; order Burkholderiales; family SG8-41; genus SG8-41. The sequence goes on from DASWIC010000087.1 coordinate 897, forward strand.
AGCAGATCGCGCCGCTCGCCCTGCTGTCCGCCGACCCGCTGATCATGTTCGTGCACCCCTCGATGCCCGTGAAGAACGTGAAGCAGCTCGTCGCCCTCGCCAAGTCCAAGCCGAACGAGATCGTGTTCTCGTCTTCCGGTCCCTACGGCATCACGCATACGCCGACCGCGATGTTCCTGCACGCAACCAAGACCAGGATGCGGCACCTGCCGACCACGGGGGGTGGTCCCGCCATCCTCCAGGTACTGGGCGGCCATGCGCAGGTGAGCGGCGGCGGGCCGGCGGCGATCTACGCGCACGTCAAGTCGGGCAAGCTGCGGGCGATCGCGAGCTGGGGCACCAAGTCCCACCCCGCCTTCCCGGACACCCCGTCGTTCAAGTCCATGGGCTACAAGGACGTGGAGGCCTACCTCTGGGTCGGGTTGTTCACCCGGGCGGACATTCCCGAGTCCGTCTTCAGCCAGATGCGCGCGCTGGTCGCCAAGGTCGCGGCAGACCCCAGTTTCACGGCAGCGCTGCAGAAGGTCCAGGTCGTGCCCGACTATCGCGACGCGCCGGAATTCAAGCGATTTTTCGAAGAGGACCACAAGCGAATGGCCGCCGCGATCAAGAATATCGGCAAGCTCTGATGAAGATCAGGCGCATCGAGCCCCTTGCGGTCAGCCTGCCGATGGCGAAGCCGCTCAAGATGTCGTTCGAGGAGGTAAAAAGCGCCGAGAACGTGCTGGTGCGGCTCGAGACCGGCGACGGCGTCGTGGGCTGGGGCGGCGCCGCCGCCGCGCCGACCATGACCGGGGAGACCGTGGCGAGCATGGCCGCGGCGATCCGCCACCTCGCGCCCAGGCTCGAGGGCATGCCTCTCGACGACATCGCGGCGGTCATGGCCCGCGCCGGCAACTATCTCTACGGCAATCACTCGGCCAAGTCCGTCATCGAGATGGCGCTGCACGATGCGCTCGGACGCGCGCAAGGCAAGCCGGTCCACGATCTGCTCGGGGGCAAGCGGCGCGGGCGCATTGCGGTCCTGCGCATGGTCGGCACCGGCAAGGGCACGGCCGCCGACGTGGCGGACGCGCAGCGCGGGCTCGCCGATGGCTACGTCGCATACAAGATCAAGGTCGGGGTCGCGGCGCCGAGCGAGGACGCCGAACGCACGCGCAGGATCTGCGAGGCGCTCGACGGCGACGGGAATCTCCTCATCTGCGCCGATGCCAACCAGGGCTGGACGCGGGACGAGGCGACGGATTACGTGCGCGCGGTGGAGAACACGCCGCTCGCCTACTTCGAGCAGCCGGTGGCCGCCCATGACATCGAGGGCATGGCCGCCGTCGCGCGCGCCAGCCGGGTCAAGATCGGCTGTGATGAGGGCCTGCACTCCCTCGGCGACCTCCAGCGCCACCATGAGGCAGGCGCAGCGAGCGGGTTCAGCCTGAAGACCATCAAGCTGGGCGGCATGAAGCCGGTCATGGACGCGGGGTTGCTGTGCGAGAAGCTCGGCATGAAGGTCAATCTCGCCTCGAAGATGGCGGAGACCGGCGTCTCGACCGCCGCGCTGCTCCACCTCGCGGCCGCGCTGCCCGCGGTGGACTGGGGCGTGGGGCTATCCAGCACGTATCTCACCGACGACATCCTGATGCAGCCGCTCACCGTTTCGAACGGCCACATCACGGTGCCCGCCGGGCCCGGACTGGGAATCGAGGTCGACGAGGCGAAGGTTCGCCGCTACGCTCGCGAAGCGTAATTCAAAGCTTGATCTTGGGATCGAGCCAGTCCCGCAGCGAGTCACCGAAGAGATTGAAGGCGAACACCGCGAGACTGATCGCGATGCCGGGGAAGATGATCATCCACGGCGCCTGCTGGTAGAAATCCGCCGCCGCGCCGGAGAGCATCAGTCCCCACGACGGCGTCGGCTCCGTCACGCCCAGCCCGAGGAACGACAGCGAAGCCTCCGCCAGGATCGCCTGCGCCACGAACGCGGTCAGCAGGATCAGGTACGGCGCGCTCACGTTGGGTACCATATGGCGGAAGATGATGCGCGCGTGCGAGTAGCCCGCCGTGCGCGCCGCGTCCACGTACGGCATCTCG
>DASWIC010000088.1:0-5801 GCA_036397875.1 Burkholderiales bacterium
ATCGCCACGGTGACGCTCAACCGCCCGGAAAAACTGAACGCGCTCACCAAGCCCATGTGGCAGCGGCTCGGCGAGGTGATGCGCGAACTGTCCGCCGACGACGGCCTGCGCTGCCTGGTGCTGCGCGGTGCGGGCGAGAAATCGTTCGCCCCCGGAAACGACATTTCGGAATTCGCCAACACGCGTTCCAATTCGGCACAGGCCAGGGAATACGGCGAAGTGCACCACGAAGCCCTGGCCGCCTTGTACGAATGCCGCCATCCGATGGTGGCGCTGATCCATGGGATCTGTGTCGGTGGCGGACTCGAGATCGCGGCGCTGTGCGACCTGCGCGTCTGCGGAACATCGAGTCGCTTCGGCATCCCCATCAACCGCCTCGGGTTGACGCTCGGCCTGCGCGAGATGCAGGGATTGCTGTCGCTTGTGGGCAAGGCGGTGACGCTGGAGATCCTGCTCGAAGGCCGCGTGTTCGACGCCGACGAGGCGTACCGCAAGGGGCTGGTGAATCGCGTGGTGCCCGACAAGACAGTGGAAGAAGAGGCCTATGCCACCGCCCGCCGCATCGCGGACGGTGCCCCGCTCGTCAACCGCTGGCACAAGCAGTTCATCGAGCGCCTCTCCGTTCGTGCCGAAATCGCCCCGGCGGAATGGGACGAGGGCTTCGCCTGCTTCGACACCGAGGACTACCGGGAGGGAGTGGATGCCTTCCTGAAAAAGCGCAAGCCCGGCTTCAAGGGCCGCTAGATCTGCACCTGCGTTCCCAGCTCGATCACGCGGTTGGTCGGGATGTTGAAATATTCGACCGCGCTGCCGGCGTTTCGCGCCAGCGTGGCGAAGAACCGCTCGCGCCACAGCGCCATGCCCCCCGCCGCGCCGGCGACGGGGATCACGGTCTCGCGGGAGAGGAAGAACGAGGTCTGCATCAGGTCGAACGCGAGCCCCATCGCGGGGGCGAGCTCGCTCAATGCGTGCCAGACGTCGGGACGGTCCATGAAGCCGAACGCCAGCGTCACCCGGTAGCACTCGTTGCCCAGCGACTCCACCGCAACGCGCTCTCCCGGGGTTACTGTCGGCACGTCCCTCACGGTCACGGTGAGGAAAACCACGCGCTGGTGCAGCACCTTGTTGTGGTACAGGTTGTGCAGCAGCGAGTGCGGGACCACGTCGGGCGTCGCCGTCAGGAACACCGAGGTGCCGGGCACGCGCCGCGGCGCCTCCCGGAACAGCGATTCCAGGAACGGCTCCAGCGGGACGGTGGACGCCCGCAGCCGCCCGAACAGGATTTCGCGCCCGCGCCGCCAGGTCATCATCAGCGTGAACATCGCCAGGCCGAGAACCAGGGGGAACCAGCCGCCATCCATGAACTTCAGCAGGGCCGACGAGAAGAACGCGATGTCGATGACGAAAAAGAATGCGGTGGCGACGATGCACAGCGCCAGCGGATAGCCCCAGCCATAGCGAATCACGAAGAAGGTAAGGATGGTAGTGACCGTCATGGTGCCGGTGACCGCAACGCCGTAGGCCGAGGCGAGATTGGAGGAGTTGCCGAAGCCCACCACCGCGGCGATCACCAGGACGAGGAGCGCCCAGTTGATCGCGGGAATGTAGATCTGGCCGATCGTCCTGGCCGAGGTGTGCACGACGTTCATGCGCGGGAGGAAACCGAGCTGGATCGCCTGCCGGGTGATCGAGTACGCGCCCGAGATCGTCGCTTGCGAGGCGATCACCGTCGCCGCCGTGGCGAGGGCGACCATCGGATAGAGCGCCCACGAGGGAAACGCGAGGTAGAACGGGTTGGATATCGCCTGGGGACTGGCAATCAGCAGCGCCCCCTGGCCGAAATAGTTGAGCACGAGTCCGGGCAGCACCAGGCCGAACCAGGCCGCGCGCACCGGCCATTTGCCGAAATGCCCCATGTCGGCGTAGAGCGCCTCCGCGCCGGTGAACGCGAGCAGCACCGCCCCCAGCACGACGAACGAGGCGAAACCGTGCCCGGTGACGAAACCGAACGCATGCCGGGGATCGAGCGCCGCGAGCACCACCGGATGCTGCACGATGTTCCAGACGCCGACCGCGCCGAGCGCGAGAAACCACAGCAAGCACACCGGTCCGAACAGCGCGCCCACGACCGCGGTGCCGTGCCGCTGGAACAGGAACAGCGCGATCAGCACGCCGATCGCCACGGGCAGCACGTACGGCTTCAGCGCGGAAGTGCCAACCTCCAGCCCCTCTACCGCGGAAACGACCGATATCGCCGGCGTCAGCACGGCCTCGCCGTAGAACAGGGACGCGCCGAAAAGTCCCAGCACCAGGATGAACGGCCGCAGGCCCGCGCGCCCGCGCACGGCGGAGGTGGCGAGCGCGATCAGCGCCATGGTGCCGCCCTCGCCCCGGTTGTCGGCGCGCATCACCAGCACGACGTACTTGAGCGACACGACGATGATCAGCACCCAGAATATCGCCGACAGCCCGCCGAGGATGTTGGCGGCGGTGAGCGCAATGCCGTGGCCGGGCGCGAAGGTTTCCTTGACGGCGTAGAGCGGGCTCGTGCCGATATCGCCATAGACGACGCCGAGCGCAAGCAGCGTCAGCGCTGCGCGCGATTGCTGCTGAGGGGAGCTCTCGGCCACTCGCGGCGGGTCACGGAGAGGAAGGCGCGAATCCTACTCCGTGATTAAACGAAAGGCAAAATCCAGATGTTGCGATGCCGCAACGTCCGTAACTTGATGTTTAGAAGCATAAAGTTTTACCGGCCCATGGCAGTAAACGCCAGCAAGCGCGGCGTGTTCGATTTCACTCGGTCGGCTGGAAACGGCCCGGTCTCACCCTGTAAGGACCGGCTGAATGCTTGAAAAAAAGGAGGGCTGCCAGCCCCCCTTTCCCTTGTATCTATCTCCCCGCGCGCCGCTTACGGAGGGCTGCCGCTTTCGTACGCCTCGATCTTTTTCTTGCGGATGGCGGGCAGGATCATGGTGAGCAGGATCAGAATGGCTGCGATCATGAACCCGAGACTGATCGGCCGGGTGAAGAACACCGTCGCGTCGCCGCGCGAAATCAGCAGTGCCCGGCGCAGGTTCTCCTCCATCAACGGTCCCAGCACGAAGCCCAGGATGAGCGGCGCCGGCGGGCACTCGAGCTTCACGAGGACGTAGCCCAGGATGCCCATGATGCCGACGAGGTAGAGGTCCATCGCGCTGTTGTTGATGCTGAAGTTGCCCACCGCGCAGAACATGATGATCGACGGAAACAGCCAGCGGTAGGGAATTTTGAGCAGCTGCACCCACATCCCGACCAGCGGCAGGTTGAGGATCACCAGCATCGCGTTGCCGATCCACATGCTCGCAATGAGGCCCCAGAAGAGGTCGGGCTTGGCGGTCATCACCTGCGGCCCCGGCGCGATGCCTTGTATGGTGAGCGCGCCCAGCATCAGCGCCATGGTGCCGCTGCCGGGTATGCCCAGGGTCAGCGTCGGTATGAACGCCGTCTGCGCCGCGGAGTTGTTGGCCGCCTCGGGGCCCGCGACGCCCTCGATTGCCCCCTTGCCGAAGCGCGACGGGTCCTTGGCCGATTTCTTTTCCAGCATATAGGCCGAGAACGAGGCGATGGAAGGCCCGGTGCCGGGCAGCGTGCCGAAGAAGGCGCCGATCCCCGTGCCGCGCAGGATCGGCATGATGGAGGCCTTGAGGTCCGCAAGGGTCGGCATGATGTTCTTGATCTTGGCAGTGAACACCTCGCCCTTTTCGGGGGTTTCGAGGTTTTTGACGATTTCGGAAACGGCGAACAGGCCCACCGCTACTACCGTGAAACCCATGCCGTCGGTCAGCTCCGGGATGCCGAAGGAGTAGCGCGCCATGCCGGAGTTCACGTCGGTGCCGATGATGCCCAACAGAAGCCCCAACACGACCATCGCGAGAGCCTTCACCATGTCGCCGGACGAGAGACAGGCGGCGGCGATCAGGGCCATCAGCATCAGCGAGAAGTATTCCGGTGCACCGAACTTGAGCGCCATCTCAGCGATCGGCGGGCCGAACATCGCGATCAGCAGCGTTCCCACACAGCCGGCGAAAAACGAGCTGATCGCCGATATCGCGAGCGCCGGCCCGGCGCGCCCCTGGCGCGCCATCTGGTAGCCGTCGATGCAGGTCACCACGGAGGCCGTCTCGCCCGGCAGGTTCATCAGGATGGACGTGGTGGAGCCGCCGTACTGCGAGCCGTAATAAATGCCGGCCAGCATGATGAGCGCCGGTATCGGCGGCAGGTTGAAGGTGATCGGCAGCAGCATGGCGATCGTGACCAGAGGACCGACGCCGGGCAGCACGCCGATCGCCGTGCCGACGAACACGCCGACGAAGCAATAGATCAGGTTCTGCAGCGACAGCGCAACGGAGAATCCGAATATCAGGTTGTTGAAGATGTCCATGGTCAATCCCACCAGAAGAGGCGATAGGGCAGGCCGAGCCCGTAGATGAACACTGCCCACGCGAACAGGATCATGACCACGGACAGAATGACGACTTCCTTGAATTTGAATTCATGGCCGGCAAGCGCGGACACGAAGAACAACACCACCAGCGACGGGATCATCCCGATCCGGTCCATCAGCCAGCCGAACACCCAGAACGACACCGTAATGAACGCCAGCGCTTTCCAGCCCCAGACGCTCTCCACCTTCTCGCCTGTGCGCAGGCCGCGCAGGCCGACGTAAATGCCGAACGCGATGAAGATGCCGGCCAGCACCCGCGGGAAATAACCGGGGCCCATGCGCAACGTACTACCGAAGGGGTAATCGAGCGCCATGTAGAAAGCGATGGACCCGATCCCTATCATCAGCAGGCCGGCCAGGAAATCCTTGTTATCCTGCAACGGGACCTTCATCTACCCTCCTTGTCCTCTACGGCGCGGCATCAACCGGCGCGCTCGACCACGGCAGCCCCGCGAGTGCAACGGGGTACGAACCGTGGAAAAAAGCCATTCACACTGCATAAGGGGGGATCGTTATCCGCATTTTTTGCCCCTTACACCCTGCCTCCAGCGGATTGCTCCAGGCATTCCATGTCGGGGATGCTGGTGTCGGTCCACTATGTGCGAAGCGGATTCTAGCGGATTTCGGCTGTCATATCGAGGGTTCCGGCGCAACCCGTTTATGCGCCGGCAACACCGGGGTGGGTCGCTCTATTCCGTGATCCCGTTCCCCGCACGACCCCCCACCCCATGTCCTTCACCCGGAGGAGGAAAAGGGGCATCCGGACGAGGGGCCGGGCGCTCGCAAGAGTCCTCCAGGAAGGTCGCACTGCGGAGGGAATTTCCGGTCCGTTCCGCGAGCTACGTGGCCTCCGGCGCGGAGGTGCCCGCGGCGGCCCGCGCCAGGCGGTCGTTGATCGCCGCCCACTCGGGCGCCCGCGGCGGCCGCTCTACGAGGATCGTGTCGCAGCCGGCATCGTCGAGCCGGCGCAGGCTGGCGTAAAGCGCGTGGGCATAGCCGGCCGCATCGCGCGGCGCCCCGGCCCACGTCACGCCCGCGAGGAGCGGCCGCGCCTCCCCGAGTGCGAGCGCCGCGACTTTCCGGCCCTGCCGCACGAGCGTCATCGCGAGCTCGACCAGCAGGTCCCCCTCGACGACGGTGAGCGGCGTTCGCGGCGCGTAATGCGCGGCCAGCGTTCCCGGCGCCCGCGGCGCGCCGGCATCCGGGGCAGCGAGCCGAACGCCCAGCGTCCGCTCGATCTCGGCCACGGTGATCCAGCCGGGGCGCAGCAGCACGGGCGCGCCGCCGGACAGGTCCACGATGGCGGACTCGATGCCGA
>DASWIC010000089.1:0-4601 GCA_036397875.1 Burkholderiales bacterium
GTAGAGGTCCTTCGGGCTTTCCACGGAGGCGGCTTTCTCGATGCCGTCGGCGTCGTAGAGCAGCACGCCGAGGTAGCGGATGCGCCCCACGCAAGTCTCGGAGCACACTGTCGGCTGGCCGGCCTCGATGCGCGGATAGCAAAAGATGCACTTCTCGGCCTTGCCGGTGGACCAGTTGTAATAGATCTTCTTGTAGGGGCAGCCCGACACGCACATGCGCCAGCCGCGGCACTTGTCCTGGTCGATCAGCACGATGCCGTCCTCTTCGCGCTTGTAGATCGAGCCCGACGGGCAGGATGCGACGCACGAAGGATTCAGGCAGTGCTCGCACAGCCGCGGCAGGTACATCATGAAGGTGTTCTCGAACTGGCCGTAGATGTCCTTCTGGATGTGCTCGAAATTGGCGTCCTGCGAGCGCTTCGCGAATTCGCCGCCGAGGATCTCCTCCCAGTTCGGGCCCCACTCGATCTTCTCCATGCGCTGCCCGGTGATGATCGAGATCGGGCGCGCGACCGGCGCCGTCGGCATCTCGGGCGCGGTCTGCAGGTGCTCGTAGTCGAAGGTGAACGGCTCGTAGTAGTCGTCGATCTGCGGCAGGTGGGGATTGGCGAAGATCTTCATCAGGAGCCCCAACCGCCCGCCCTGTTTCGGCACGATCTTCCCGTTCGACCGGCGCTCCCAGCCGCCCTTCCAGCGCTCCTGGTTCTCCCAGTCCTTGGGGTAGCCGATGCCCGGCTTGGTCTCGACGTTGTTGAACCACGCGTACTCCATGCCGAGCCGTGAGGTCCAGACAGTCTTGCAGGTGACAGAGCAGGTGTGGCAGCCGATGCACTTGTCGAGGTTCAGCACCATCGCGATCTGGGCTCGTATCTTCATAGGAGTCCTCTTCACTTCGCGGCCGCGGCCGACGGGACGTCCATCCAGTCGACCTTCGCCATCTTGCGCACGATCACGAACTCGTCGCGGTTCGAGCCGACCGTGCCGTGATAGTTGAACCCGTAGGACTGCTGGGCGTAGCCGCCGATCATGTGCGTGGGCTTCACGACCGCCCGCGTCACCGAGTTGTGGATGCCGCCGCGGTGCCCGGTCACCTCCGAACCCGGCACGTTCACGATCTTCTCCTGTGCGTGGTACATCAGGCACATGCCCTCGCTCACGCGCTGGCTCACCACCGCGCGCGCGGCGATCGCGCCATTGACGTTATAGAGCTCGATCCAGTCGTTGTCCTCGATGCCGGCCTTCTTCGCGTCGGTCTCGGACAGCCAGACGATCGGGCCGCCGCGCGAGAGCGTCAGCATCAGCAGGTTGTCGGTGTAGGTCGAGTGGATGCCCCATTTCTGGTGCGGCGTGATGAAGTTCAACACCACCTCGGGGTTGCCGTTGGGGCGCTTGCCCATCATCGGCGCGACGGCGCGCGTATCCACCGGCGGCCGATAGACGCACAGAGCCTCGCCGAAGTCGCGCATCCACGGATGGTCCTGGTAGAACTGCTGCCGGCCGGTGAGCGTGCGCCACGGGATCAACTCGTGCACATTGGTGTAGCCCGCGTTGTAGCTCACGTGCTCGCTCTCGATGCCGGACCACGTGGGCGAGCTGATGATCTTGCGCGGCTGCGCCTGCACGTCGCGGAAGCGGATCTTCTCGTCCTCGCGCGTCTCGGCAAGGTGCAGGTGATCGCGCCCCGTGATCTTGCCGAGCGCCTGCCACGCCTTGACCGCCACTGCGCCGTTGGTCTCCGGCGCGAGCGAGAGGATCACTTCCGCCGCGTCGATATCGGTCTCGATGCGAGGCAGTCCCTTCGTGGGGCCGTCCTCGGTCACGGCGTAGTTGAGCCCGGCCAGCCCGTCCACTTCCTTCTCGGTATTCCAGTTGATCCCCTTGCCGCCGTTGCCGAGCTTTTTCATGAGCGGCCCGAGCGCGGTGAAACGCCGATAGGTATTGGGAAAGTCGCGCTCGACCACCACGACCTGGGGCGCGGTCTTTCCGGGAACAAGGTCGCACTCGCCCTTCTTCCAGTCCTTGACGTCGAGCGGCTGGGCGAGCTCGGCCGGCGTGTCGTGCATGAGCGGCACCAGCACGACGTCCTTCTCGACGCCGAGGTGGCCGGAAGCGATCTCCGAGAACTTCCTGGCGATGCCCTTGTAGATGTCCCAGTCGCTCTTCGTGAGCCACACCGGGTCCACCGCAGCGGACAGCGGGTGGATGAAGGGGTGCATGTCGGAAGTGTTGAGGTCGTTCTTCTCGTACCACGTCGCCGTCGGCAGCACCACGTCCGAGTAGAGGCAGGTGGTGGACATCCGGAAGTCGAGCGTCACCAGCAGGTCGAGCTTGCCTTCCGGGCCGCCAAGGCGCCCCGTGCCGTCGTCGACATCACGCCAGACGACCTCCTGCGGCTTGGCTCCGCCGGTCGCGCCGAGGTCCGCGCCCTGCACGCCATGCTGGGCGCCGACGAAGTGCTTGAGGAAGTACTCGTGGCCCTTGCCCGAGGACCCGAGCAGGTTCGAGCGCCACACGAACAGGTTGCGCGGGAAGTTGATCGGGTTGTCGGGGTCCTCGCACGAGAGCTTGAGCGAGCCGTCCTTCAGCTTCTTCGCGACGTAGTCCTTCGCTTCCATGCCCGCTGCCGCGGCGTCCTTCGCCACCTGCAGCGGATTGGCGGCGAGCTGCGGCGCGGACGGGAGCCAGCCCATGCGCTCCGCGCGCACGTTGAAGTCGATGAGACTGCCGGGATAGCGCACGGCGTCGGCGAGCGGAGAGAGGATCTCGGACACTTTCAACTGCTCGTAGCGCCACTGGTCGGTGTGGCTGTAGAAGAACGAGGTGGAATTCATCTGCCGCGGCGGCCGCGCCCAGTCGAGCGCGAACGCGAGCGCGGTCCAGCCCGTCTGCGGGCGCAGCTTCTCCTGGCCCACGTAGTGCGCCCAGCCGCCGCCGGACTTGCCGACGCAGCCGCACAGCATCAGCATGTTGATGCACGCGCGGTAGTTCATATCCTGGTGGTACCAGTGGTTCATCGCCGCGCCGATGATGATCATCGCTCGGCCGTTCGTCTTCTCGGCGGTTTCCGCGAACTGGCGCGCGACCGCGATCGCCTGCTCCGCCTTCACCCCGGTGATCGCTTCCTGCCACTTCGGCGTGTACGGCACGTCGTCGTCGAGCGAGCGCGCGCAGTTTCCACCGAGCCCCCGGTCCACGCCGTAGTTCGCGCACACCAGGTCGAAAACCGTGGCGACCCACGCCTCGCCGTCGGCGAGCTTCAACTTCTTCACCGGCACGTTGCGCACGAGGACATCCGTCTTCTGGTCGTTCGAGCGGAAGTGCTCGTGGGCGATGCCGCCGAAGTACGGGAACGCGACAGGTGCAACCTCGTCGCGGCGCCCGACGAGCGACAGCGCGAGCTTCACCTCGGCGCCGCCCGCGCCGTTCTTCTGCTCCAGGTTCCACTTGCCGAGATCGCCTTCGACCTGCTGCCCCCAGCGATATCCGATGGAGCCCTGCGGCGCCACCGGCTGCCCGGTCGCCTCGTCGATGCCGACGGTCTTCCATTCGGGGTTGTTGGCCTGGCCGAGCCGGTCCGCGAAATCCGAAGCGCGCAGGTAGCGATCGGGAACGAAGCGGTCGCCCCGCTTCACGAGCCTGACGAGAAGCGGCATGTCGGTGTAGCGCCGGCAGTAGTCCTCGAAGTACGGGACCTGGCGGTCGACGAAGCACTCCTTCAGGATCACGTGGCCCATCGCCATGCCGAGCGCGGCATCGGTGCCCTGCTTCGGATGCATCCAGATGTCGGAAAGCTTGGCGACTTCCGAGTAGTCGGGCGTCACCGCCACGGTCTTGGTGCCGTTGTAGCGCGCCTCGACGTAGAAATGGGCGTCGGGCGTGCGCGTCTGCGGCACGTTCGAGCCCCACGCGATGATGAACGCGGAGTTGTACCAGTCGGCCGATTCCGGCACGTCGGTCTGCTCGCCCCAGGTCTGGGGCGAGGACGGCGGGAGATCGCAGTACCAGTCGTAGAAGCTCATGCACACGCCGCCGATGAGCGAGAGGTAGCGGCTGCCGGCGGCGTACGACACCATGGACATCGCGGGGATCGGCGAGAAGCCGATCACGCGGTCTGGCCCGTAGCGCTTGATGGTGTAGACGTTCGCCGCGGCGATGAGCTCGTTCACTTCATCCCAGCTCGAGCGCACGAAGCCGCCGCGCCCGCGGATGGACTTGTAGTCCTTTGTCTTTGCCGGGTCCTCGACAATGGAGGCCCACGCCGCCACCGGGTCGAGCGACTTCCTTGCCGCGCGCCACAGCCGGGCGAGCCGCCCGCGCACCATCGGGTACTTGAGGCGGTTCGCGCTGTAGAGATACCAGCTGTAGGAAGCCCCCCGCGAGCAGCCGCGCGGCTCGTGGTTGGGCATGTCGGGGCGCGTGCGCGGATAATCGGTCTGCTGCGTCTCCCACGTCACCACGCCGCCCTTGACGTAGATCTTCCAGCTGCACGAGCCGGTGCAGTTCACCCCGTGCGTGGAGCGCACGATCTTGTCGTGCTGCCAGCGCAGGCGGTAGCCCTCCTCCCAGGTGCGGTCCTCCTTGCGCATCTCGCCGTGCCCCTG
>DASWIC010000090.1:0-17062 GCA_036397875.1 Burkholderiales bacterium
AGCTGGCCGGGCGGCAAGCGGCTCGCGTTCTGCATTACCACCAACGTCGAGGTGTTCGCGTTCGGCAAGGGCAGGGGGCACGACAACGCCAAGCTCGGCGAGCCCCAGACCCAGCGCAATTACTCGTGGCGCGACTACGGCAACCGCGTCGGCATCTGGCGGCTGTTCGACCTCGCCCACGAGCTGCAAATGCCGCTCGCGCACAACGCCAACAGCCTGCTCTACGAGCACGCGCCCCAGATCATGGAGCGCATACGCGCCCGCGGCGACGAGATCGTCGGTCACGGGCGCACCAATTCGGAGAATCTGCACGATTTCCGCTGGGAGACGGACGAGGCGCGCATCATCGCGGAAGTGACCGAGACCTTTGCCCGCCACGAGGGCCGGCCGCCGAAAGGCTGGATGGGCGCCGGCACCTACGAGAATCCGTGGACTCCCGATCTCCTGAAGGAGGCGGGCTACACCTATCTCATGGATTGGCCGCACGACGACCAGCCGATCTGGATGCGCACGCGCGCCGGGCCGCTCCTCTCCGTGCCGTATCCGGCGGAGCTGAACGATTCACCGCAGGTGATCCACCGCCAGCACGCGGGGCGCGAGTTCTGCGACATGCTGGTGGACCAGTTCGAGGAGATGGTCGAGCAGAGCGTGAAGCACCCGCTCGTGTGCAGCATCTCCGTCCACCCCTACGTGTTCGGCTACCCATTCCGGCTGCGCCCGCTGCGCAAGGCGCTCCAGCATTGCTTCTCGAGCAAGTTCATGGACCGGGTGTGGAAGTGCAAGCCGGGCGATATCGCGGACTATTGCTACACCCTCCAGCCCGGAATCATCCCCGGCGGCTGACGGCGCGCGAACGTCAGGCTCGCACCCCGGCGGCGAATTCACCTCGCGGATCGAGAGACTCGAGCGCAGCGCGCTCGCTCGCGGTGATCTGCGCAGTCGGTTGCGCGCCGCCGGCGTCGAACCGGAAGCCGGTGCGCCGATTGACCTGATCGAGCGTGACCTGCGGATTCCACGACTCCAGCGCCAGGCGCCCGTCGCGCTTCTGGAATACCGCGATCGGCGTCACGACCGTCTGGAGATTGCCCGCCGCGGTCACGAAATCGAGCTTCTCCACCAGCGTGCGGGTGGAGTGCTCGGTGCGCCAGGTAACGACGCGCTTCGCCGTGGGCATCATCACTGCCGCGCCGCCGCCACCCGGCAGCCGTACTTTCGGAGTTTTCCACTCGCCGATGACGGAGACGTTGGTGCGGCCCTGACCATCCACCTGGGCGCAGCCCAGAAACACGAGATCCAGGCCGCCGCGCGCGCACAGGTCGTAGAAGTCCTCGTTGCCGAAGATCGCCGGGGAGCCTGCGATGAGCGCGGGGTCGCTGCTCGAATGCGGGATCTTTTTCGGCAAAGGCTCGACGCCGCCGGCGACGTTGAGATAAGTGAAATGAAAGTCGTAGGCGCGCTTCGCGAGCAGGCACGCCAGCATCGCCAGCGTGGAATTGACCCCGCTGAACGTGATCTCGCCCGGCCGGATCTGCCGCGCGAGGTTCACGACAATGTGGGAGAAGGGCGTCCAGTCCTGACTCATAAAGGCGTGGATAGTGGATCGACTTTTGGCGCCTACGGTCTTCCGCAATTCGACCCACGAATCACGACCCACGCTCTTGTTCAGGAGCGGCGGCCAAGTGTGCCTCGAGAGCGCCGTGTTCGTCCTTCAAGTAGGCCTCGACCGCCGGATAGTCCACTTCGTAGAGCGGATGCATCGATCCCGGCCACGCGCCGCGCGGAACCACGGCCGCGGCTTCCACCAGGAATCCGGGCACCAGCGTGAGTTCCGGCTGCGCCGCGAGCGCTTCCGAGGAAACGAGCCGCTCGGCGGTGACGAGCACGCGCTTGGCCGCGCGCGTCAGCGGGTGGTCCCAGAACGGGGAGCCCAGCACGCGCGCGTTGCCGTGCTCGTCGATCTCGTTGGCGTGGATGACCGCGACGTCCGGCCGGATCGCCGGGATCACGTAGACTTCCTGCCCCGAGCCGTAAGGATCCTGGATCTTGCGCCAGCCGTTCAGCGCCGCGAGGTCGCTGCCGTGCACGCCGCCGACCGGCTGGAAGGGAACCCCGTATGCGGCTGCACGCAGCCCGGCGACGAGGGTCATTCAGGCGTGCTCTTCGAGCGCGGCCTCCTTGCGTTCGATGGCCCTGCGGTACCACGGCGCGAGCCCGAAGTTGCCCTCCATGGCGACGATGCCGGCGCGGATCCTGGCCACCGCCCCCGCGCGGCAGAGCAGATCGAGGTCGTAACCGGGGGAGGACTTGATGATTTCGAGCTTGCGCCGGCCGAGCCGCGCGAGCTCGCGCACCAGCGCGAACGGGCCGCGGTGCAGGAATACGCCCCCCAGGCCGAGCGCGCAGCCGTCGGGCACGCGCCGCGCGAGATCCGCGAGACTGCAAAGCTTGGATGGCGCGGCTTGTGGCATGATTAGCGTTGGCTCGCCCGCAAAAATCATAACACCAACGTCCCGGATCGGAGACCGCCATGCACGCCGAAGTGAAGGACCGCGCTGCCGCCGTCTGGAGCGCCGAGTACTGGGCGCGCAAGGGAAGCGTCAGGCTCTACGTCTACCGCAAGCGCGCGGCCCCGCCGAGAAGTCAGGACCGCTCGCCGGTGCTGTTCCTGGTGCACGGGTCGTCCATGTCCAGCCGGTCGGGATTCGACCTGCAGGTGCCGGGGCGCCCGGATTACTCGCTGATGGACCATTTCGCCGGCCTGGGCTATGACGTGTGGACGATGGACCACGAGGGCTACGGGCGCTCCGATATGACCGACTCGAATTCCGACATCGCATCCGGGGCGGAGGATCTCGCCGCGGCCGCGCCGATCGTGGAGCGCGAGACCGGGCAGTCGCGCTATTTCTTCTACGGCGGCTCCTCGGGGGCGTTGCGCGCGGCGCTGTTCGCGCAGCTCCATCCCGCGCGCGTGGCGAAGCTGGTCCTGTCCGCCATGGTCTATACCGGCGAAGGCTCGCCCACGCTCGCCAAGCGCAAGGAGAAGCTCGAGGAATACCGTGCGCACAGCCGGCGGAGAATCGACCGCGCGTTCTTCCACAGCATGTTCACCCGCGATCGCCCCGGAACGTCCGAGTCCGCCGTGCCCGACGCGATGGCCGATGCCGAGCTCGCGCTCTACGATTCGATACCGACCGGGACCTACCTCGACATGTGCGCGCATCTGCCGGTGGTGGACCCGGCGAAGATCACCTGCCCGGTATTGATCATCCGCGGCGAGTATGACGGCATCGCGGCAGAGCCCGACCTCCTGCGTTTCTACGCCGAGTTGCCGAGCAAGGACAAGCAGTTCGCGTTCATTTCGGGGCTCGCGCACAATTCCACGCTCGGCATCAACCGGCACAAGGTGCGGCACGCGATCCACGCGTTCCTGACCGTTCCGGAGAACCGCTCGATCGGCGGCTGACATGGGTCTCATCGAGGGAAAACTTGCGCAGATGGGCTTGCGGCTGCCGCCGGTTCATCCCTATCCGAGCCCGAACCGCATCCCGTGCGTGCGGGTCGGCGACATCCTGTTCCTCGGCGGGCACAGCACGGCGCGGCACCCCCTGATGCTCGGGGCGAAGAACACCGGCAAGGTGGGCTCCGAGATCACCGAGCAGGAGGCGTACGTCGCGGCGCGCGCGGTCGCGCTGCAGATCCTCGCCTCGATCAAGGCCCGGGTCGGGGACCTCGACGCCGTAAAGCGGGTGATCCGCCTCCACGGTATGGTCAATTCGGCGCCCGGTTTCGAGCGCCAGTTCGCGGTGATTGACGGCGCATCCGATCTGTTTTATGAGCTGTGGGGGGCGGAACGGGGCGCCCACGCCCGCTCCGCCATCGGCGTGGCGGAGCTGCCGCGCCGTTCGATACTGGAGATCGTGGGGGAATTCGAGCTCTACCCTTAAAACCTGGAGGAGGAGAAAAGCCATGAACTCGACATCACGGATGTTGTGCCTGGTCGCGGCCGCGCTTTCCCTCGCGGGCGCCGCAGCGCA
The DNA here is from genome assembly GCA_036397875.1 of Burkholderiales bacterium. Classification (GTDB taxonomy): domain Bacteria; phylum Pseudomonadota; class Gammaproteobacteria; order Burkholderiales; family SG8-41; genus SG8-41. The sequence continues at coordinate 4,035 of DASWIC010000090.1, forward strand.
GGCGGTGGCGCAGAACTACCCGGTGAAGCCCGTGCGGATCGTCATACCGTTTCCGCCGGGCAGCGGGGCGGACATCCTGGCGCGCGCGGTGGCCGCCAAGCTCACCGAGCGGTCGGGCCAGCAGGTCCTGGTGGATCCGAGGCCCGGCGGCAGCGGCATCGTCGCGGCGGATATCACGCTCAAGGCGCCGGCCGACGGCTACACGTTGATGGTGGGCACCTCGTCGACCCACGCCATCAGCCTGAGCGTGCGCCGCAATCTTCCGTATCACCCCGTGCGCGATTTCATGCCGATCTCCAAGATTGCCGTCGTGCCGATGGTGGTGACGGTGCATCCCTCGCTGCCGGTGAAGAGCGCCAAGCAGCTGATCGCGTTCGCCCGCGCCCGTCCCGGCGAGATCAACTTTGCCACGGCCGGGGTCGGAACGACGGGACATCTCGCCGGCGAGTTGTTCAAGTCGATGGCCCGCGTGGATATTGTGCACGTCGCCTACCGGGGCAGCCCGCAGGCGCTGGTAGAGACGGTCGCCGGGCAGGTGTCGATGGCGATCTCGCCGATCCTGACGGTTTTCCCGCACGTTTCGGCGGGCAGGTTGCGGGCGCTCGCGGTGACCACGCCGCGCTCCTCTCCCACCGCGCCCGACGTGCCGCCGCTCGCCGTGGCGGCCGGCCTGCCGGGCTACGAGGCGACCCTGTGGTATGGCCTGTTCGCGCCGGCGGGAACGCCGCGGGAGATCGTGAACCGGCTCAGCGGCGAAGTCGTGGCGATACTGCAACTCAACGACGTGGGTGAAACGCTCAGAAAGCAGGGCGCGCAGCCGGAGGGCATGACGCCCGATCAGTTCGCCGCCTACCAGCAGTCCGAGATCGCGAAGTGGGCGAAGGTCGTGAAGGAGTCGGGCATCACCGTCAACTGAGTTCCTTCGTCCCTGGGTTCATTCATGGCATCGGGAGTCTTCGACGACGCGCTGATCAAGCACCTTTGGAGCACCGACGAGCTGCGCGCGGTCTTCAGCGACCGCAACCGGGTGCAGAAATGGTACGACTTCGAGGCGGCGCTCGCGCTGGAGCAGGCGGGGCTCGGCATCATCCCGCGCGCGGCCGCGCAGGAAATCGCCGCCCGGGCAAAGGTGGAGAACGTCGACCTCGAGGCGATCGCCGCCGGGATCCGGCGCATCAAGCACCCGCTGGTGCCGGCGCTGAAGGCGGTCGAGAAGCTGTGCGCGGATGGTCACGGTGAGTACATCCACTACGGCCCGACCACGCAGGATGTCCTCGACACCGGGGTTGTCCTGCAGATCAAGGACGCTCACGCGATCTACCTGCGCGACCTGAAGGCGATCGGCCGCGCGCTCTACCGCCTGGCGGAGGCGCACAAGGCGACGCCGATGGCCGGGCGCAGCCACGGCGTACAGGCGCTGCCCATCACCTTTGGCCACAAGGCGGCGATCTGGCTCTCGGAGACGGGGCGCAACTACCAGCGCCTGCGTGGCCTCGAGGCGCGCGTCTTCGTGGGGGGAATGGCCGGAGCCGTCGGCACGCAGGCGTCCTACGGACCGCAGGCCCGCGAGCTCGAGCGGCGCCTGATGACGCGCCTGGGCCTTGGCATCGCGGACATCAACTGGCAGCCGGCGCGCGACCGATTCGCCGAGTACGTATGCGTGCTGGCGATCATCGGCCAGACGCTGGGGAAGATCGCCAACGAGATCATCAACCTCGAGCATACCGAGATCGGCGAAGCGTTCGAGCCGTTCAGCGTGGGCAAGGTCGGTTCGTCCACCATGCCGCACAAGCGCAATCCCTCGAGCTGCGAGGCCGCCGTGGCGGTGAGCCGCGCGCTGCGCTACAACGCCGCATTCATGCTCGAGTGCATGGTGATCGAGCACGAGCGCGACGGATCGGCGTGGCGCGGCGAATGGAAGGCGCTGCCCGAGTCCTGCCTCATGGCCGGCGGGCTGCTCGCGATGATGAGTGACGTCCTCTCCGGACTGACGGTGGACGCGCCGCGGATGCGCAGGAACCTCGACCTGCTGGGCGGGTTCCTGCTCTCGGAGCGCGTCATGTTCGCGCTGTCGGAGAAGGTCGGCAAGCAGACCGCGCACGACCTGGTGTATGAAGCGTCCATGCACGGGATCGAGCACGGCATCAGCTTCGAGCAGGCGCTGCTGCAGAATCGCCAGGTGAAGGAAGCGCTCGACGCCGACACCCTGCGGGCGGCTCTCGATCCCGCGACCTACGTCGGTCATGCGCCACAGATTGTCGACAGGGTGCTCGCCGAAACGAAAGCGAGCGGCTGGCTCGACTGACATGAAGATCTCGATTCTCGACGACTACCAGAATGGGGTGCGGACACTCGCGTGCTTTCCCAAGCTCGCCGGCCACGACGTCACCATCTGGAACGATCATACCAAGGACACCGATGCGCTCGCGCAGCGGCTGAAAGATACCGAGGCGTTGGTGCTGATCCGCGAGCGCACCCCGATCCGCGCACCGCTCATCGAGCGCCTGCCGGAGCTGAAGCTGATCAGCCAGACCAGCGTTTATCCCCACGTCGATGTCGATGCCTGCACCCGGCGCGGCATCCTGCTGTGCTCGGATCTGCACCCGGGCGCGCCGTCGTACGCCACCGCGGAGCTCACGTGGTGCCTGATCATCTCCGCGCTGCGCAGCGTTCCGCAGGAGGTCGCCGCACTGAAAAGCGGCCGCTGGCAGTCCACGATCGGCACCGCCCTGCGCGGGCGCACGCTCGGCATTCTCGGCTACGGACGCATCGGGGCGGTGCTCGCCCGATATGGAAAAGCGTTCGAGATGAAAGTCCTCGCCTGGGGCCGCGACCGCTCGGCCGAGCGGGCGCGCGCCGACGGCGTCGAGTTTGCCGCGACTAAGGAAGCGCTGTTCGAGCGCTCCGATGTGCTCACGCTTCATGTGCGCCTGACGCCGGAGACGCGCGGGCTCGTCGCCGCGTCGGACCTTGCGCGCATGAAGCCGACGTCACTGATCGTGAACACGAGCCGCGCCGGGCTGATCGAGCCGGGCGCGCTCGTCGCCGCGCTCGAACGCGGGCGGCCGGGACGGGCCGCGGTGGACGTGTACGAGGAGGAGCCCCTGCGCAATCCGGATCATCCGCTGCTGAGGATGAACAACGTGGTCTGCACGCCGCATCTCGGTTACGTCGAGCGCGACGGTTACGAACGCATCTTCGGCGTGATCTTCGAGCAGGTACTCGCTTTCATCGCCGGCACGCCGATCAACGTGATCAATCCGGAAGCGCTGCAGAGGCGGTGACAGCCGTCACCGCAAGACGAACGGGTTGGGCACTTCCGTCGCGGTCGATATCCAGACGCTCTTGACCTGCAGGTAATCCTTGATCATCTCCTGCCCGCTCTCGCGCCCCAGGCCGCTCCTCTTGTAGCCGCCGAACGGCGAGAGGTAGGACACCGCCCGGTAGGTGTTGACCCATACCGTTCCCGCCTGCAGCCGTTCCGCCATGGCGAGCGCGCGGCGCATGCTCTGCGTCCAGACGCCGGCGGCGAGGCCGTACACCACGTCGTTGCCGATCGCGACCGCTTCCTCCTCGTCCTGGAACGGGATCACGGCGAGCACGGGTCCGAACACTTCCTCCTGCGCGATGCGCATCGAGTTTGCGACGCCGGTGAAGATGGTGGGCTCGACGAACCAGCCATCGCCGCATTCCGGGCGCGCGGCCCTGGCCCCGCCCAGCACGGGCTTCGCGCCTTCGCCCCGCGCGATGTCGATGTAGTCGAGGATCTTCTTGAACTGCGGCGGGTTGGTGACCGGGCCGACCTGGGTGTCGAGACTCATCGGGTTGCCCATTTTCGCGGTCTTCGCGAAATCGACGAGCCGCTCGACGAACCGGTCGTGGATGCTCGCCTGCACGAGCAGCCGCGAGCCGGCGATGCAGGTCTGGCCGGTGGCGGCGAAGATGCCGGAGACCACCCCCTTCACCGCGTTCTCGAGATGCGCATCGTCGAACACGATATTGGGGGACTTGCCGCCGAGCTCCATGCTGACGCGCTTCAATCCCTTCGCCGCGGTCTGGTAGATGAGCGTGCCGGTCCGGTCCGAGCCGGTGAACGCGACCTTCGCCACCAGGGGGTGCTCGACGAGCGGCATGCCGACCTCCGCTCCGAATCCGGTCACGACGTTCACGACCCCCGGCGGGAATCCGGCCTGCTCGATCAGCCTCATGAACTCCAGCACGGAGGCCGAGGTGAATTCGGAGGGCTTGAGCACCACGGTGTTGCCGGCCGCGAGCGCGGGCGCGAGCTTCCACGCCGTGAGAAGGAGGGGGGAATCCCACGGCGTGATCGCCGCCACCACGCCAAGGGGCTCGTAGCGCGTGTAATTGAGCATATCGGGCTTGTCGGTGGGGATGACATGTCCTTCGATCTTGTCCGCGAGCCCGCCGTAATAGTAGTACCACTGCGCCATGTAGGCGGTCTGCGCGCTCATCTCGGCGTAGAGCTTGCCGTTGTCGCGCACCTCCACTTCCGCGAGGACCTTCGACTTTTCGCCGATCAGCTCGCCGAGCTTGCGCAACAGCGCACCGCGCCGGGAGGCGTTGAGTTTCGGCCACTCGCCGGAAGTGAACGCCTTGTGCGCCGCGCGCACCGCGCGGTCCGCGTCGGGGGCGCCGCCCCTGGGAATCACGGCCCAGGGCTTGCCGGTGAACGGGTTGTCGCTCGGGAACGTCTCGCCGGAAGCCGCCTCGACCCATTCCCCGCCGATGAACATCCTGTATCGGGTGAGCGTACTGGTTGGGGTGTCCATCGCGATCCCTCCAACTTCACTGCGTGACTCGTGACGGGTGACTCGTCACAAGTTACTCATGGGCTTTCGCGCCGAGCACCGCTTCACGGAAGCGATTCTTGAGCGCCGGACCCTCGCGCAGCGGCAGGACCATGGGCGCCGCGTGCGCCGTCACCTTGATGGCGCAAAACACCGGCCCGGCCTGGCGGTGGAAGCGCGGAATCCAGGTCTTGAGTTGCGCGGCGGTGTACGCCGTGCCGGACATGCGGAAGCCCGCTGACTTCGCCATGCCGGCAAGGTCCACGCCGAAGCGGGTGTGCGTATCCTGCATGCCGGTCTCTCCGTAGCGCTCGTTGTCGATCACGATGAGGGCCAGGTTGCGCGGCTGCTGCACGCCGATGGTCGCGAGCGAGCCCAGACCCATGAGCATGTCGCCGTCCCCGGTGATTACGAGGACGCGCCGCTTGGGCTGGGCGAGGGCAAGACCGAGGCCGATCATGGCCGTGCCACCCATGCCTCCCCAGGTATAGAAGTTGAGCGGGCTGTCGCCGGCCGCCATCGTGTCCCAGCACGTCGCGCCGAGTCCCGCGACGACGAGGGCGCCGCCGCGATCCTTGAGGATGCCCGCCACGACACTGCGCCGCTCCAGTGTTGGTTTCTTGTGCTTCATGAATTCGTCACCCCTATCTCGTCACCTGCATCTCGTCACGCGTATCTCGTCCCTTTCATTTGAATTCCTTGGTGCCGACCACGCGCTGCGCGATCAGCACGGCGACGGCGCGGCCGGTGTTGAAGGCCAGCCTGCCGGCGGCGGCGACCGTCGCGCCGACGTCATCGGCCTGATCGACGGGCCTCACGACGACCTGGATGGCCGCCAGAGCGGGCGCCGTGGCCTGCGACATCGGCACCTGCCAGGGGTTGAATTCGCCCCATTGCCCGCGCATGGTCACCAGCAGGAGCAGCGGCACGCGGACTTCCGCGATCATGCCGAGCATGTTGATGCAATTGCCGGCCCCGCTCGACTGCAGCAGCAGAGCGCTGCGCTCGCCGCCGAGCCACGCCCCGACCGCCATCGCCACCCCTTCCTCTTCGGTCGTCAGCGCAACGGCGCGCATCCGGCGATCCGCCTGCACCAGCCGGATCAGCCGCGCGTGGCCCGTGTCGGGCACGTAGCCCACCTGGCACACGCCGAGGTCACGCAGGTTGGCGTGGACTTCGTCGGGCCAGGCCAACGAGGCGCGCGACTCGTGACTCGTGACTCGCGGCTCGCTGTTGTTCTTGCGTTCCACTTTTCTCATGCTTGTGCTGTCCTTCGTAAGCTTCGTCGTGAGGCGGGCGGTGAGAGTGAATGGTAGTCGGCGGAGCGGTCCCGTGTCATCTTGCCGCCGGGCCGGCGGCGCCTTTACGGCCGCCACGCGATGTGGACCAGACGTGCAGCCCGATGGTGAGCGCCGTGAGCGCATAGAAGAACAGGGCGGGGCCGCTGTCGATGAATATCCGGTAACTGCCCTCGCTCAGGATCAGTGCCGTGCGGTACTGCTTCTCGAGCGTCTCCCCGAGCACCAGCCCCAGCACGACCGGCGCAATGGGTATGCGCAGACGCTGCAGCACGTAGCCGAGCAGGCCCATGATGCCCATGAGATACACGTCGAATATCGAGTTGCGAATGGCATAGGAGCCGAGCACGCAGAGCACGATGATGCACACGGCGAGAAGATGCGGGGGCACCTGCAGCACGCGCACGAACACGCGTATGCCCCCGAGCTGCACCGCCAGGATGACGACGTAGGCGAGCACGATCGTGATGTAGAGCGCGTAGATCGTGTCGAGATGGGTCTGGAACAGCATCGGGCCGGGATATAGCCCGTGGATGAGGAGCCCGCCCAGGATGACGGCCGTGGCGGGGTCCCCGGGAATGCCGAGGCTCAGCAACGGAACCATGGCGCCGCCCGTGACGGCATTGTTGGCCGTTTCCGGCGCCACCACGCCCGAGAGCTCCCCCTTGCCGAAATGTTCGGGGTGGCGGGCGAAGCGGCGCGCGTGATCGTAGGCGAGGAAGGCGGCGATCGGGCCGCCCGCGCCCGGGATGGCGCCAATACCGGTGCCGATGCCGGCGCAGCGCACCATCAGCCACAGGCGGTCCCCAAGCTGGCGCAATGAAGGCAGCCGCGCCCGCACGTCGTGCGGCAGCTTCAGCGGCTGCACGCGGCCGTAGTCCAGGAACGTGCCGATCACCTGCGGCACCGCGAACAGCCCGATCATCGCGACCAGCAGGTTCACGCCCTGTTGCAGCTGCACCGTGCCGAATGTGAGGCGCGCCACCCCGTCGAACTCATCGAGCCCGACGATCATGAGCATCAGGCCGAGCACGCCGGCGATCAGTCCCCGCAGCAGCGAACGTTCCGCCAGCCCGCAGATCGTCGAGAGCCCGAATACCACCAGCGCGAAGATCTCCGCGGGGCCGAACCTGATGGCGATCGCCGCGACCTGCTCGAGCAGCAGCATCATGACCACGAGGCTGAACAGGCCGCCGAAGGTGGAGGCAATGACCGCCGATCCCAGGGCGATACCGGCTTCTCCCTTTTGCGCCATGGGGTACCCGTCGAATACCGTGGCTGCCGCGGAAGGCGTGCCGGGGATGCCGAGAAGAATGGCCGACACCGATCCCCCGGTCATGCCGCCCACGTACACGCCGAGCAGCAGCGCCACGGCCGGCACCGCCTGCATCCCGAAGGTGAAGGGCAGCATCAACGCCAGCGCCATCGAGAACGTGAGGCCGGGGATCGCGCCGAAGAACAGCCCCACCACCGTGCCGAGCGCGGTGGCGAGGAGGGTGCTGGTCTGAAACGCGGCGGCGGCCGCTTGCGCGAGCGTGTCCAGTCAGGATCTCCGCGTCACAGCAACCAGCGCCAGCTGCCGCGGGGCAGCGGCGCCTCGAGCAGCTTGGCGAATATGAGCCAGCAGGCGAAGGTGACGCCGCCCGCCAACAGGAAATTGATCGTCCAGGTCCGGATGCGCAGGATGCCGCGCATCGTGGCCAGGATGATGATCGGTGTCGCGATGACGAAGCCGAGCCGCTCCAGCAGGAAGGCGTAGAGCATCAGCGCGCCGAAGATGCCCGCGACGATGGCCGCCTCACGGCCGGAGACGGCCGCAACCCGCTGCTCGTCGGCCGCCTCGCGCCGCCCCGTGCCGAAGGCGGCCGCCGTCATCATCGCGCCCAGCCCGGCCAGCACCGCGCCGAGCAGGATGGGAAAAGCCCGGGGACCGGGCTCGCCCTCGCCGCGGGCCCCGGGTATGTAGGCGTACGCGAGCCCGAGCCAGATCAGCGCCAGGGCCATCAGGCACGGACCGAGCCAGCGGTCCAGATGATCCAGGCGCATGGCCGCGCGTTTCGGACTATTTGGTCTTCTTCAGCCCAACCTCGCTCATCAGCCTGGCGATCGTCATGTCATCCCTCGCAATGAACCGGTCGAACTCCGCCGCAGGGAGGAAATTGGGCGAGAAGCCGAGCTTCGCACAACGGTCCTTGAACGATTCGCTCTCCACGACGCGCTTGACGGCGCCTTCGAGCCTGGCGATGACGTCCTTCGGCGTGCCCTTGGGAGCCGCCACCCCGCGCCACAGCACCATATCCACGTCGAAACCCTGCTCCCGCGCCGTGGGCACGTCGGGGAGGACGGGGAGCCGCTGCTCGCTCGTGACCGCCAGGATGCGCAGCGTCCCCGCTTCCGCGTGGGACTTGAATTGCGACGGCCACTGCAACGCGGCGTCGATCCGCCCGCCGAGCAGCTCCACGGGCGCGCTGCCCTTGCCGTAGGGCACGTACACGACGTCCATGCCCATCTTGTTGAATAGCGCGGCGGAGGCGAGGTGGGTGAACGACCCGCGGCCCGATATGCCGACCTTCAGCTTCTGCTTCTTGGCGGCCGCCGCGAACTCCTTCAGCGTTTTCCAGCCGGAATCGGTGCGCACGGCAATCGCCGGAACCTCCATGCCCACCAGCGCGACGCCGTCGAAGCTCCGGTAGTCGAAGTCCATATTGCCGGCGTGATACGCGGTGCTGATCGAGTTCGAGTTCCAGACGATGTTGTAGCCGTTCGGCGGCGTCGACTTGACGTAGGAATAGCCGACCGCGCCGCTCGCGCCGGTGCGGCTCACCGCCGCCACCGGCTGGCCGAGCTGCTTGCCCATCGCCTGTGCCAGCACTTGCGCGATGGTTGCGCTCGATCCGCCGAACAGCACCGTCATCTCGACCGGCTGGGTCGGGAAATCGGCGGCGCGCGCCGGGGCGGGCGGCGCGAGTCCCAGCACCGCACATGTGGCGATCGCTGCGAGCGCCCGGCGGGATCCAGTTGCGATTGGGTGGTGGCTTATCATGGTTTCCTCCTTGGAGTCGTTGTTGAACCGCGGCATCTTCCAGCTTGTCCTCGCAGGCGTCAACGTCCGAGAATTTCCGCGGTCTCGACGCGCCGTCCCTCGCGCGCGGATCTGATTCCCGCGAGCAATACGGCCAGTGACGCAGTCGCCTTCTCTCCGTCCATCTCCGGCTGCCCCTTCCCGCGCACGGCCTCGGCGAATTCCTCCAGCTCCTCGCGGATGGTGTCGTTCTTCGCGCACGGGACCGGATTTGCCACGTTGGTTCCGCGCTTGAGGTAGCGCAGGCCCTGGTGCAGGTCGTAGTAGGCGCTGGCTTCCTTGCCGTAGATGTTCATGAGGTAGTACTCGGATGCGGAGGCATAGCAGGCGTTGAGCGTGGAAAGCGCGCCGTTCTCGTGCTCCAGTATAAGGCTCGCGATGTCCGGGTTCTCGCCCGGAAGAACGAGCTGCGCCAGGCTGCCCCGCACCGCCTTGATTGGGCCCATCAGATACTCGAGCACGTCGGTGTAGTGGATGCCGATCTGCAGCATGACCCCGCCGGGCATGCCCTCGGCGGTGTAGCGCCATGAGCCGAGCTCGAACTGCCCGAGCCGGTCGCGGCTGATGTTGGCCTCGGCATTGACGAGCTTGCCAAATACGCCGTCGTCGATTTGCTTGCGGATCCAGCGGAAGTGGCTCTCCTTGCGGCGCTGGTAGCCCAGCGCCAGCACGACGCGCGCCCTGCGGCAGGCTCCGGTGAGGGCGCGGGCATCCGCGATGGTGTTGGCGATCGGCTTGTCGAGAAAAACATGCTTGCCCGCTTCCGCCGCCGCGCGCGTCGTCTCCGCATGCACGTTGTTCGGCGTCGTGTTGATGATCGCCTCGACCTGGCGGTCATTCAGAATCGCGTCGTAGCTCGGCGCGGCGCGGCAGCCGTATTTCTTCGCGAACGCCTGGCGCTTCTCCTCGGAGCGCGTGTAGCAGGCCGCGATCTCGAATTGCTTCGAGCGCTTCATGGCGTCGGCGAGCACATCCGACCACCAGCCCATTCCGATACACGCCACCCGCAACGGATTATCGGCCATTGTCAGTCATTCCCGCGGAGGGGGAATCCAGTCAACCACAGGTCACAAGTCACGAGTCACCCGTCACGCTTTATCAATCTTGTAGGTGGCGCCAATGGACTCCACCGCCTCGCGCGCGATCTGGTCGTCGAGATCCCATGTGGCGCCGGAGACTCCGATGCCGCCCACGCACTCGCCGTCGAAGAGGATCGGGTAACCGCCCTCCATCGCCGTCCAGCGCTCGGCCCCGGCCGCGAGCGCGAGCCCGAGGGCGTGCATGGTATCGAGCGACTGCCCCGCGGCGCCCTTCATGGTCGTGGGGCGCTTGTTCGACGCGGCGCATACCGCCTTCGTGGTGGACGAGTGCACGGTGTGAAATCGCCCGCCGTCCATGCGCTGGATCAGGACCGGATGTCCCCCGGCGTCCACGATGGCAACCGCGATCGCGTGGCCGGCCTTTTCTGCCCTGGCGGTGGCGGTGTCCATCATCTTCCTGGCACCCGCGAGTGTGAGTCGCTTGGAATTCGTGAAGTACATCGCTCCCCCGATCGAATCCTGCGGTCAAGGAGACGGCTCTGCGCCGTTTCCATCTATAATCAGCCGTATTGTCCAGCATTCCCGCGGCCCGTCAATGAAGCCCGTTTTCGGACACGACGACCACAGCGAGCTGCGCGACGCGGTCCGCGAGTTGTGCAGTCGGTTCGGCGGCGAGTATTGGCGCGAAATCGACGAGAAACGCGCTTATCCCGATGCTTTCGTGAAGGCGCTGACCGAGGCGGGCTGGCTCGCGGCGCTCATACCCGAGGAGTACGGCGGCTCGGGGCTGTCCGTTACCGAGGCTTCGATCATTCTCGAGGAGATCAGCCGCTCGGGCGCCTTTGCCGGCGCGGTGCACGGCCAGATGTACGTCATGGGATGCGTGCTGCGGCACGCTTCCCAGGAACAGAAGCGCAGCTACCTGCCCAGGATCGCAAGCGGCGAGCTGCGCATGCAGTCGATGGCGGTAACCGAGCCCACCACCGGCACCGACACGACGAAGCTCAAGACCGTCGCGGTGAGAAAGGGCGACCACTACGTCGTGAACGGGCAGAAGGTGTTCATTTCGCGGGTGCGGCATTCGGACCTGCTGCTCCTTCTCGCGCGCACCACCCCGATCGACCGCGTCAGCAGGAAATCCGAGGGACTTTCGGTTTTTATCGTTGATCTTCGGCAGGCGGTGGGGAAGGGACTCACCGTCAAGCCCATCCGCAACATGGCGAACCAGGAGACCAACGAGCTGTTCTTCGAGAACCTGCCGGTCCCGGCGGAAAACCTGATCGGCGAGGAGGGGAAGGGGCTCAAGTACATCCTCGACGGCCTGAACGCCGAGCGCATCCTGATCGCCGCCGAGTGCATAGGTGACGGCAACTGGTTCATCGATAAAGCAACAGCCTACGCGAAGGAGCGCATCGTTTTCGACCGGCCCATCGGCCAGAACCAGGGCATCCAGTTCCCGATCGCGCGCGCCTATGCGAACGTGCAGGCCGCGGACCTCATGCGCTACCAGGCGGCAGCCCGGTTCGACGCCGGCAAACCTTGCGGGGCGGAAGCGAACATGGCGCTGCTCCTCGCTGCCAATGCGTCATGGGAGGCGGCGAACGTGTGCCTGCAGACCCATGGCGGTTTCGGCTTCGCGGCGGATTACGACATCGAGCGCAAGTTCCGGGAGACGCGGCTCTACCAGATCGCGCCGATTTCGACGAACTTGATTCTCTCGTACATCGGCGAGCACGTGCTCGGCATGCCGAGATCTTTTTAGTGATGAATGACGGATGACGGCAGCGCGACCGCTTGACGGAATCACGGTTGTCTCGTTAGAACAAGCGGTGGCGGCGCCGTTCGCCACGCGCCAGCTGGCCGACCTCGGCGCGCGCGTGATCAAGATCGAGCGGCCGCGGGTCGGCGATTTCGCGCGCGACTACGACCAGACCGTGAACGGCCTGTCCTCGCATTTCGTGTGGCTCAATCGCTCCAAGGAAAGCGTGGCGCTGGACGTCAAGCACGCAGCCGCGAAGGAAATACTTGCCCGGCTGATTGCGCGTGCCGATGTCTTCATCCAGAACCTCGCGCCCGGCGCCGCCGGGCGCCTGGCGCTTTCCGCGGGCGACCTGTTGTCCAGGCACCCGCGGCTGATTGTCTGCGACATCTCGGGCTATGGCGACAGCGGCCCCTATGCCGGCAAGAAGGCGTACGACCTGCTGGTGCAGAGCGAGGCGGGCGTGCTGTCCGTGACCGGCACGGCGGACATGCCCAGCAAGGTCGGCATTTCCATCGCGGACATAGCGACCGGCATGTACGCCTATTCGGGGATCCTGACGGCGCTCCTGCAACGCGAGAAGACCGGCAAGGGCGGTCGCGTGGAGGTCACGATGCTGGAAGCGCTGGGCGAATGGATGGGCTATCCGCTCTACTACACGCATTTCAGCGGGGCGGCGCCCCCGCGCACCGGCCCCGACCATGCGACGATCGTCCCCTACGGGCGCTATCTCACCGGCGACGGCAGGAGCGTCATGCTCGGTTTGCAGAACGACCGCGAGTGGGCGACGTTCTGCGACAAGGTCCTCGGCCAGCCGGGGCTCGCCACCGACCCCCGCTACGACAGCAATTCCAAGCGCAACGAGCACCGCGAGGAAGTGAAGGCGCTGATCGACAAGGTCTTCCTGCCCCTGACGGCGGAGCAGGTGGTGGAAAAGCTGGATGCGGCGGGCATCGCCAACGCGCGCATCAATTCACCGGAAGAGGTGTGGAACCACGCACAGCTGAAGGCGCGGCGCCGCTGGCGCGAGATGGGCTCCCC
>DASWIC010000091.1:0-2975 GCA_036397875.1 Burkholderiales bacterium
ATCGCGGCGCACCTGCTGGAAGCCGCCGAAACGGACATCGAGTACGACCGCGGCACGTTCAAGGTCGCCGGCACCGACAAGAAGAAGTCCTTCGCGGAGGTCGCCTTCGCCGCCTACGTGCCGCACAACTATCCGCTCGACAAGCTCGAGCCGGGGCTGAACGAATCGGCGTTCTACGATCCGGCCAATTTCACCTTCCCCGCCGGCAGCCACATCTGCGAGGTCGAGATCGATCCCGCGACCGGCCAAACGCGCGTCGTCAACTTCACCGCGGTGGACGACTTCGGCAAGGTGATCAATCCCATGATCGTCGAGGGGCAGGTCCACGGCGGGCTCGCCCAGGGGATCGGCCAGGCGCTGCTCGAAGGCTGCGTCTACGATCCGCAAAGCGGGCAGCTCATTACCGGGACCTACATGGATTACACAATGCCCAGGGCCGACGATGTGCCCTCCTTCAAGGTCGGGACCCGGGAGACGCCCTGCACGCACAACCCCCTCGGCGTGAAGGGCTGCGGCGAGGCGGGTGCGATCGGCGCGCCGGCGGCGGTGATAAATGCGGTCATCGATGCGCTCGCTCCTCTCGGCGTGCGCGACATCGAGATGCCCGCGACGCCGGAGCGCGTCTGGCGCGCCATCCAGGGAGCTAAAGGGAAGAGCAAAGCCTCATAGTCAAGTACGTCATTCCCGCGCAGGCGGGTATCCCCTTCCCCCCTTGCGGGGGAAGGTAGGATGGGGGGGTGAGATCTTCTGGATCTCCGCCTCCGCGGAGATGACGGATTCAGAACAGGAGCCATCATGCGTGCGTTTGATTACCACCGTCCCAAGAGCCTCAAGGAAGCGCTCTCGCTCCTGCGCAAGGTCGAGAACGCCAAGCTCCTCGCCGGCGGGCAGAGCCTCATTTCCACGCTGAAGCTGCGGCTTTCCAGCCCCGCGGCGCTGGTCGATCTCGGCGCGATCGAGGAGATGCGCGGCATCAAGCTCGAAGGCGGCACGCTCACCATCGGCGCGCTCGCCACTCACGCCGAGGTCGCGGCATCCAAGGACGTTGCGCTCGGGATTCCCGCGCTCGCCCGCCTGGCGGAGGGCATCGGCGACCGCCAGGTGCGCAACCGCGGCACGATCGGCGGTGCCGTCGCACACAACGATCCGGCGGCCGACTATCCCGCGGCGGTGCTGGGATTGAACGCGACCGTCAACACCAACAAGCGCGCCATCGCGGCCGACAAGTTCTTCACGGGAACGTTCGCGACCGCCCTCAAGGCCGGCGAGATCGTTACCTCCGTCTCATTTCCGCTGCCCAAGCGCGCGGCCTACGTGAAATTCCGGCAGCCGGCGTCGCGCTTCGCCATCGTCGGCGTGTGCGTGAGCGAGTCGGTCGGCAACGTGCGGGTCGCGGTCACCGGCGCGGGCAGCTGCGTGTTCCGCGCGAAGAACATGGAGAAGCGGCTTGCGGAGAAGTTTGCGCCCGAATCCATCGCCAGGGTGAAGATCGTGCCCGACGGGCTCGCCTCGGACATCCACGCGAGCGCCGAGTACCGCGCGCACCTCATCGGCGTGATCGCGCAGCGGGCGGTGGAGGCCGCCCTCGCTGGCAAATAAGGACGCAACCGCAAGATATATCGTTATACTAACCGGATGTCGAAGGCTGATCGTCATAAATCGTCGCGCGTATCGCCGCATTGAGGAACTGGAGGGCGTGTAATGGAATGGGTAGTCGTTATTGCTCTCGCCGCGCTTGTAGGTGCGCTGTGTCTCGTCGTGCGGGAAGCCTACGCACACGGCCACAGGTGATGCGCGGCACGGCGTTAAACGCAGACCGCACCACGTAGCTGCACTTTGGTGCTCGCTCCGCGCTAGGTAAATGGCGGTTAGAATTCCGCCATGACCGCCCTTCCTCAGTCCATTGACGACACGCTCGCGCTGCTGCGGGCGCACGACTACGTCGCCGAGCGCAGCCTCGCCACCGCCCTCTTCCTCGCGCTCAAGATGGAGCGCCCGCTCTTCCTCGAGGGCGAGGCCGGCGTGGGCAAGACCGAGGTCGCGAAAGTGGTGGCGCGGGCGCTCGGGCGCGACCTGGTGCGGCTGCAGTGCTACGAGGGGCTCGACGTCGCGGCCGCGGTCTACGAGTGGAACTACCAGCGGCAGATGGTCGAGATCAGGCTTGCCGAGGCCGGCGGCAAGGTAGCACGCGACGAGCTGGAACGCGGCATCTTCTCCCGCAAGTTTCTCATCAAGCGGCCGCTGCTCGAGGCGCTCGACCACGGGGCAGCGCAGCCGCCGGTCCTGCTGATCGACGAGCTCGACCGCACCGACGAGCCGTTCGAGGCGTATCTCCTCGAGGTACTGTCCGACTGGCAGGTGAGCATTCCCGAGATCGGGACGATCCGGGCGCAGCGCCCGCCCATCGTGATCGTCACGTCCAACCGCACGCGCGAGATTCACGACGCCGTGAAGCGCCGCTGCCTCTACCACTGGGTCAATTACCCCGACGCACAGCGCGAGCTCGAGATCGTGCGCTGCAAGGCGCCCGAGGCGCCGGAACGGCTGTCACGCGAGGTGGTTGCCTTCGTGCAGAAGCTGCGCGGCATGGATCTCTTCAAGCTCCCGGGCGTCGCGGAGACCATAGACTGGTGCAAGGCTTTGACGGCGCTCGACGCGGTAGCGCTCGATCCCGCCACCGTGGACGACACCCTGGGCGTGCTGCTCAAGTACCAGGATGACATCGCCAAGGTGCGCGGCCCGGAAGCATCAGCCCTGGTCAGCCAGGTGAAATCCGCATTGGCCGCCTGATGGTGACGACTGACGAGCTGGCCCGGCAGGCGCCGGGCGGCACGCTGGCGGAGAACGTGATGCACTTCGCCCGCCTGCTGCGCGGCGCCGGGCTGCCGGTGGGTCCCGACCGGGTGATCGACGCGCTCGATGCCCTGCAGATCGCCGGCCTCGAGCGGCGCGACGATTTCTACTGGACGCTCGCA
>DASWIC010000092.1:0-5193 GCA_036397875.1 Burkholderiales bacterium
GGTCATGCCAGACCCAGTTCGGGGTCGTCACGAAATCGCCCGGCTTCATCATGACGCGCTCGCCCTCCATGGCGGTATACGCGCCTTCGCCCTCGATGATGAAGCGCAGCGCGTTCGGCGCATGGCGGTGCGTGCGCGCGATTTCGCCGGGCAGGATCACCTGCAAGCCGGCGTAGAGCGTCGTCGTGGCGAAGGTGGTTCCCTTCAACGCGGGATTTTCGAGCATCAGGACGCGGCGCTCCGCCTCCTGGGTGGTGATCAGCTCGGCGGCGCGCATCAGGTAGGGCTGCACGTCGGTCCAGCGCCAGATGGCCGGCATCGCCGCCGTGCCGGGTTTGAGGCGCATCACCCGCTCCCAGAGCGGCTTCATGTTCAACTGCGCGATCTCGTTCGAGAGGCGCGCCCGGTTCGGATTTGCCACAGCTGTCGTCATGATGCGCCCCGTCGCATGGGTGGAGGTCAGAAACTCATTGATATCTTTTCGTTGCTCCCGCGGAGGCGGGGGCCCAGGGAACTCGGCATCAACCGGATCAACGAGACACTAGATTCCCGCCTTCGCGGGAATGACATTTGGGCCAAGGGCGGAAGGTTTTTCAGCACCGCGCTGGCGTCCATCACCCATCACTCATTACGCATCATTGTGCCTTGATGTTTGCGGCCTTTGCCACCTTGATCCACTTGGCGATTTCACGCTTGATGATCTGATCGAATTCCTTGGGTGAGGTGCCGACAGCCTCGAGGCCGTCGCGCAGCAGCAGTGTCTTGATGTCCTGGCTCTGAACTGCCTTTCTGGATTCCGCGCCAATCCGCGAAAGGACGGCTTGCGGCAGCTTGGCCGGCGCCAGCAGGCCCACCCACGAGGAATGCTCGTAGCCCGGTACGCCGGCCTCGGCGATGGTGGGGAACTCGGGAGCGGCCACCGAGCGCTTCGCGGTTGTTACCCCCAGCGCGCGGAGCTTGCCGCTGCGGATGTGCGGGATCGCCGTGGAGATCGTCGCAAAATAAAGCTGTACCTGGCCGCCGAGCAACGCCGTCATCCCGGGTGCTCCTCCCTTGTACGGAATGCCGACCATCTGGGTACCCGTCATGTGCATGAACAACTCTCCCGCCATGTGGGTGCTGGTCGCAATTCCGCTGATGCCGTAATTGAGCACGCCGGGCTTGGCCTTGGCGAGGGCGATCAGCTCCTTGACGGAAGTCGCGGGCACCGAGGGGTGGACCACCAGGATGTGAGGCAGCGTGACGAGCTGGCTCACCGGCGTGAAATCGCCTACGGGGTCGAACGGAAGATTCTTGCGTATCGCCGGATTGATGGTGAACGATGCCGCGACGACGAGGACCGTGTGGCCGTCAGGCGTCGCCTTCGCCACCAGCTCGGTGCCGTTGAGGCTGCCGGCACCCGGGCGGTTGTCCACGATTACGTTTTGCCCGAGCGTCTCGGTCATGCGCTGCGCGATGACGCGCGCCACGACGTCGGTCGAGCCGCCCGCGCTTTGCGGCACGATCAGCCGCACCGGGCGGCTAGGGTAGGACTGAGCTCCTGCATCCATCCCTATCAACGCGCCTACGAGCCCGACGAACAGCGCTGCGCAGCGGGCTCGCCGTGTGTGTGCCGAGATTGCTTTCATGGCCTTCTCCTCTCCGTGAGTTGCTGTTGTTGTCCGTCATCACCCATCACCCATCACCCATCACTCATCACGCAGTTGCCTTTTGGGCACGCTGCCACGCAGTGATTAACGCGCGTGCCGCAAACTCTACCGCCATCTCGCGCTTGTAGAGCGCGGAGCCGCGCACGTCCGACACGGGCTCGGCAGCAGCGCGCACGCCCTGCACGGACCCGCGCAGCAGGTCTTCATTCAGGCGTTGCCCGACAAGTTCCGTCAAGTCGAGCACGATCGGCTTCCAACTGACCGCGCCGATAACGGCGCGCGCATGGCTGCACGCGCCGCCGGCGTTGAGGCGCACCGCCGCCGCGGTGTTGACGGTCGGGATTTCCAGCACTCCGCGCGCCATGTACTTGTAGAAACTTGATCCGGATCGAGCGGGCGGCGGATCGACTTCGATCGCGACCACCATCTCGTCCTTGGCAAAGCGCTTCTGGAAGGCTTCCTCCAGCGTTACGCTACGCCGCCCGTTCGGTCCGGCCACCGTGACGCGCGCGCCCAGCACGAGGAGGGCGAGCGGCAGATCGAAGCCGCCGATCAGAGGCCCGACGCTCCCGCCCACCGTCAACATGCGGCGGATCCTCGTGTGTCCCACCGATTCCATCGCGTCGTCGATTGCCGGCCAGTGCTTCTTGACGCGTGGCTCCTCGGAAAACACCTGCTGCCGTACCGCCGCGCCCGCGCGCAATACGCCCCGCGCATCGATGGAGAACTCGCTCAACTCGGGGATGCGCATGATCGAGACCAGGTGCTTCGCCTGCGGGAAGCCGGTGCGCTCGCGCCGCAGCGCATGCGACATGCCGCCGGCGACGAGCGCCGCATCGCCCGCCGCGAGCAGCCGGACCGCCTCCTCGACGCTCGCAGCTGACACGAACTCCGGGCTGAACGGACGCGCACCGGAAGGCCTGCCGGCGGAGAGGCGCGTCCACATGCCACCCTTGGGCGCGGCGGGCGCCGGGGACTTTTCGTTCGCGTAGAGCTGCGGGTGCAGCGCGCGGTGGATCTTCTCCGAAGTGATCGGGAGCTTGTGGATGCGCACGCCGCAGGCGTCCGCGATCGCATTGGCGATCGCCGCGGGCACGGCATCGAGCCCGATCTCGCCCAACCCTTTCGCACCGAACGGTCCCGAGGGCTCGTAGGAGTCGGCGAAACCGACGTGCAGCTTCGGCATCGTCGCGGCCCCCGGGATGGGGTAATCCTTCAACTGCGGATCGGTCGGCTGCCCGTTCCACCAGTCGAAATACTCGATCATGGCGAGCCCTATGCCCTGCGTCACCGCGCCCTGCACCTGGCCTTCCGCGGTTGCCGGGTTGATGACCGTCCCGCAATCCACCACGGCGGCGATTTCGAGGAGCTTCACCTCGCCGGTGGCGCGATCCACCTCGACCTCCGCCGCCTGCGCGGCGAAATTGTACGCGCCCGATTCGTTGCCGTAGCGGTTGTGGTCGGGAAATTCGGAAGGATTGTCGAAAGTGCCCACGCCGATGATCGGCTGGCCGCAGCGCTTGTAGATGTTCGCGCGCACGACCGCGCCCACCGGCTTGAAATCGGATTCTGACCCGTTTTGCGGGCCGATCTCGCCGTTGATGATGGTGAGTTCCGAGGCCGGGCGCTGAAACTGCTCCGCGGCCGCTTCCAGCAGCTGCTTCGCGGCCGCCGTGGCGGCGTTCTTGACCGCGTTGCCCGCGACGTAGGTGAGCCGGCTCGCCAGCGCGCCGAGCGAGTGGGGTTGCACGTCGGTGTCGGGCCGCGTGATGTCCACATGCTCGTACGGCAGTCCCAGCTCTTCGGCCGCGATCTGGCGCAGCACGGTGAGGTTGCCCTGGCCGATCTCGCCCTCGCCGGTGATGACCGTGGCGCGGCCGTCCTCGTTCACGCGCACGATGGCGGAGGATCCATCCCAGTCGCCGAAGCTGCGGCGGCCGTTGACATGGACGCTGCAGCCCATGCCCAGCCCGCGTGCGGGCTCGTTGATCTCGCGGTTGGACTGCCTGCGCTTGCGCTTTTCCTTCCAGCGGATCAACCCGGCTGCCTTGTCGATGCACTGCTTCAGCTCGCAGCTCGTGATCTTGTGGTTGTGCGGCGAAACGTCTCCGGGGTCCACTGCGTTCAGGCGGAGCAGCTCGACCACGTCGATGCCGAGCTTCTCCGCGGCGAGGTCCCACGCCTGCTCCACCGCCCAGTCCGCAGACGGGTTGCCGAAGCCGCGAAATGCTCCGGTCGGAACCAGGTTCGTATAGACGAGCGTGGAATTCCCGCGCACCGCGGGATACTTGTAGAGCGCGTCGTGGCGCACGCTGGCCGCGCCGAGGATCGCCTGCGACTTGCCGGTATAGGCGCCGTTATCGGCCCACATCTTGATTTCCTTCGCCATGACGCGGCCGTCCTTGCGAAAGCCGAGCCGCACCCAGTAGCGCATCGGCATGCGCGGGTGGCTCGCCAGGAATTCCTCCTCACGGGTGTGAATGAGCTTGACCGGACGGCCGCTGAGGCGCGCGAGGAGGGCGCAAATGACGGAGGCGTTGTCGTCGCCGGACTTGCCGCCGAAGCCGCCGCCGACCTCGGTCTGGATCACGCGCACCTGGGCTTCGGGCAGGCCGAGCGCGGTGGCGTAGCGGCCGCGCGCGAGGAACGGCGTTTGCGTGTTGCACCACATCGTGACGCGGCCGCTGTCCCATCTGGCGACGCAGCCGATGGTCTCAAGCGCCGTGTGCCACTGGCGCACCGATTCCCACGTGCCTTCGACGACGACGTCCGATGCCTTGAACCCGGCCGGCACGTCCCCGCGCTCGAAGCCGAACTGGTGCGCGACGTTGCCGGGCGCGTCGTCGTGCACCAGCGCTGCGCCCGGCGCGAGCGCCTGGTCGAGCGAGAGCACCGCGGGCAGGACTTCATACTTGACCGCGATCCGGTCCACCGCCGCGCGGGCGGTTTCGGGATCCACCGCCGCGACCGCCGCAACCTCGTCGCCGACGTAGCGGACCTTGTCGAGGGCGAGGGGATAGAGGTCCGGGCGGAACGCGCCCCACTTGCGTTTCGCCGTGTCGGCGCCGGTCGCGACCGCCCTGACGCCGGGCAGGGCCGCCGCGGCGCTGGTGTCGATGGGAAGGATGCGGGCGTGCGGGTGGGGGCTTCTCAACACCGCTGCGTGCAGCATGCCCGGGAAGTGCAGATCGGCAACGTATTGCGCCGCGCCGGTGACTTTGGGAACGGCGTCGGTGCGCGGCACGTCCTTGCCGACGACGAGGAAACCGGAGGCCACGGGGAGCCTCGGATCGCGCGGAATCATGATTTCCTCGCTTTCGCGAGGGCGATCGCCTCCCGGTAGGCCTCGACGATGCGCACGTAGCCGGTGCAACGACAATAGACGCTGTCGGCGCTGGCGCGGATTTCCTCCTCGGTGGGATCGGGTCTTCTTTCGAGCAGGGCGCACGCCGCCATGATGTGACCGGGGATGCAGATGCCGCATTGCAGGGCGGACTTGTTGACGAAAGCCTGCTGCACCGGGTGCAGCAGGGAAGCGCCTGCC
>DASWIC010000093.1:0-2264 GCA_036397875.1 Burkholderiales bacterium
CACGCCGTGTCGCGGCTGCGGCCCTTGTATACGACGGCCTGGCGGAAGACGCCCTCGAACGAGAATCCGAGCCGCCGCGCGGCGGCGCGCGAGGCGGCGTTCAGCGCATCGCACTTCCACTCGTAGCGCCGGTAGCCGAGCGCGAAGACGCGCTGCATCATGAGGTACATCGCCTCGGTCGCGGCGCGGTTGTGCTGGAGGAGCGGCGAGTAATTGATGTGGCCCACCTCGATCACGCCGTTCCGGGTATCGATGCGCATGTAGCTCGCGACGCCGGCCGCCTGGTGCGTGGCCCCGTCGATGATGGCGTGAAACAGCGGATCCTCACCCAGGCAGGAGGATTCCAGCCACTGCCGGTAGGCCGCGAGCGTCGCGAAGGGGCCCGCGAGGAGGTAGGTGAAATTGCGGCCGCCCGGATCGAGCGAGTTCGCGCGGAATAGCGCCTCCGCGTGGCGCGCCGGGTCGATGGGCTCGATGCGGCAGTAGCGGCCCGCCATTGAGGTTCGCGGCGGGCGCGGCGGTTCTTTCCAGCCCGGCAGGGGGAAGCCGATCGGCTGCCCGAGCTCGTTGTGGATGGCGCTCATGAGCCGCTCAGGACTGGAGCGGCGCAGGCGTCTCGAACCACGTTGCCCGCGCGCAGGCGCGGCAATCCCCCGATTCTGAAAACAGCGCCGTGCCCGTGAAGTGACGGCGGTCGTCGCGGGCGAGCTCCCAGCCGACGACGATGCAGCGCTCGCCGACGTAGACCGCGCTGCGCAGCGACGCTGCCATCTCGCCCAGCAACACGGGCGTCTTGTCCGGGAACTCGAAGGAAAAAGCGCCGGGGCAATCGAGAGCGGACCAGACGAACTCGGTGCGCACGCGACCTTTCCCGTCGCCGAGCGAGGCATCGGGGATCCACGGGGAGGCGACGACTCCGCTGCGAAGCGGCCCGGCGAAGATGCGCAGCCCGTCGCCGGCCGCCCGCTCCGGTCCGCAAACGAAACACCCCGGGAACGGATGGGCGCGAAACCCGCGGTACGATCGCGCTGCCGCCTCCGCTTCCGTGAAGGTCGGCGCCGCGGGAATGTCGAGCGACATCACGGCCGGCCGCGCCCGTGCGACGACGGTCGCGCCCTGGACCAGCTCGAAGCTCGAACCCGATTCCGTGACCTGCATTTCGGCATCGAGCGGCGGCGGGCCCTCGAGCCGTACTATCGAGGACCCGGATACGTAACGCGCGAGCCGGCCGCAAACATATCCCCCGTTGCCCGAATCAGGCGGACCGCAGAAGCGCCGCTCGATCCGGAACGTCCGAGGCAGGGTCCTCGATTCGGAAGGCCTGTCGGTCACGGGGTCAACCATCATCGGTCACAGGTCGCGGCTCTTAGTGTTTTTGCTGCTGCTGTTCCGCGGCGAGCGCCGCAATCACGCGCTGGCGCTTGACCTCGATCTCCTTCGCGAAGCCGGGGTAGCGCTGCTCGACGAAGCCGGTGGCGAGCCCGATCTTGAGGAGCGCGACGGCGAGGCAGGCGGAAAGGTCGTCGAGCTCGGGGCTCTTCCGGGCGAGCTGCATCGCCTCGCACGTCTCGTCGCAGAGCTGCCGCAGCGCTTCGGCGGTTTCCTGGTCGAATAGGGATTCCATGGTCATGCGTGTCGCAGCACCTGGGAATTTACCGCATTAGCGGGCTTACTGGAGCGATATTCTAACCGGAGTCACGCGGTCCATTGCTCTGTGTCACAATCGCGCATCATTGAATCGGAGATGGAGTGATCATGGAGTGGGGACTGCGGGGAAAGGTCGTGGCCATTACCGGCGGCAGCGAAGGCATTGGACGCGCGACGGCAATGCGTTTCGGACAGGAGGGGGCGCGAGTGGCGATTTGCGCGCGGCGCGCCGACGTGATGGAGGGCGCGGCGGAGGCGATCCGCAAGGCGACGGGAGCCGAGATCATGACGGTGGTGGCGGACGCCGCCCAGCCGGAGGACATGCCGCGCTTCATCGAGGAGACGGTGCGGCGCTATGGGCGCATCGACGCGGTCGTGAACAATGCCGGCGGCACCGGGCAGCGGCCGTTCGACGGGGTGGACGACAAGGCGTGGCAGAACGACATCGACATCAAGGTGTTCGCGCAGATCCGCACCGCGCGCGCCGCGATTCCGCACATGACGAAGCAGGGCGGGGGCCGCATCATCAATCTCAACATGGTCGGCGCCAAGCAGCCTTTCGCGGGATCGTTTCCGACCACGATTTCGCGCGCGGCGGGGCTCGCGCTCACCAAGGC
>DASWIC010000094.1:0-9178 GCA_036397875.1 Burkholderiales bacterium
CGTCTTCCGATTCCCCGTCTCGGCCGTTAATCCCGCATAGCTGTCGTGTGGGAGAGGCCATGTCGCTTGCCGTCGTCTACAGCCGCGCGCTGGCGGGGATGGATGCCCCGCCGGTCACGGTCGAGGTGCACCTCGGCAACGGCTTGCCAAACTTCACCATCGTCGGCCTGCCGGAAGCCGAGGTGAAGGAAGCGAAGGACCGCGTGCGCGCGGCCCTGCAGAACGCGCGTTTCGAATTCCCCGCGCGCCGCATTACCGTCAATCTCGCGCCCGCCGACCTGCCCAAGGATTCGGGGCGCTTCGATCTCCCCATCGCGCTCGGCATCCTGGCGGCGTCGGAGCAGCTGCCGGCCGCGCCGCTCGCCAGTTGCGAATTTGCGGGAGAGCTGGCGCTGACCGGGGAGCTGCGCCCGATCCGCGGCGCGCTGGCGATGGTGCTCTCGGCCACCCGCGATCACCGCGCTTTCGTGCTGCCGGAGCCGAACGCGCGCGAGGCGGCGCTGGTCGAGGAGGCGCAGGTCTATCCCGCCCGCACCCTGCTCGACGTGTGCGCCCATCTTGCGGGACGCGCGCCGCTCACGCGCTGCACGGAGCGGCCCCAGGTAACCGGGCAGGGGCACCCCGACCTGCTGGAGGTCAAAGGGCAGTTGCACGCCAAGCGGGCGCTCGAGATCGCCGCGGCGGGCGGGCATAGCCTGCTGATGGTAGGGCCGCCGGGCACCGGCAAGTCCATGCTGGCCGAGCGGCTGCCGGGGATCCTGCCGCCCATGACGCGGAAGGAAGCGCTCGCCACGGCCGCCATGCAATCGCTGGGCGGCCAGGGATTCGATACCGCGAACTGGGGCAGGCGGCCGTTCCGCGCGCCGCATCACACGGCCTCCGCGGTGGCGCTCGTCGGCGGTGGCAGCCACCCGCGCCCGGGCGAGATTTCGATGGCGCAGCACGGCGTGCTGTTCCTCGACGAGCTGCCGGAATTCGATCGCAGCGTGCTGGAAGTGCTGCGCGAGCCGCTCGAGTCGGGCCGCGTCAGCGTTTCGCGCGCGGCGCGCCGGGCCGAGTTTCCCGCTGAGTTCCAGTTGATCGCGGCGATGAACCCGTGCGCTTGCGGGTTTCTGGGGCATTACTCAGGGCGCTGTCGATGCACGCCGGATCAGGTACTGCGGTACCGGCGCAAGATATCCGGGCCCTTGCTCGACCGCATCGACATCCAGTTCGAAGTGCCTGACGTTCCCTCGGATGAACTGACGCGGGCGAGCTGTGGCGAAGGATCGAGCGTGATCCGCGCCCGTGTGCAGAAGGCGCGCGAGCGCATGACCGCGCGTCAGGGCAATGAGAACGCACGGCTTGCCCCGCGCGAAATCGACAAGCACTGCACGCCGGACGAGAAGGGCGAGTTGCTGCTGAAGCAGGCAATCAGCCGGTTAGGGCTTTCGGCGCGCGGCTATCACCGGGTGCTCAAGGTAGCGCGAACCGTCGCGGATCTCGCCGGCGCGGAGCGCCTCGCCAGCGTCCACGTCGCGGAAGCCATCCAGTATCGTCGCTTTGATCGGGTCCGGGACTCCTGATCCCAACTAGCCTGTCTTCGCGCCCGAGGCGCGCACGATGCTGCTCCAGGTTTCTATTTGCGCCCGCAGGAACGCGTCGCATTGCGCGGGTGTAGAACCAACCGGTTCGATATCCATCTGGACGATGCGCTCGCGGACATCGGTTGCCTTCATCGCCTTGAGAACTTCGGCGTTGAGCCGCTTGACCACGGCGGCCGGCGTGCCGGTGCGCGTGAGCAGCGCCCAGAAGCTCTCGCCGGAGCGGTAGGCGGGCAGGCTTTCGCTGACGGTCGGGACGTTGGGAAGCGCCGGCGTGCGCTTGGGGCCGGTCACGGCGATCGCCCGCACCCTGCCGGTGCGAATATACGGCAGCATCTCGAGCACGACGTTGGCAACCAGCGGAACGTTGCCGGCCAGCAGATCCTGGACCGCCAGCCCGCCCCCTTTGTAGGGAACATGCAGCATGCGAATGCCCGCGGCGCTATTCAGCGACTCGCCCAGGATGTGATTGGTCGTGCCCACCGGTCCCGTTGCATAGACGATCTTGCCCGGTTGCGCCTTGACCAGCTTGACGAGCTCCGGAACGGTCTTTGCCGGAAACGAGGGATGCGCGACCAGCACGCTGGAGAAGCTGCCGATCTGCGTGACGCAGGCAAGGTCCTTGAGCGTGTCGTAGGGCACCTTGGGTTGCAGTGTCGGATTGATGGCGTGCGCCGTGACGGCGTGCAACAGCGTGTAGCCATCGGGCGCGGCGTTGGCCGCGACTGCAGTGCCGATCATCGTCGCGCCGCCGGGACGGTTGTCGACGATGACATTCTGTTTGAGGCCCTCGCCCATCCGGCGTGCCAGCACGCGGGCGAATACGTCGGTTTCCCCGCCGGCGGGCAAGGGCATGATGTAGCGCACCGGCCGGGATGGAAAGGTTTGTGCGCCCGCCCCGGACACATGAAGCGCACCTAACAGGACTCCGATGTAAGCCGCAAATCGGATTGGCGTCATGGCAGCGACCTCCCCTATGGCGGCGTGCCGGCGAGCGCGGCACCCGCGTCCCGCCCAATGTAGCAACAACGGGTGCGCCGTGCAAAACGGTTCCATGTGATAATTTGCGACGAAGAGGAGAGCGCCATCATGCCAGTGCTTGCATTGGGTTATATCGGCGTCGACGCGCGGGATTTCGATCCGTGGCGCGCGTTCGGAACCGAGGTTCTGGCGATGCAGGTCCTCCAGCGCGGTGCAGACGCGATGGCGCTGCGCATGGACGAGCGTTGCCAGCGCGTGCTGGTGCAGCGCGCCGAGCGCGACGGCCCGGCGTTTTTCGGTTTCGAGACCGCCGGCGCACGGGCATTGCAGGACGTTATCGGCAAGGTCGAAGCGGCTGGAATCAAAACGACGCGCGCCACCGAGCGCGAGCTCCTGCTCCGGCGCGTCGAGGACATGGTTTGGTGCCGCGATCCGGCGGGCAACCGCGTCGAGCTCTACCACGGCCTGGCGGCGGGGGACGGGCCGCTAACGCTGGCGCGTCCGCACGGGGGTTTCCGCACCGGGCGCATGGGCATGGGGCACATGGTCCTGTTTGCCGAGGACATCGACGCCATGAGCGCCTTCTACCGCAACGTTCTCGGCTTGCGGCTCTCCGACTACATGGTGAAGCCCTACCGCCTGATGTTTCTGCGCGCCAACCCGCGCCACCACAGCGTGGGGCTGCTGCAGTCCAGGCAAAACGGGGTGCACCACGTTATGTTCGAGGTGCTTGCGCTCGACGACGTGGGGCGCGCCTACGATTTTGCGCTCGAGAAATGGCGCATCGGGCAGACGCTCGGCCGTCATTCCAACGACTGGGTCCTGTCGTTCTACGCCTTCTGCCCGGCCGGCTTCATGATGGAATACGGCTGGGGCGGGCGCGTGATCGATGAAGCAACGTGGACGCCGCGCGAAGTCTCCCACGGCGGCAGCATGTGGGGCCACGACCGGGTCTGGCTGGAGGAGGACCGCCGCCGCGAGGCGAACGAGGTCCGCCGCTCCGTCATCATGTCCGGTCTCGGCGCGCCGCTGCAGGTCACGCGCGGCCAGTACAACGAGGTGGAGTGAGGGGGAAGGTTTCGGCGCCGCTGCTCGCGGCGACCCTCGCCGGGCTGGTGATGCTCGGCCCGTTCTCGGTCGACACCTACCTGCCTTCGTTCCCGGCGATTGAGCGCGCGTTCGCCGTGACGCCGCTCGAGGTGCAGCAGACGCTCACGGCCTACCTCGTTGCCTTTGCCGTGATGACCTTGTTCCTGGGCGCGCTGTCGGATTCCTTCGGTCGGCGCCCCGTGATACTGGCGTGCCTCGCGGTCTACGTGCTGGGATCGATCGGCTGCACCTTCGCCCAGAGCTTTCCCCAGCTCCTGTGCTTTCGCGCCGCGCAGGGCCTCTCGGCAGGCGTGGGCTGGGTGGTGGGCCGCGCCATCGTGCGCGAGAGCTTTCCCGGCCACGAGGCGCAGCGCCTGCTGGCGCTCATCACCATGATCTTCGGGCTCGCCCCGGCGCTGGCGCCGGTGATCGGCGGGGCGCTGCAGGGCGCTTTCGGCTGGCGCGCGGTTTTCGCGTTTCTCACGCTCTACGGCGCGCTGCAGCTGGCGGTGTGCTGGCGGGCGTTGCCGGAAACGCACCCGCCGGAGAAGCGCCACCCGTTCACCCCGGCGCCGCTGTTCAGGACCTACGTCACGCTCGCGAGCAGCCGGCGCCTGCGGCTGCTGTGCCTTGCGGCCGCCTTCAATTTTTGCGGGTTTTTCCTCTATGTCGCGGCGGCGCCGGCCGTCATCTATCGCCTGCTCGGGTTGACCGAGCACCATTTCCCGGTGTTGTTCGTGCCGGGAATCGCGGGCGTCATGCTCGGCGCCTTCCTCTCTCACCGGATGGCGAGTCGCGTCTCGCGCCCGCGCACGGTGCGAACCGGCTACCTCATCATGTTCGGCGCCGCGGCCTTCAACGTCGGCTACCACGCGCTCAATCCGGCGGCGCTGCCGTGGACGGTGCTGCCGTACGCCGCCTACGCGGTCGGCATGGCGCTCGCGGCGCCAAGCGTGCAGCTCCTGGTGCTCGATCTCTTTCCGCAGGCGAGTGGCACCGCCTCCTCGATGCAGGGCTTCACGCACGCGCTCTTCACGGCGTTTACCGCGGCGCTCATCGCGCCGCTGCTCTCCGGCAGCGGTCTGACGCTGGCGCTCGCCGCGCTCGGGTTGCTGACGCTGGGCAGCCTGTCCTGGGTGACTTACCGGCGCCTGGATGCGCATCGCAGCGAGACCCGCTGACACGTGCGCGGTTACGGGCGAGTCATTCCCGCGAAGGCGGGAATCTAGAAGCGTCAGGGCGTAACTGGGTCCCCGCCTGCGCGAGGACGACCTGATTTCAGCACTGCTCCCACGGCAGGCCTTCGCAGCGCCAGCCGGTCCGGGTGCCACGGTGATGCTGCTCGTCGAGCTCGCCTTCGAATCCGTGCAGCACGTTCCACACCTTGGTGAAGCCGGCCTCCTCGAGCGCGCGGCCGGCGTCGAGCGAGCGGTTGCCGCTGCGGCAGATGAGGATGATGGGGCGATCGACGCTCGCCGCCTTTTTGACGTGCGCGACGAAATCGGGATTCACTTCCCAGTTCGGGCCGTCGTTCCACGGCACGAGGATGGCGCCTGCCGGGTGCCCCACGAACAGGTACTCCATCTCGCTGCGGCAATCGATGAAGACCGAGTTCGGATTCTTCTTCAGGAACTCGTAGGCCTCTCTCGGCTCGAAGTGCTTCATTTCACTTTTCCACGGACCACTGCGGGACCGGAATTATAGTCGCAACCGGCTCGCGCCGGCCACTTGGCGTAGAATTACCGCCTTTTGTATCAGGGTTTTACGCCATCTGTCGCCGCACTTATGGCTGACCGCATCGCACACCTCGAAGCCCTGTTGAGAGATCGGATCCTGATCCTCGACGGCGCCCTCGGCACCATGATCCAGGGCTACCGGCTCTCGGAGGCGGACTATCGCGGCGAGCGCTTCGCCGATCATCCGCAGGACCTCCAGGGCAACAACGACCTGCTGGTGCTGACGCAGCCCGGGGTGATCCGGGCGATCCACACGGAGTACCTCGCGGCGGGCGCCGACGTGATCGAGACCAACACCTTCAACTCGACCGCGATCGCGCAGGCCGATTATCGCCTGCAGCACGTGGTGCACGAGCTCAATCTCGAAGCGGCGAAGCTCGCGCGCGCGGCGGCCGACGAATTTACCGCCCGGAACCCGTCGCGGCCGCGCTTCGTGGCGGGCGCGCTCGGGCCCACCAATCGCACCGCCTCGATTTCGCCCGAAGTCAACGACCCGGGCTTCCGCAACGTCACCTTCGACGAGCTGCGCTCCGCGTACGCCGAGGCGGTGCGCGGCCTGATGGCGGGAGGAGTGGACCTGCTGCTCCTCGAAACCATCTTCGACACGTTGAACGCCAAAGCCGCGATCTTCGCGATCGAGGAGGTTTTTGAGCAGAAAGGGGCGCGGCTGCCGGTCATCGTTTCCGGCACGATCACCGACGCGTCCGGCCGCACGCTCTCGGGACAGACGCCGGAGGCGTTCTGGAACTCGGTGCGGCATGCACGCCCGCTCGCGGTGGGACTCAACTGCGCGCTCGGCGCGAAGCTCATGCGCCCCTACATCGAGGAGATCTCGAAGATCGCCGACGCCTACGTGAGCGCCTATCCCAACGCAGGGCTGCCGAATCCGCTCGCGCCGACCGGCTACGACGAGACGCCGGAGCAGACCGCCGCCTATCTGCTCGATTTCGCGAAGAGCGGCTTCGTCAACATCGCCGGCGGCTGCTGCGGCACCACGCCCGCGCACATCCGGGCGATTGCGGAGGCGCTCGCCGGCGTGCCGCC
Source organism: Burkholderiales bacterium (assembly GCA_036397875.1). Lineage (GTDB taxonomy): Bacteria > Pseudomonadota > Gammaproteobacteria > Burkholderiales > SG8-41 > SG8-41. The sequence goes on from DASWIC010000094.1 coordinate 6,434, forward strand.
GCGCCGGGTGCCCGTGATCGAGCGCAAGACCCGGCTCTCGGGCCTGGAGCCGCTCAACATCGGGGACGATGCGCTCTTCGTCAACATCGGCGAGCGCACCAACGTCACCGGCTCGCGCGCGTTCGCGCGGCTGGTACTCGCCGGCAACTACCAGGAAGCGCTGTCGGTCGCGCGCCAGCAGGTCGAGAACGGCGCGCAGATGATCGACGTCAACATGGACGAGGCGATGCTGGATTCGAAGCAGGCGATGACGACCTTCTTGAGCCTCATCGCGTCCGAGCCGGACATCTCGCGCGTGCCGGTGATGATCGACTCCTCCAAATGGGAGGTGATCGAGGCCGGGTTGAAGTGCGTGCAGGGCAAGAGCGTGGTGAATTCGATCAGCCTGAAAGAGGGCAAGGACGAATTCGTGAAACACGCGAAGCTCGCGCGGCGCTACGGCGCGGCGGTGGTGGTGATGGCGTTCGACGAGAAAGGGCAGGCGGACACTCTCGAGCGTCGCATCGGGATCGCCAAGAGCATCTACCACATCCTGGTGGACGAGCTGGGGTTCCCGCCCGAGGACGTGATCATCGACCCGAATATCTTCGCCATCGCGACCGGGATCGAGGAGCACGCGAACTACGGAAAGGATTATATCGAGGCGACACGCGTCATCCGCCAGACGCTGCCCTACGTGAAGATTTCCGGGGGACTCTCCAACATCTCGTTCTCGTTCCGGGGCAACGACCCGGTGCGCGAGGCGATTCACACCGCGTTTCTCTACCACGCGATCCGCGCCGGCATGACCATGGGCATCGTCAATGCCGGCCAGCTCGGCGTCTACGAGGAGATCCCGAAGGACCTGCTCGAGCACGTGGAGGACATCATCTTCAATCGCCGGCCGGACGCGGCCGAGCGCATGGTGACGTTCGCCGAGAACGTGAAGGGGACCGCGCGGCGCGACACCGAGGACCTCGAATGGCGCAAGAGGACCGTGGAGGAGCGGCTCAAGCACGCGCTGGTGCAGGGCATTACCAACTGGATCGTGGAGGACGCCGAGGAAGCGCGCGTCCAGTACGGCCGCCCGATCCGCGTGATCGAGGGCCCGCTCATGGACGGCATGAACGTGGTGGGCGACCTCTTCGGCGCCGGCAAGATGTTTCTGCCGCAGGTGGTGAAGAGCGCGCGCGTGATGAAGCAGGCGGTGGCCCACCTCGAGCCGTACCTCCAGGCGGAGAAGGCGCAGCTGGGCGACGTCAGGGCCAAGGGCAAGATGGTGGTCGCGACCGTCAAGGGCGACGTGCACGACATCGGCAAGAACATCGTCGGGGTGGTGCTCCAGTGCAACAACTACGAGGTGATCAATCTCGGGGTCATGGTGCCGGCGCAGAAGATCCTGCAGGTCGCGCGCGAGGAGAAGTGCGACATCATCGGGCTCTCCGGCCTCATCACGCCTTCGCTCGAGGAGATGGCGCACGTTGCGCGCGAGATGGAGCGCGAAGGTTTCGAGTTACCGCTCTTGATCGGCGGCGCGACTACCTCGCGCACCCACACCGCGGTCAAGATCGCGCCCCACTATCACGGGCCGGTAATCTGGGTGGCGGACGCTTCGCGCAGCGTCGGCGTATGCAGCAACCTGCTCTCGGACGAAGCGCGCGCGGGCTATGTCGCGGAGCTGAAGGCCGAATACGAGCGCGTGCGCCGGCAGCACGAGGGGAAGAAGGGTCTGGAGCTCGTGTCCCTCTCCCAGGCGCGCGCCAACGCATTGAAGACCGACTGGACGGAGTACGTGCCGCCCCGGCCCGAGGTAATCGGCACGCGCATCCTCAAGAACTACGACCTCGCCGAGATCGCGGACCACATCGACTGGGGCCCGTTCTTTCAGGCGTGGGAGCTGTCGGGCCCGTTCCCGGCGATACTCGAGGATCCCGTCGTGGGCAAGGCCGCGCGCAATGTCTACGACGAGGGGCGCGCCATGCTGAAGAAGATCATCGCGGGGCGGTGGCTCGCCGCCAGTGCCGTGTTCGGTCTCTTTCCCGCGGCGTCGGTCAACGCCGAGGACATCGAGATCCACGCGGACGACAAGCGCGCGCGGACGCTGATGATCTGGCACAACCTGCGCCAGCAGAACGTGAAGCCGACCGGCCGCCCCAACTTGTGCCTCGCGGATTTCGTCGCGCCGAAAGGCTCGGGCGTGGCCGACTACCTGGGCGCGTTCGCGGTCACGGCCGGCATCGGCATCGAGAAGAAGCTCAAGGAATTCGAGAACCAGCACGACGACTACAGTGCCATTCTACTGAAGGCGCTTGCCGACCGCCTGGCGGAAGCGTTCACGGAGTTGCTGCACAAGCGCGTGCGCCGGGAATTCTGGGGCTACGGGAAAGATGAGGGGCTCGATCACTCTGCACTGATCGCGGAGAAGTACCGCGGCATCCGCCCCGCGCCGGGGTATCCCGCGTGCCCCGATCACACCGAAAAGGGGCCGCTGTTCGAGCTGCTCAAGGCCGAGCGCATCGGCATGCGACTGACCGAGTCCTACGCCATGTACCCCGCGGCGGCCGTCAGCGGCTTCTATTTTTCGCACCCCGAATCGCAGTACTTCGCGGTCGGGAAAGTGGGGCGCGACCAGATCGAGGACTACGCGCGCCGCAAGGGCATGCCGGTCGGGGAAATTGAGCGCTGGCTTGCCCCCAACCTTGCTTACGATCCCGGAAAGGCGTGATTTGTGATTCGTGATTCGTGAATCGACTCGGGGGCGCGTTC
>DASWIC010000095.1:0-12523 GCA_036397875.1 Burkholderiales bacterium
CGCCGCGCTCGACGCTCACATCGTAATTCCGCCTGCCGGACCAAGGCATTTCGAGGTTGGCGACGAGATAGCCCTTCCCCTCCAGCATGCGGGCGAGTGTCGCGACATACCCGGTCGGCGCTCCTCCCTTGCCGTGCATGATCACGATGCCTATCGGCTCCCCCTGGGCTGCTGCCCGAAGCGGCACGGTGGCGGCGAGCGCGGCCAGGATGAGCCGCGCGATGAACGGGGCAATCGATGTCATGCCGTATTCAATCGATGCGCAGGCCGGAGGATTTGACCACCTTCGCCCACAGCGCGAGCTCGGCCTTGACGCCTGGACCCACCTATCGGCCGACGACGATCAAGACGCCGGATGCGATGGCGAGGATGGCCATCACAGTGCCCAATCCGGCGAAGCTGAAATGGAGCAGCGGTATCAGCCCGGTCAATATGAGCCAGACAGCCAATAACAACATCCCGATATTTGTTGTCAATTTCATTGGCAGACTCCTTCAATGGTGGTGACGAGATACGGGTGACGCTCACCCAATCGGTGCGTTGCGGAGGTCCGACCCGGATCATAAGGGAGGATTCGACCGCGCCCTGAATCGGTTACTTCTTTTTTTCGGGCTGCTGCTTCGGTTGCGTCGGTTCCGGCGCTTTGTAATCGCCGATGACGCCTTTCAGTGGACACACTGAGAACGCCGGACACTTCACGCAGCCGACTGCCAGGGCGATGGGGCATAGAGTCATTTCGCTTCTCCTTCGTGTCTATGATGAAAACAGCGTGAGACGTGGTAACAAATAGGGGAGAGACTACGTTTTCTACCCGTCGGAAAGGGCAGTCTGTGTCCTATTTGTTGCATTCTCTATGACGGCAGTTCGTAGTTAACTTTTCCATCGACGGCAGTTATTGCGCCGCGCCTTGTCAGTTGCTCGATGATCTCGTCCAGCTCTGCATCTGCAAGCTTATCTTTGAAAAGAGCCTTGATGGTACTTCGGAGTGTCTTGAGCCTTCGAGGCTTCGCCGCTTTGCGTTTTGTCAGATTGTTTATGATCGCTTCGACCTTTTCCGGGATCGATCTGGAATCGAATGACTTTACCGTATCGACCCTATCCGAAATCGTTTTGGAACTGGATATCTTGACTCCCTGGATATCGGCGATTGAGCTTGAGCGCTGGCAAGAGATCCCCTGCGCCTTGAGGTGCTTGATCAGGGGATCAAAGCCCTTGTCCTTCGATATCACGTAAAAGGAAGCGTCGGGAGTCTCCGCGGCCAATCGGCCAATGTAGTAGGAAATGTGGAAATCGAGCGCGTTCTTTCCGTTCCCGTCTATCTGTATGTACTCGGCATCCGGTCCGAACGCGTGAAGGGCGCGCGCCAACTCGAACGGGATCCTGGCTTGGCTGGCACCCACGAAAACCTTTATCTTGAACGAATGGCCGCTCAACAGGCCCACGTTCTTGGGCTGAACATTCTCGAAATCGACCAGCACGAAGTTGGTCTTCAAATTATCCCCCCTAGAATTAATCGAGCCTAGCCCCTTTAACCTGGGAGGTCCTGAAGTCGTGAAACAGAATGGCAGGAAAGCGACCTCCCACACCGGTTCTCACGCTCTCCCGCCCTCACGTGTTTCAGCACGAGCGCCGTGCCGTCCCAGCGCCCAGCTCACGTGCTCGCATACTAGATTCGAGGGATGATGCGCCTGCATCTTCAGCGCTACCACCACTTTATTTGACGTCGGCGCATTTCCCAGTCCCACCGCGAGGTTTCGAAGCCAACGCTCGTACCCAATTCGGTGTATCGCGCTGCCCGCCAGTCGCTCATGAAACTCTGCCTCGCTCCAGCCGAATAGCTCGACCAGCGTCACGTCATCTAAACCGTTTCGCACCGCGAAGTCCGGCTCGCCGCTTGGTGAGGCGAACTTGTTCCAGGGACAGACGAGCTGGCAGTCGTCGCAGCCGTAAACGCGGTTGCCGATCAGCGAGCGGAGTTCTTCCGGGATCGAGCCCTTGTGCTCGATGGTGAGGTAGGAGATGCAGCGCCGCGCGTCGAGTTGGTAGGGCCCGACGATGGCCTGCGTCGGGCAAACGTCAATGCACTTCTGGCAGGTCCCACAGTGGTCGTCCTGCGCCTTATCTACGGGCAGTGGCAGGTCGGTGTAGATCTCGCCCAGGAAGAAGTACGACCCCGCCTCGCGGTTGAGGAGCAGCGTGTGCTTGCCGCGCCATCCGAGGCCCGCCTTTCCCGCCAGCTCGACTTCCATTACCGGCGCGCTGTCGGTGAAGACGCGGTACCGAAATTCGCCCACTTCCTTCCCGATGCGGTCGGCGAGCTGCTGCATGCGGGCCCGCATGAGCTTGTGGTAATCGCGCCCGAGCGCGTAGCGCGAGATGAAGGCGCGGGTGCTGTCCTTCATGACCTCGTGGCTGTCCCGCACGCTGGGCGGCGAATAGTTCATGCGCGCGGCGATGACGCGCAGCGTGCCCGGCACGAGATCGGCGGGGCGCGTGCGCTTCTTCCCGTGGCGCGCCATGTACTCCATCTCGCCGTGAAAGCCCTTGCCGAGCCAGTCGAGCAGTCGTGCCTCCGCCTCGCCGAGCTCGCTGTCGGCGATACCAACCTGCTGAAAACCCAGTTCGTTGCCCCACTGCTTGATGTTTCCGGCAAGGGCTGCGTACTCAGCTTTCGCTGGTGCTTTTTCAGTTACCTTGGCGACCATTTACCCCCTCACCCTACCCTCTCCCACCAGGGGAGAGGGGAAATCTCTTGGTCGCTCACTCTGCCTGGATTCCCGCCGTCGCGGGAATGACGATACTCCCAAGCCTAGCGGCTCGCCTGTTTTGCGACCTGCCGCAATTCGCGCAGGTCCATCGCCCAGGGGAGCGAGGACCGGCACCACTGCTGCAGCTTCGGCACCAGTTCCGCCCGCTGGCGGATCGCGCCGACGCGCAGCCCGACCACCTCCGTGCCATGATCCGGCGACGAATAGATCGGTGTGCCGCACTCGGGACAGAACCCCTGCACCCGCTTCTTTCCGCTCTCCGCCGTCGTCTTCACGTACTGCTTGACCTGCCCACCGCTCAGCTTGAAGGTCCCCTTGGCCGCGGGAACGTTCACGCGGTACGCGGAGCCGGTCGAATTCTGGCAATCCGTGCAGTGGCAGATCCGCACCTGCTCGGGATCCACCTCCGCTTCGAATCGTATGTTGCCGCAGTGGCATTGGCCGTCAATTTTCATATTGCTTCACTCCTGGTGATGGGTGATGAGTGATGGGTGATGAGGCGTTGATCATTTGGCGCACACGGTCGCGTCAAGCGTGGTTTGAGCCGGAGCGGGCTGCACCAGCATGACTACGATCGTCACACTGCCGGCAATCAGTAGAGCGTAATCCTCATATACCCCCAGCTGGAACGCTGCCAGCGACCCCACCGCCGCCCACAGCAGGGGCACCACCAACACGGGCTTCGGGACCGGGCTGGTTGCGAACAGGAGCATACCGAGGGTGAAGATGGTCGTCGGGCACGGCAACCCGAAGGTCGGCGCGGCCGGGAACCGGTGGCCGAGGAGATAGCCGGCCGCCGGGTAAATAACGAGCGCGAACACGATCAGCGCCGCTCCAGCAATGCCACGGATGCCCGCGGCGCGCCGAAAGTTCAGGTCCGCCCTCGCGATTCCATACCAGGCGAACGCCAGGCTCCCGAGCAGGAATCCCATGCCGAAGAGCCATGCAGCCGGATTGATGCTCGTGAAGAACGCAATGTGATAAACGATGGCCATCCACGCCCAGAGCAGCGCCAGGTTCAGCGAGATGACGAAGCTCGCCCACGCGCCTCGCGCGAACAGCAACGCGATGCTCAGTAGCGCGATGACGTTCAACGCGACCGGTATCGGCCAGACGCCTTCGTGGTAACGGGCGAACACCGCGAAGAACTGTTCCTGCGTAAAGGGCAAATTAATATCCATTCTTGACCGCGATCAGGTACGGCGTGGATGGTGGATGGTGGAGTCAGGCAGCGCCCTGCCCGACCGTCCGTGAAAGCCACCAGAAGAACAGCCACAAGAGCGCGGCGCCCAACCCCAGGCACAGGGCGAGAACCTGGATAAGCTGTCCTCGAGTCACCGCGGCCGGCCCGCCGATGACGGGCGTATCGCGTATGACGCGAGCGCCGGGCGGCGGGAACTTCTGCGCCCTCAGCACTCTTGCCCCGAACAGCCAGAGGTAGACGGCGAGGGCGATCAAGGGCACGGACAGGATGAACGCGGATACATACATCGCCAATCTGGCGCGACGCGGCAATTCCGCGGGATCGGACAATAGCCACTCGCGGAACGGCTCGCGGAGGTGATCGAACCCGGCAATCAGCAGTCCGCCGACCGCTGCGCCGAAGATGACCGCCAGCACCGCCTGCCGCCGGGCCGTGGGGTCGGCTTTCTGAGTTTCGCTCATTTTGTGCCTGGAACCTGCCGTCCGAGTCGCAGTTGGGCGCCCGCACTGCCTGGATTCCCGCCTTCGCGGGAATGACGGCCCCCCTTACCCTACCCTCTCCTCCGACTGGGGGAGAGGAAGACTTAGATCATAATCCGCCGATGCCATTGATAACTCGATATCTTCCAGCCGAATCTGACACCCTTGCGTTCGGCGCCGAACTCGCCCCAACGCTTGAGCCCGGTCTAGTGATCTACCTGTCGGGCGAGCTCGGTGCGGGCAAGACTACCCTCGCCCGGGGCATCCTCCAGGGACTGGGGCATAAAGGAAGGGTGAAAAGCCCTTCGTTTGCCCTGGTTGAACCTTATGAACTTTCTAGGTTATACTTGTATCACTTTGATTTTTATCGGTTCACCGATCCACGTGAACTGGGAGAAGCCGGGTTCAGGGAGTACTTCAGTCCCGACGCGGTTTGTCTGGTGGAGTGGCCCGATAACGCTGCGGGTGTGGTGCCCCCGGCGGACATAAGAATCGAACTGAGGATTGCTGGACCGGGGAGACAGCTTGAGGTCGACGCCGACACGGAGGCTGGAAGGCGTTGTTTAGAGCATCTGAAACACTAGGTATCCCGCGCGGCCGCGCACTGGCACGGCCGTTCTACTTCGTCACCGTTGTTTTCCTTGCTGCTGTCTTCCAGGCCGGCCTCCCCGGCCCGGCGACGGCGCAATCCGGCACCCAGATCACCGCCGCGCGCACGTGGCCGGCGCCGGACTACACGCGGATCACGCTCGAGAGCCAGGAGGCGCTCAAGTTCTCGGTCCTGAGCCTGAAGGACCCCGAGCGCCTGGCGGTGGATCTCGAGGGCATCGAAGTCACCGAGGCATTGTCCGGCCTGACCGAGAAGATCAGCGCAAATGACCCTTACATCAAGGGCATGCGCATCGGGAATTTCAGGCCCGGGGTGGTGCGGCTGGTGTTCGACCTGAAGAGCGAGATCAAGCCGCAGGTGTTCACGCTCGCGCCGGTCGGGGATTACGGCCACCGCCTGGTGATAGACGTCTACCCCCTGGAGCCGCCCGATCCCCTGCTCGTGTTTCTCGACAAGCTCCAGGCGCAGGGCGAGGACGGGGCCGTATCTCCCGACGCCGATTCCGCGGGCCGCGCGCCCGGCGGGCGCCCGGCGCCCCGGCGTCCCGAGGCCGCGCGCCTGATCATCGTGGTGCTGGACGCCGGGCATGGGGGCGAGGATCCCGGCGCGCGGGGGCGGCGCGGCACCTACGAGAAGAACGTCACGCTCGCCATTGCGCACAAGCTCAAGGCACGGATCGACAGGGAACCCAACATGCGCGCGGTGCTGACCCGCGACGGCGACTATTACCTGCCGCTCCAGATGCGCGTGGAAAAAGCGCAGCGGGTGCGGGCGGATCTCTTCGTTTCGATCCATGCCGACGCGTTCATCCGCCCGCACGCGCGCGGCGCCTCGGTATTCGCGCTCTCCGAGAGGGGCGCAACGTCGGCCGCCGCGAGCTGGCTCGCCAACCAGGAAAATGCGGCCGACCTGATCGGAGGCGTGAATCTCCGGGGCAAGGACCCTTATCTGAAGATGACGCTTGCGGATCTCAAGATCACGGCGCAGATCAACGACAGCCTGAAGGCCGGGCGGGCGGTGCTGGCCGAGCTGGGCGGCGTCAACGACCTGCACAAGGCAGACGTCGAGCAGGCCGGTTTCGCGGTGCTGAAGAGCGACATACCCTCGATCCTGGTGGAGACGGCCTTCATCAGCAATCCGGCCGAGGAGCTGAGGCTCAGGAGCACGGCCTACCAGAACAAGGTCGCGGAGGCGCTCTTCAACGGCATCAAGCGCTACTTCGCGAAGAACCCGCCGCAGGCGCGCGACCGGATCGCGCTGAATCAATGAAGCGACCTCCCACCACCCCGCTCGCTCAGCGAGCACCCCTCCTCAGGCAGGAGGGGAATCAAGACGTCGTCCTCGCGGAGGCGGGGACCCAGGGGAAATCAGAATTTCCTGGATGCCCGCCGGCGCGGGCATGACGAGCTTGGCCAGCCCCCTCCCCGCAACCCTTTGTCTTAGTCTCCTACTTCTCGCAGCTGCTCCCGCCGTCGCGGACGTCCAGGGCCGGGTGGTGTCCGTGCACGACGGCGACACCCTGACGGTCCTGGTCGAGCGCCGCCAGGTGCGCGTGCGGTTGACGGATATCGACGCGCCCGAGCTGCGCCAGCCATTCGGCACGCGGTCCCGCCAGTCGCTGTCCGGTCTGTGCTTCGGGAAAATCGCGACGCTCGATGTCCGCGGCGAGGATCGCTATCACCGCACCCTCGCCCGCGTTACGTGCGCCGGCACGGACGCGAACGCCGAGCAGGTGCGCCGGGGCTACGCGTGGACCTTCGTCCGCTACGTCCGTCCGGATTCTCCGCTCATCGCCATCCAGAACGAGGCGCGCGCGGCGCACCGCGGCTTGTGGCAGGACCCGGCGCCCGTCGCACCGTGGGAATGGCGGCGCAACGCCCGGCAGTCCTTGCGCATGGGCGGCGCGCGCTCGAGCCTGACGCTGCGGGACTGATCTTCAGGCTCACCCGAAAAGCAGGCCGCGATACAGCTGGAACTGCATCAGCCACTCGAACGTCACGGCGATGAAGCCCTCCGTCGCCGCCGCGGCGAGGAGGCCCTTGCGCAGGGACATCCGGCCCCGCGTGATGACGAACAGCGCGACGTAGACCGGCGTCGCCAGGTGGAACCCTACGAGCAGCACCGCGATGAGATAGCCCGTCACCCACGCGCAGGCGGCGAGCACCCGGCGCGACGGCTGCGGCTTGCCGTCGTCGCCCTCCGGCCCGGCGAGCGAACCGGTGAAGAGTGCCGCGATGAACCTCCCCGGTCTCGTGCCGGTGGCAGCGGCGAGGTCGAGCAGCGCGAAGACCAGCAGCGTCCATGCCGTGAGCGCCGGCACCAAGCGCGTGCGCGGCTCGTGCCCGTACGCCCACGCGATCATCGCGAGCGCGAGAGCGAGCACCAGCGCCGGAACCACGAGCCGCGCGCCACGCCCCTGCAATGCGGGCGTCGCCGCAGCCGCGCGCGGCTTCACGCCCCGCGCCCGGGACCGCAGGTACTCGTTCAGAAGCCGCGCAGCCGGCGCGACCAGGATCAGGGCGGTGATGGCAAACAGCACGGCCGAGATGCCGCGCGTGAAAAAGACCGATATCGCGCCGTCTGACATCATCATCGACTGGTGGAAGCCGCGTTCCGCGAGCTCGCCGAGCACCAGTGCGATCACCATCGTGATTCGGGGGTACTGGAAGCGGATCATCAGGTAGCCCAGGCCGCCGAAGGCGAACGCGATGAGGACGTCTCCGATGTTGCTGTTCAGCGCATAGACACCGACCAGCGAGAGCGCGACCACCGCGGGCACCAGGACGTGCACGTCCACGAGCGTGATCAGCGCGAGCTGCCGCGTGACCGCCAGCCCCATCACGGTCGCGAGCACGCAGGATGCCGATAGCGCGAGGATCAGGGTGAACACCATGCCTTGGTGCTCGATCAGCAACATCGGCCCGGGCTCCATGCCGTGCAGCACCAGTACCCCGAGGAAGATCGCCATCTCGGCGCTGCCCGGGATGCCGAACGCGAGCGTCGGGATCAGCGCGCCGCCGTCCTTGGCGTTGTTCGCCGCCTCGGGCGCAATGACACCCTTGATGTTGCCCTTGCCGAAGCTTGCCGGGTCCTTGTCCGCGTGCAGCGTCGAGGCGTAGGACAGGAACGCCGCGACCGTCCCGCCCACGCCGGGCACCGCGCCGATGAAGGTGCCGATCAGCGAGCCGCGCAGCGTCACGCGGTAATGCGTGAACACCGCGCGCACGCCGTCCATCACCCGCGTGATCGCGACATTGGCCTGTCCCGAGGTGACGACGGTACCGCCCTTGACCGAGAGGTTGATCATCTCGGAGATTGCGAAGAGACCGGTCAGCGCAGGCACCAGCGCGATGCCGTCCCACAGGTATTCGATGCCCCCGGTGAAGCGGATGCCGCCGCTTACCGAATCGTAGCCGACGAAGGAGAGCAGCAGCCCCGCCAGGCCCGCGATGAGGCCGCGCAGGAACCTGCCGCCGGTCGAGAGCGCGATCGCGGAGAGCCCCATGATCGCGAGCATGAAGAACTCGGGCGGCCCGAACAGCAGCACGATCTGCTTCGCGAGCGGGATTACGGCAATCAGAACGACGACGCCAAGCAGGCCCCCGAGCGAGGACGCGGCGCCCGCGGCGCCGATCGCGAGCCCCGCTTTGCCCTGCTGCGCGAGGGGATAGCCGTCGAAGCACGTCGCCGCCGCGGGCGCGATGCCCGGCGTGTTGATGAGGATCGCCGTGATCGAGCCGCCGAACGAAACCGACCCCATGATGCCGCCCATCAGCGTGATCGCCTCGTAGGGCTGCATGCCGAACGTGAGCGGGATCAGCAGCGCGATGGCGGTCGTGCCTCCGAGGCCCGGGATCACGCCAAAGACGAGCCCGATTACCGTGCCAAGGCCGAGAAACAGCAGCCCGCGCACGGTGAACAAGAGCTCGAAGGCTTGGAGCGTGGATTCCAGCATGGCAGCTGCGTCAGACGGTGCGGCGACGGGCGCAACCGGGCGGCGGAGGAACGGTGGTTCCCCCCGCCGGCGCCGCGCGGCGCCGCACTAGTCGCGCTTCAGCAGGCTCGATTTGTACTTCGTGTAGAACGCGATGGACTTGTTCAGGTAGGCCGTCACCTCGTCGGTGTCCATCGGGTCGAACGGGCGCCTGACCTTCTTCGCCCAGGCCTGGGCCTCCGGATCCTGGATCGCCTTCATGATCGCTTCCGAAATGATTCTGCGGACGGAATCGGGCGTACCCGGGGGCGCCGCCACGATACGGTCGACCCCGAGCCCCTCGAGCTCCTCGTAGCCGAGCGAGCGGACCGTCGGCACGCCGGGCAGCGTCGATTTCGCCTCGAACGTCACCAGCGCCCTCACATCGCCCGAGGCCACGAACTTGTAGAAGCTTTCGACCGGCGCGATGGTCGCGTCGCCGTCGCCGCGGATCATGCCCACGATATATTCCTGCGAGCTCTTGTAGCCGGTGAGCGGCGTCGACTCGATCCCCATCGCATCGCGCACGATGCCGGCGGCCGAGTACGCGGTCGAGCCGTACCCGGTGTGCGTCATCTTGACCGGCCGGCCAAGCTTCTTCAAATCGGCGAACGTTTTGATCGCGTCGTTCTTGCCGGCGGACGCGATCAGATACGCGCTGTTCGACAGCCGCGCCACCCAGACGAACTTGTTGATGTCGTAAGTGACCTTCTCACCGGTAAGCGACGGAATCGCGGCGCCCGGGAAATTAATGATGGAGATGGTGTAGCCGTCGGGTGCGGAACGCATCAGCTCGGCATAGCCCCGGCGCCCGCCCGCCCCCGGAATGTTCTTCGGTATCACCTTGACGTTGTTGGGCAGGTACTTGCTCATCGGCCCCGCGATTGCGCGCGGGGTCGTGTCCATGCCTCCGCCGGGGCTGAACGGGATGATGATGGTGATGTCCTTCTCGGGAAATGCGGCACGGGCCTGAGCCGCCAGGCTCAGTGACAGCGTCGCGACCGCGACGATACCCAGCGTGCGTATGCCACTCATACAAGCTCCTCCGTTTTTTATCGTCGGGAAACGACTGCTACGCTGAATCATGCTCGTATCCGGCAAGAGCGGTCAAGCACATCCAGCCCGCGCCGGCGTTCAGGCCTTCAGCGCGCCCAGCACTTCGTCCAGCATCTTCTTCGCGTCGCCGAACAGCATGCGGTTGTTCTCCTTGTAGAAGAGCGGATTATCTACGCCCGCGTAGCCGGACGCCATGCTGCGCTTCATCACGATGGAAGTCTTGCCCTTCCAGACTTCCAGCACCGGCATGCCGGCGATCGGGCTCGTGGGGTCTTCCTGGGCCGCCGGGTTCACGATGTCGTTGGCGCCGACGACCATGGCGACGTCGGTATCCGGGAAGTCCGCATTGATCTCGTCCATCTCGAGCACGATGTCGTAGGGCACGCGCGCTTCCGCCAGCAGCACGTTCATGTGGCCGGGCATGCGGCCGGCCACCGGGTGGATGCCGAAGCGCACGTTGACGCCCTTTTCACGCAACTGCTTGGTGAGCTCATACACCGCGTGCTGGGCCTGCGCCACCGCCATGCCGTAGCCCGGCACGATGATCACGTTTTTCGCGCCGCGCAGGAGCTCCGCGGTCTCGACCGCGGAAATCGGAAAGACTTCGCCGGCCGGCTCATTTCCCTTTCCTCCGCCGGCGCCCGCCGGCGACCCGCCCTCGGTGCCGAAGCCGCCCGCGATCACGCTGAGGAAGTGGCGGTTCATCGCCCGGCACATGATGTAGGAGAGAATCGCGCCGCTCGATCCCACCAGCGCGCCGGTGACGATCAGGAGATCGTTCGACAGCATGAAGCCGGTCGCCGCCGCCGCCCAGCCCGAGTAGCTGTTCAGCATCGAGATCACCACCGGCATATCCGCGCCGCCGATCGCCATCACCATGTGTATGCCGAAGAGCAGCGCGATGGCGGTCATGACGATGAGCGGCGTCATGCCCTCGGAAATCGAATGCACGCTGATGAACTGGCCGCCAAACCAGACCACCGCCAGCAGTCCGGCCAGGTTGAGCCAGTGGCGTCCCGGCAGCAGCACCGGCTTGCCGCTGATCTTGGCGGAAAGCTTGCCGAAGGCGATCACCGACCCGGAGAAGGTCACCGCGCCGATCAGCACCCCGATGTAGATCTCCAGCTCGTGGATGGTCTTCTCCGCGCCCTTGAAATGGGCGGAGGCCGCGGGATCGATGTAGTTGGCGAACCCGACCAGCACCGCGGCGAGGCCCACCAGGCTGTGCATCAGCGCGACCAGCTCGGGCATCTGCGTCATCTTGACGACGCGCGCGGCGTAGAGGCCGATGGTCGCGCCCACCAGCATGGCGCCGACGATCCACGCGTAGCCGGCGGACGTGACGTTCGGCCCGGACACCGTCGCCAGCACCGCGATGACCATGCCGGTCATCCCGTACAGGTTGCCGCGCCGGGACGTCTCGGGATTGGAGAGTCCCCCGAGGCTCAGGATGAACAATATCGCCGCGCCGAGGTAGGAGGCAGTGACGAGAGTCGCGGACATGGCTCGTCTCCCCCTACTTGCGGAACATCTGGAGCATGCGCTGGGTCACCGCGAAGCCGCCGAACATGTTGATCGCGACGAGCGCGATGCTCAGCACCGCGAGGCCGACGATCCAGCTCTCGGGCCGATCGCCGGCCTCCGAAACCGGCGGGGCGACCTGCACCAGCGCGCCGATGGCGATGATGCTGCTGATGGCGTTGGTGACGCTCATCAGCGGGGTGTGCAGCGCGGACGTGACGTTCCAGATCACCATGTAGCCCACGAAGCAGGCGAGCACGAACACGGTGAAGTGGCCGAGAAACGCCGGCGGCGCGTAGGCGCCGATGAACCAGAAGGCCGCCGCGGCCGCGAGGAAGAAAATTGCGGTGGCCTTGAGCGGCATCGGCGCACCCGCTCCCCCGTGGCCGTGCGCTTTGGGCGGGGCCGGCACGGCGGGCTTCGCGACGGCCGGCGGCGCCGGCGCGGCCGACAGCTTGGGCGCGGGCGGCGGCCAGGTGATCTTGCCCTCCTTTATCACCGTGGTGCCGCGGATCACCTCGTCTTCCATGTTGACGTTGATCGAGCCGTCCTTCGCCTTGCACAGCTCCTCGGTCAGGCGCAGCAGGTTGGTCGCATACAGCGTGCTCGACTGCCGGGCGAGCCGGCTCGGCAGGTCCGTATAGCCGATGAGGGTGACGCCGTGCTTGACCGCCACCTTGCCCGGCTGGGTCAGCTCGCAGTTGCCGCCCTGCTCGGCGGCGAGGTCGACGATGACGCTGCCGGGGCTCATCGAGCGCACCATCTCGGCGGTAATCAGCTTGGGGGCCGGCCGGCCCGGGATGAGCGCGGTGGTAATGATGATGTCCACCTCCTTCGCCTGCCGCGCGAAGGTCTCGCGCTGGGCCTTAAGGAAGCCCTCGCTCATCACCTTGGCGTAGCCGCCGACGCCGG
>DASWIC010000096.1:0-9793 GCA_036397875.1 Burkholderiales bacterium
CCGCGAAAATCGGGCACCAGCACCTCGATCCGGGTCTGCGGCGAGAGCGCGCGCACCGCGCGGATGCACGCGGCGAAGTGCATCGCGCCGCCATCGCGCAGGTCATCCCGATCGACGCTGGTGATGACCACGTACCTGAGCTTGAGCGCGGCAATCGTGCGGGCGAGATTCGCCGGCTCTTCGGCATCGGGCGGCAGCGGCCTGCCGTGCGCCACGTCGCAAAACGGGCAGCGGCGGGTGCAAAGATCCCCCAGGATCATGAAGGTCGCCGTGCCCTTGCCGAAGCACTCGCCGATATTGGGGCAGGTCGCTTCCTCGCACACCGTGTGCAGGCGATGCTCCCGCAGGATTCTCTTGATCTCCTGGAAGCGCTCGCTGTTTCCGAGGCGCACGCGAATCCAGTCCGGTTTCGCGAGCGGCGCGGCGGGCACCACCTTGACCGGGATGCGCGCGGTCTTCAGCCGGCCCTTCTGTTTTTCTCCCACCGCGCTCATGGGAGCCTCTCCAATACCGCCCGGACGAGCTTCCCGCCCAGGACTTCCGGGGTTTCCGTGATGCCGAGGCTGCGCGCGTGCGTCACCGCCAGCCCCGGGTGGCCGCACGGGTCGATGGCATGAAACGGAGAGAGATCCATGTCCACGTTGAACGCCAGGCCGTGGTAGCAGCAGCCGTCGCGGATGCGCAGCCCCAGCGCGGCGATCTTGGCGCCGTTGACGTATACCCCCGGCGCCTCGACGCGCCCCTCGGCCGCCACGCCGCAGGCGGCGAGCAGGTCGATCACGGACAGCTCCAGCAGCCGGACCAGCGGCCGCACCGTCAGGCCGCGGCGCCGCAGGTCGAGCAGGGTGTAGACCACGACCTGGCCCGGACCGTGGTAGGTGACCTGGCCGCCACGATCGGTCCGCACCACGGCTATGCCGTTTGCAGCGCGCGGCAGGTGCTCCGCCCGGCCCGCGACGCCCAGCGTGTAAACCGGCGGATGCTCGAGCAGCCAGATCTCATCCGCGGCATCCGCAGCGCGCTCCGAGGAGAACTTCTGCATCGCGCGCCAGGTTGGCTCGTATTCCACGCGACCCAGGCGCCGCAGGCGCACTTCGGGCGCAGGCTTGCGCCCCAGGGTCGCCGCGTCGACTGCGATGCTGGTTACAGACATGTCGGTTCTGGCAAGATAATCCTTACGGTAGCACAATGCCAATCCCCGGACGGTGCACCGCATGAATCGAGCATCATGAACGGATATTCCCTGCTCTTCGCGGCGCTGGCACTGGCGGTCGGTGCCGCCACGGCCCAGCCCCCCGATACCTACGCAACCGATCTCGGGCGCGTCTACGGCGGCTACCAGCGGATGCTCGCCCTGAAGGAGGCGTGTGATACGGCGCTTCCCGCCGCGCGCGCCGCCAACGGCAAGGCGTTCGCGCTCTGGCAGGCGCAGCACCAGTCGCTGATCGAGGACCTGGAGCGTCGCGTCAAGTCGATGGTACTCGCCGCATCCAGCGACAAGGACGATTACGTGCGCAACATCGGCAAGTACGAGGGCGCGATACTCCTGGAGCGGAAGGAATACCGCGATACGCTGCTCGGCCTGGGCAAGGAGGAATTGCGCGACCAGTGCCAGCGCATGCCGGAATCGCTGAATAGCCCCGCCGCGGACTTCGCCCAGATCTACGCGGCCGAGCTGGCGACGATACGAAAGCGCAAGTGAGCGCCGAGCAATCGATCCGGCCTGGTGCAGGGCGCATGGTTGCCGCGGTGATGGCCGCCTGGCTCGTTGGCCTGGTTGCGTCCGGCATCGCACCGTACGACCGCGCCACGTGGGTGCTGGAGGTTGCGCCGGTGCTGATCGCCGCGCCGCTCCTGCTCGCGACACGCGAAAGATTTCCGTTCACCAGGCTGGCGTACGGTCTTATCTGCGTCCATGGGCTGATCCTGATGCTGGGCGCCGCGTACACCTATGCCCAGGTCCCGGTCGGCTACTGGGTCCAGGAGTGGCTCGGGTTCGAGCGCAACCCGTACGACCGCTTCGGGCACCTCGCGCAGGGATTCATTCCCGCCATCGTCGCGCGCGAGGTCCTGATCCGCACATTCAGGCTGGCGCCCGGTGGATTTCTGTTCTTCGTCACCACCTGCATCGCACTGGCGTTGAGCGCCGTCTACGAGATGATCGAATGGTGGGCCGCGCTCGCGCTGGGGCAGGGCGCGGACCATTTCCTGGGCACCCAGGGCGACGAGTGGGACACCCAGTGGGACATGTTCCTCGCGCTGGTGGGAGCGACGATGTCGCAGTTGCTCCTCGCGCGCGTGCACGACCGGGAGATTCAGGCTCTGCGAGGTTGACGCAGCGGGCGCAATGCTACAATCGGGTCGGAATTCGACCGCAGGAGAGAACGAATGGGAAAGGGTGACCAGCGCACGCGCCGCGGCAAGCTGTTCCGCGGCAGTTACGGAAAGACGCGGCCGGGAAGAATCAAAAAGAAGAAGGCATCCAAGAAGCAGTGACCGGTGAACAGTGACCGGCACGCGGAATGGTGCCGTCTCGAGTCACGGTCTTCAGAGCACCATGACCACCATCGGGTGGTCGCACAGCTCGCGGTAGAGGCGGTCGAGCTGCTCACGCGAAGTGGCGCGGACCACGCAGGTGAGGCTCAGGTACTTGCCGCGCTTGCTCGACCGCATTTCCATCGCCGCGCCGTCGAACTCCGGCGCGTGGCGCCGGACGATGTCGAGGATCGCCTGGGCGAAACCCGCCCGCGTGTGCCCGAGGACCTTGATCGGGAATTCGCAGGGATATTCGGCGAGCTGCGTGTCGGCGATCATGCGTCCACGTCAGACACGGCATCGCTCATGCCGCCACCTCAGACACGGCATCGTAATTGAGGAGACAGCGCGTCGGTGGCCCTGCGCCCTGGCCCGCTCATGCCGCTTGCCTCATCACCTTGCGCTTGAATTCCTGGAACGCCTGGTGGAGCGTCCGGAACACAGGACCCGGCCTGCCGCCGCCGACTGCTTTGCCGTCGAGCGTGGCCACCGCCAGCACCTCCTTGCTCGATGACGTTACCCAGAGCTCGTCGGCGCCCCTGACTTCCTGCTCGGGAATCGCGCGCAGCTCGACCGCGATGCTTTTCGCCGCGGCCAGCTCGAGCACCACGTCGTAGGTGATGCCGGGCAGGATCAGGTGGTTCTTCGGCGGCCCGAGCAGCTTGCCGTTCCTGACCACGAACACATTGCTTGCCGAAGCTTCGGTGAGGCAGCCGTCACGGAACAGGACTACTTCCACCGCGCCGGCCTCGGCCGCGAGCTGCCGCAGCAGGCAGTTGGCGAGCAGCGACACCGACTTCACGTCGCATTTCAGCCACCGGTAATCGGTCGCCGTGATGCAGGGCACGCCCTGCTCGACCTGCTCTCTCGGGGGCGTCACCAGGGGGCTCGACATCATGAACACCGTCGGCTTTGTGGCGCTCGGGAAGGCGTGGTCGCGCTTCGCCGCGCCGCGTGTCACCTGCAGGTACACCGACTGGTCCTCGCCCGCGTGGCGCGCGACGAGATCGTTTACCAGCCGCGTCCAGTCCGAATCGGTCATCGGATTGCCGAGCCGGATCGCATCCAGGCTGCGCTGCAGGCGCCGGAGGTGCTCGGGCAGCCGGAACGGGCGCCGCGAATAGACCGGAATCACCTCGTAGACGCCGTCGCCGAAAATGAAGCCGCGGTCGAGCACCGGGATACGCGCCTCGGCGAGGGGCAGGAATTCGCCGTTCAAATACGCCGTATCGCTCATCGTCAGCCTCGCGCGGTGGTGCCGGGGAATCGACGTTTCAAGTTTAGAGCCTATCTCAATAATAGGCACGTGTGCGACGGAGGCGAGGTGGGATGCAGCTTTAGGAGGATAGCCCGCAGCAATATGTCGATATTGCAAGGGCTACCGACAACAAGATGCGCGCAGATCGCCCCGTCCCTTCGGGTTGCGGCCAGGACGGGCGTCTGCTTTGTTGCCCGGCTTGACCATATCGACATATGGCCTGCGCCGTGCGCCTCGCATCCATCCCGTCCTGGCCACAACGCATCACGCGCCTATTATTGAGACAGGCTCTCCACTTCGCAGCCGCAACGGGATCAGCGGAAGATGAGCCGCAACGCGTCCCAGCCGCGCCCGAGGACGCCCGCCATCGGCACGCTGTCGAGCGCCACCACCGGGACCTCGCGATACGGCTTGTCGTCGAGCGTGAGCTTCAACGTGCCGATCCGCTGCCCGGCCCGGATCGGGGCGAGCAGCGGCTGCGCGCTCTCGACGCGCGCCCGCAGCTTCTCGCCCTGGCCTCGCGGCAGGGCGAGGTAAAGGTCCGCAAGAAAGCCTGCGCCCACGCTGTTGGCGGCGCCCTTGAACACTTCCAGCGTGATCACGGGCTCCCTGCCGGGATAGAGGCGGATGCTGTCGTAGGAGCGAAATCCGTAATTGAGCAGCTTCTGGCTCTCGATCGCCCGGGCCGCCTCGCTCGCCGCGCCCAGCACGACGGAAACTAGCCTGCGCTCGCCGCGCTTGCCCGAGCTCACCATGCAATAGCCGGCGTTCTCGGTGTAGCCGGTCTTCATGCCGTCCACCGTCGGATCGGCCCACAGCAGGCGGTTGCGGTTGGCCTGCGTGATGTTGTTGTAGCGGTACTCCCGCTGCGAATAGAGGGCGTAGCGCCCGGGGAAATCGCGGATCACGGCCGCGGCAAGCTCGGCGAGGTCGCGCCCGGTGGAATAGTGCTGCGGGTGCGGCAGCCCGGTCGAATTGGCGAAATGCGTGTCCGCCAGTCCCAGCCGGCGCGCCTCGCGGTTCATCATGGCCGCGAACGCCTCCTCGCTGCCGGCGATCGCCTCGGCGAGCGCGATGCTGGCGTCGTTGCCGGATTGCACGACCATGCCCTGGATCAGCTCCGCGACGGTGACCGGCTTCCTCGGCTCGATGAACATGCGCGAGCCTTCGGTCCGCCACGCGAACTCGGAGACGGGCACCACCTGGTCGAGTCGGATCCGTTTCTCATCGAGCGCGGAGAACGTCAGATACGCCGTCATCAGCTTGGTGAGCGAGGCCGGCTCCACGCGAACCTGCGCGTTGTGGGCGGCCAGCGTCTGGCCGCTGTTGAAGTCGAGCAGCAGGTAGGCCTTGGCCGCGATGGCGGGCGCGGCCGGGAGCGCGGGCGGTTCTTGCTGGGCGTTGAGAACGGACGGGAGTATCGACAGCAGCAGAAGCGGAAGCGAGCGCATGCGGCGGCGATTATATCAAAGCGGATGCGCGCGATCGACGATCGCGCACCGGCCAGAAAATGCGCCAGAATCAAGCGGCTATGCGGTTGCGCCGAACCGTCTTGAAATTACTGGATCGGCTCCCATATCTGGGTTGTCGGCGCATTCAGCGCCCAATTGAAATATGGAGAGCCGATATGGCAAGCATTACGCGTTACAACCCGTTTGACGAGGCGTTTGACGACCTGTTCCGCGGTTTCTTCGTGCGCCCGGTGAGCTACGAAGCGCCGGCTGGCGTCGCGCAGTTCCGCGTGGACGTGTCCGAGAACGACAAGTCATACCTGCTCCGCGCCGAGATTCCCGGCGTGAACAAGGAAGACATCAGCGTGAGCATCGACGGCGACACCGTGGCCATCAGCGCCGAAGTGAAGAGCGAGAAGGACGCGAAGAACGGCGAGCGCGTGCTGCGCTCGGAGCGCTACTATGGGAAGGTGTATCGCGCGTTTACGCTCGGCCAGGCGGTCGACGAGTCCGGCACCAGCGCCAAGTACGCGAACGGCGTGCTGGAGCTGACGCTGCCGAAGAAGGCCGCAGTGCAGGCGAAGCGGATAACCATCCAATAAGGTTGAACCCGGACGGCGTGGCCGCCGGTTTAACTTCGCGCGTTCGAACGGACGGAGCAAGCTCCGCCGTTCAACGCGCGCTTTTTTTCCCGTAGAATAGCCGCCGACAACGGCACCCGCCCGAGCAATTCATGGCACTGACCGGCACCACCGCCGCCGACCGGGCGAAGATCCTCGCCGAGGCGCTGCCGTACATCCAGCGCTTTCACGGCAAGACCATCGTCATCAAGTACGGCGGCAACGCGATGACCGACGACAAGCTGAAGAAGAGCTTCTCGCGCGACGTCGTGCTGCTCAAGCTCGTCGGCATGAACCCGGTGGTGGTGCACGGCGGCGGCCCGCAGATCGACGAGCTGCTGAAGCAGCTCGGCAAGAAGGGCGAGTTCGTCCAGGGCATGCGGGTGACGGATGCGAAGACCATGGACGTCGTCGAGATGGTGCTCGGCGGCCAGGTGAACAAGGAGATCGTGAATCTCATCAACCAGCACGGCGGGCGTGCCGTCGGCCTCACCGGCACGGACGGGGGGCTGATCCGCGCGAAGAAGATGCTGGTGCGCGCCGAGGGCGGCTCGGACGAGCTGGTCGATATCGGCCAGGTGGGCGAAGTCGAGAGCATCGACCCGGAGATCGTGCACCGGCTGCACACCCACGACTTCATCCCGGTGATCGCGCCGCTCGGCGTGGGCAAGAAGGGCGAGACCTACAATATCAACGCCGACCTCGTCGCCGGCAAGGTGGCCGAGATCCTGAAGGCGGAAAAGCTGATCGTGCTCACCAACACGCCGGGCGTGCTCGACCGCAACGGCAACCTGCTCACCGGGCTCTCCGCGAAGAAAATCGACGAGCTGTTCGCCGACGGCACCATCTCCGGCGGCATGCTGCCCAAGATCAGCTCGGCGCTCGACGCCGTGAAGAACGGCGTCAACACCTGCCACATCATCGACGGCCGCGTCGAGCACGCGTTGCTGCTCGAGGTCCTCACCGATGAGGGTGTCGGCACGCTGATCCGCCGCCGCTGAGCGCGGCCGCGCTCGCGCCGCGCTCAAACGCGGAACACGGCCATGTGGCGGCGCGTTTGGATCTTCGACCTGGACAATACCCTGCACAATGCGCGGCCGCACATCCTTCCGCACATCAACCGCGCCATGACCGGGTATCTCCAGGCGCATCTGGGCATGGACGAGGCGGCGGCGGGCGAGTTGCGGCGCCACTACTGGAAGCGCTACGGCGCGACGCTGCTCGGGCTCATGCGCCATCACGCCGCCGACCCGCGGCACTTCCTGTGGCACACGCACCAGTTTCCGGATCTCGAGCGCATGCTGGTGCATGAGCCGCAGCTGCGGTTGACCCTGAGGCGCCTGCCCGGGCGGAAGTACGTGTTCTCCAACGCGCCGGTGCACTACGCGCGCGCGGTGTTGAGGGCGCTCGCGATCGCCGACCTGTTCGACGACGTGTTCTCGATCGAGCGCGCGCGCTTCCGGCCCAAGCCCGACAGTCACGGCTTCCTGCGCCTGTGCCGCGCCAACCATCTCAAGCCCCAACGCTGTATCATGGTGGAGGACTCTCTCGAGAACCTGCGCGCCGCGGGCCGCCTCGGAATGAAGACGGTGTGGGTGACACGGGCGGAGCGCGCGCCGGGCCATGTTGACGTGAAAATCGCGAACCTGCTGGAGTTGCCGCGCATGCTGGCGCATCTACAATAAGGGCGGGGCCGCAGATGTCGGAAAAGACCGGGGAGCGCAAGCACCAGATCCTGCAGACGCTGGCGCAGATGCTGGAGAATCCCACCGGCGAGAAGGCGACGACGGCCGCGCTCGCGGCGCGCCTGAGCGTGTCGGAGGCGGCGCTCTACCGGCACTTCCGGGGCAAGGCCGAGATGTTCGAGGGCCTGATCGAGTTCGTCGAGCAGACGCTGTTCGCGCTCATCAACAAGATCACCGGCGAGGAAAAAAGCGGTGTGCGCCAGCTCGAGGCCATCATCGGCGTCATGCTCGCCTTCGCGCAGAAGAACCGCGGCATGACGCGCGTGCTGGTCGGCGACGCGCTGGTGAACGAGGACGAGCGGCTGCAGACCCGGATCAACCAGCTGCACGACCGCCTGGAGGCCGCGTTGAAGCAGGCGCTGCGCTTCGGCGTGAGCCAGCGGGAGATCGCGCAGGACGTGGACATCGCCGCGCAGGCGAACCTGATCATGAGCTTCGTCACGGGACGCTGGCACCAGTTCGCCAAGAGCGGCTTCAAGCGCGATCCCGTCGAGCTGTGGGCAAAGCAATGGCGCCAGCTCATGGAGGGCGTGATCGCTTGAACGCGGCGCGATCGGACCGGACAGGTCTATAACGGGGAGGTGAACGATGGCGAACCTGACGACCCAACACATCGCGGAACTGCTGGTCGGCATCGCCCGCGCGCAGCAGGCGATCGTCGATGCCATCGAGAGCCAGAGAGCGGGCTACAAGTCGACGCACCTCGGGCCGACCCTGACCACGGCGGCGAAGATCCGCAACACCGGCCACGTGCCGACGCTGATGGATTTCCCGGCCCGCGTGCTGCTGGCCCACCAGGGGCGCAACCCGCCCGATGTGGCGCAGGTGCTGCGCGATCTTGAGGCGCTGTTAAGCGCGAGCCGCTAGCTAGCGTCCGCCGGACTCAGCCCCGCACACGGCGCAGGCCGGGTCCTTTCTGAGCTTGATGGTGCGCACCTGCATGGTGAGCGCATCCAGTAGCAACAGCCGCCCGTTGAGCGTCTCCCCGGCGCCGGCGAGCAGCTTCAGGGCTTCAGCCGCCTGGATCGATCCGACGATGCCCGTCAACGGCGCAAACACGCCCATGACCGCGCAGCGCACGTCCTCGGACTCGCCGGATTCCGGAAATAGGCAGGCATAGCACGCCGAGCCGGGCAGCCGCAGGTCGAACACCGAGACCTGGCCGTCAAACCGCACCGCTGCGCCCGACACCAGCGGCTTCGCGAGCTTCACGCACGCGCGGTTTACCGCGTGGCGGGTGGCGAAGTTGTCGCTGCCGTCGATTACGATGTCGTGCTGCTCCGCGAGCGCCTCGAGACGCTTGCCGTCCACCCGCTCCGCCAGCGCCGTGACCGCAACGCCAGGGTTGATCGCCGCGAGCGTGTCGCGCGCCGACTCCACCTTTTTCCTGCCGATGGATTCCATGCGGTGCACGATCTGGCGCTGGAGGTTGGTGAGGTCGACCTCCTCGTTGTCGCAGAGCGTGATGGCGCCGACACCCGCCGAGGCCAGATAGAGCGCGACCGGCGAGCCGAGCCCGCCCGCGCCGATCACCAGTGCGCGCGCGGCGAGGAGCCGCTGCTGGCCTTCGATCCCGATCTGCGGCAGCAGGATATGGCGGCTATAGCGCAGCAGCTGTTCGTCGTTCATGTGGATAAATCCCCCGCGCCTTGCGCCCCCCTTTGACAAAGGGGGGTAGGGGGGATTTGCCAGTGTACAGCGAAACGCCCGGCGGTCGCCGGGCGTTGCTCGCGGCGAAGCGCCGCGTCAGTTCGCGACCTTGATGTCGCCGCCGCGGCTCTTCAGGAAGGCGACCGCCTGGTTGAGCTCGTAGTCGTGCTCGGACACGATCTCGCCGGGCTGGGGCCGCATCAGCTTCTCGTCGATATCCTTCGGGCGCGGGGCGGGCGTGAAGTTGAACTGTTGCGCCGCGGCGACCGCGGCCTTCGCCCGCGCCTCCTCCTTGGCGTCCTTCCCGTTGTCGGTGAGGTGCTTGCTGAGGTCGGCCTCGCGCACCTTGAGGCTCGCGGCGCGCTCGCTCGCCTCGTCGTCGAGCGGGATGTCCGGCATGATGCCCTTGGCCTGGATCGAGCGTCCGTTCGGCGTGTAATAACGCGCCGTGGTGAGCTTGATCGCGGTGTTGTTGCCGAGCGGCAATATGGTCTGCACCGAGCCCTTGCCGAAGGTCGGCTGGCCCATGATGAC